>CAZTIY010000058.1:0-1109 GCA_964613765.1 uncultured Eubacterium sp.
ACCACCTCGACACGTATACTGTGACCTTTTTTGATTGCGCAGCTCGTTACGAACATGGGTATCTCAAGTTTTTCGACCTGTCCGGGGATCATGGCTTTAGGAGAACGCCGGTTCTCCCGGTAACGGCAGCGTACGCCCCCAAAGGTCAGGAGCAATGCTCTGCCGTCGGGATATACATCTAAGACACGCATGATAAAATCAGTGTCCGTAGCGCTTGTAGCGGCATAAAGAGTGGCATTGACCCATCCTGTTATCATAATGTCCTTCTGAAGAGGCAAAGTTGTATATGTAAGCACGTCATTCCTGTCCTCAACGGGAGTGTTATCCATATATCCGCCAAAGCCCATTCGATTATCAAATAATGAAGGAACAGGATTTGCGGGATCAGACTGATAGTGATCCGCCGGTTCCTCACAGGGAGTTACAGCGGAGAGTGTGCCGTCACCGTTTCCGGTGTTGGCGCTTCCGTTACTGTGCAGGTATAATTTCGTAAACTGAGTATCAGGTAAAGGCCAGGCCTGTTCAGCGCACCAGCGTTCTTCGCCTTGAACATAGATAAAGACCTTACCCTTGTCATATATATCGCATGGAATTCCTCGTATCTGTCTGTCCGTCCAGGAAAGAACAGCGGCATTGTAATCGAAATTTAACGGTTCTCTGTTTCCGGAAAGATGCACATAACCATGATTAAAAGGTGTGAGTATCAGGCGGTGTCCCCCGGAAATCTCTTCTGTCGGAGCATCCTTAACAGCTCTTTCATAGGCCTGTACGGCATTCTTTCCGAATAAATCATAATAACCTGTCAAGAAGCATACAGGCCGGTTGAAGCTGTGAGGCCTTTCGGAGGTATCATTATATGAGAAGAAATCCAAATTATCTCTATTGAGAATCCATTTCTTCCATGCGGGGAAATATCGTACAATCGGTAAATCCAGCAAACCATATTCAGGAACGCATTCGCCAATCAGCTTTTGCTGCAAAGAAAGCGGATCGGCAAGACACTTTTCGGGACCCCCGAACAATTCTGTATCTTTTATTATTTTCTTAATTATTCCGGGGGCAATACGTCCGTGCTTAATCTGGTCATCAAACAAAATGAATGACCAGGT
>CAZTIY010000058.1:1119-9159 GCA_964613765.1 uncultured Eubacterium sp.
GTAATCATAAGTTCCTGCGCAAAAAAGCCGTTATCGTACGGCCAGTTTACATAGCCGCTGTTTACAGCCGGCGATTCAATAAAGCAGCTCTCAAGCCCGCAATTACTGTCTGTCAGCAATGGCAGAAGCTGAGTCGCACCGCACCAGGATTGTCCGAAAGCAGCGATCTGTCCGTTGCACCAGGGCTGTTTTTTTATCCAGTTGATGGTATCAATGCCGTCTTTATGAACTCCCCAGCCGCCGCGGTCAGGACAGTCATCCTGCCCCCATCCTTCGTCTCCCAATGGATGCAGTTGCCCTTCACTTCGGTATGTTCCACGGGCGGAAACAGCCACAAATACATAGTCATCACCTGTAGCGGTTTCTTCAATGCCATAGATAAAAGGCAGTTCGGGTTCCAGTCGATACGCGGTTCGGATCATCAAGACCGGATACTTTTTCGAAAGATCGGGTTTTCCGTCCCGGCTCGGAAAGCGAACCGTGGCCGCACAGTGTGTCCCGTCCCGCATGGGAATCATCACATCTTCGAAAACACAGATTTTATGATCAAGAGTCGGATAATTCTTATACATTGCTGTTCCTCCCTTTACTGATGAAGTTTGTTTATAATTACGGTCCGAAGACGGTACACTGTGCCTTTTACTGCGGAACGGTTATTTTTCCGGATTTTTTCAGGATGTATGTCAGTATTACTCATATATGACGATCAGAGATAATATTCAGCCGACAGTGACACTCATAGCGCTTTCATAATATTTGACCAGTGCGCATTGATCCTCATTTATCATACCGTTCTCGTCCATCCAGTCCATCTGACTTTTTACGATAGAGGATAGCGGAAGCTCCACATTAAGCCTTTCCGCCATCTCCACAGCATTGTTCATATCTTTCAGATGAACGGCTATCCGCGCGCTGGGGATGAAATCCCTGTCGAGAATCTTCGGAATCTTAAGATCCATGACAGCGCTCTTCGCGAAGCCGTCCCGTATTGCGCTGAACAGCGTCGACGGATTGAGACCCGCTTTAACGGCAAAGGCATAAGCCTCATTCATCGCGCAGAGATGTATGCCCACCATCATGTTGTTTGCCACCTTGGCGATACTTCCGCAGCCGCTCGGACCCATGTACGTCACAGTCCTTCCCATCATTTGAAAATATGGAAGCATCATGTCAAATACTTCTTTTTCCCCGCCTGCCATGATAGCCAGCGTGCCGGAAGCGGCGCCTGTTTCTCCGCCGCTCACCGGCGCGTCCAGGAGGTGCATTCCTCTTGCGAGAGCCTGTGAACTGAGGTCACGGATCACATAGGGTGACGTGGCTCCCATGTCGGCGATTACAGTACCCGGCTCCGCGTAAGAGATGATTTCAGACACGGTATCTTTCACGATATCGTTTGTTGGAAGGCACAGAAAAATTATGTCGCATTCACGATATAGCGTCTCAGCATCGGGAGCGGGGGTCCCGCCGTTACTGCAGAAGCGCTCCCGGGCGGCGGGCACAGGATCGTAACCCAGCACGCTCCTTCCGCTCTTTTTCATCAGATTGTCCGTCATGCCGTAACCCATGACGCCGAGACCCAGATAACCGATTTTTTTCATATCTCTCTTCACTCACTTTTATATACTATGATGTGTGCGCCGGAACTGTATTTTATCCGCATCCCCGATATGCAGTGCTTTAATTGCGTAAGAATGCGTACATATTGTGCTTCCTATATTACAAACGGACTTTTGACACACACCATATTATTGTTCAATCAGACTTTTCGGCCCGTTCCTGCAATGCCGATCAGTCAGAATGTTTCCTGCGGTTATTTCTCGATCAGACTTTCATCGATCTTTCCGGTGAGCACCTGCACATGATCCTGCCGGAAGGGTTTTCCGGTAAACAGCCACTCCAGGACTCCGGGTAAAACGCTCCACAGCCAGAAACCGTGTCCGCCTTTCCCCACGGCGTACACATATTCATAACCGCTGTATTCCAGGCTGTTTGCCATCTCGCGCCCGATGTTGTACCAGTTTCCGAACACCAGGTGCGCGTCCCTTTCTCCTGAGAGATAGAACACGCGAATGTTTTTCTTTTCGCGCCTGAGAGCGTAAGGCCATACAAAAGCGCCCCGTATGTTAGCGAATGAACCCATTGCGGAGAACACGGAACCGACGGCTTCATTCCGGTGCCAGGCAACGCCGAGGGCGGCGGGCCCTCCGGAGCTCATGCCGTAAATGGCGCGGTCCAGAGGATCAGGAGAGATATTCAGTCCCTTAAGGGCAAGCGGCATTACCTCATCCACCACGAAATTGGCGAATCTTTCATCCACGGAATCATATTCGGTAGAACGATTGTCCAGCCATGCTCCGGAATATCCGTATGTGGGATTGCCGTCCCCTGTCTTTCCGAAGGAGATGAAAAGGCCGATAATTACCGGAAGACGCCCGTCATATATCATATTGTCCAGAAGGACGGGGACCGCCGGGCCGTTAGTTCCCTCAACGTTCCAGTCGCCGTCTGTCATGATCAGGAGTTTCGCCGGAGTTTTGCCGTCGTACTGAACGGGGATATAGACATCGACATCGTGGGCGATTCCGGGATACATCCTGCAGTCATCCATGTGATAGTGAGTAATGGCTCCGGAAGGGACGCCCTCTCTCTTTACCGCCTCCTCCGGGAACGGGTACAGCTCGCTGTATTTCATAACGTAGTCCATGGTTCCTATGGTGAGTTGATCCGGAGCCGGCATGTCTATTACGGGAAGAGGATTTGCAAGGTCAAACAGTGCTTTAGGCACTTCCATTGACACATACTCCCTGAGATTCTTCTCCCGGGCGGTCAGGCACTCTACCGCCATCACATTCTGCGGAAGAGGAAAGGCGCTGAGATCTGTTTTGCTTATGACGAACACATCCTTAAAATGAGGATCCTCCGTGTAGTGTACCGTGTCCAGCCCGAAAAGCTCTTCAAACATTGTCAAAGGTACGAACACATTGTCTTTTTTCTCCGTGACTCCGTCCTTCCCCGCGGTCAGAGTAACACGGGCATCATTCAGGAATACTGTTACCTGTTCTCCTTCCTGTGTAAAGGAACCGTTTAGCCCTTCCGCCACAGCGCGAAGGGGTACCATCACCGTGCCGTCATTCAGAAAGGGAGTGACGGATCCGTCATCCTGATCGATCTGTGCCACGCGCATATCATACGCCGCCCACCTGCTGTTCACCTGCATAGCCGCCATGGAAACTTCGCCGCGTTCGCAGCGTCTCTTCAGATTCTTGCTCATAATGTGCCTCCTGTGAAAAATAAACATTCATATCGCGGGCCGCCGGCGCGGGGTTTCAGTACCCTGTGCCTTGCTTCTCTCTTCTGCCGGATAACTCCGTTCACAATCCGATTTACAGAAATTTTGTTATTGTGGTTTCTTTCCTGGACAGACCGCCATGCCGTCAAATCCCTGTTTTTAAGTGTAGTACTTCTTTTCACCGGTGTGAAATACTTACATTTTATGAAAACATAAATTTGTTTTATAAATGCATACAATCTGCCGTGGCGGAAGCGGACTGTGCCGGTCAGTATTATGAATAAACATTACCGCGTAAATAATAAAACCGTAATACAATGACGGTAGTATAAAACCTGAGGGATAGTGTAGAATGGTTGTGAAATATCAGGACAATAGAATCCGATGGAGAAAAGAGGAGATCAGGTTCAAAGTGACGACAGATATCAGAAATGACGTTTCCGGCATGCAATGGTGAGATCTCCCGCCCCGCAGGAGGCGAGCGACCCGTAGAAACTGCGCGAAGCGAGGACCTTTTTCCGTAGCGGAGCTATGCCGTACGTCCCCCGAATACCGTGTGTGAACTGTGACCTGACAGAAAATGTTGTGAAATAACGCGAAATGAGCATTCTGTTGAAGCGGCCGTGCGGAGTACAATAAGCCGGGGAAGCGATTGATGACATTAACGGAAAGGAGATTTATATATGCTGGATTTGAAACGTTTACAGTATTTGAGAATGGTCTATCAATACAAGAATTTTACCCGCGCAAGTGAGGCGCTGTACGTCTCCCAGCCTGCCATATCCGCGGCCGTCAGCGGTCTGGAGGAGGAACTGGGAGTTAAACTTATCGCCCGTACGTCGAGAAAAGTGGAATTTACACCTGAAGGAGAGCAGGTGGTCCGTCAGGCTGTCAGTATTCTCGACTATTGCGGTGAAATGGAGCGCACCATGAAAGACTGTTCTGCATCCGCAAGACAGTTCATCCGTCTCGGGATATCGTCTTCTATCAGCAGCCGGATTGCTCCGGCGATATTTTCCGACTTCCTTTCCGCTCACCCCACTGTCTCCATTCAGCTTGAAGAGGGAGCCATGAACGAACATATATCTCTCCTGCAAAACGGTGAGCTTGATCTGGCGTATAACGCTCTGCCTGATGAAGGAGATGAGGAGAATTTAACGGGCATCCCGATTGATTCAGCCAGGATCTTCGCGGTTATGCATCCGGATCATCCTCTTGCGCGGCTTGATGAGGTTCCTGTAGACTTGCTCGGAAAAGAATCACTCGTTATGACCAGCGCAAAATCAAAAGTCATCGGAATAATGACGAGGGAATTTGAGAAGAGAGAAATAACGCCCCGAATTGTACTCTGCTACAGCCAGATTGCCTGTATGGTGGATGTTGTCTGGGCATGCAAATATGTAGGCCTAATCAGCGTTGTAGGGGGTCGTCCGACAGGAGGTCTCGGAAATCTTTCGCTGCGGCCGGTAAAAGAGCCGGAATCATTTCTGGTAGGGTTCCTCATGCACAGGGATCGCTATCTTCCGAAAGCCGGATATGATCTGATTTCGTTTGTCAAAGGATTAACCTGACCGGCGCGGGAGACCGGCGCGGTGAAAGCCCGCCGGTCAGGACGACCGCCCCTGTTCGGTCTTTTCGCTTTTCAAAAGGAGCCTGCCGAAAACTTTTTCAGGGTCTGAGACCAGAAGCAGCACGATCCACGCAACCGGCCCGCACAGGACGATGATGATTCCCGGCAGAGCATCATCAAGACTCAGGTCCGGGAAGCTCTCCCCGCCCGCCACGGAGAAGAATCCGTCGACACACCACATAAGAGCGGCGCCCCGGTACATCAGCACAAGCGAGCCGAATTTAAGGTTCCTGTCACTCAGTTTGAAATATCATATCAGCGTCGTGACACACGCGGCGAAAGCCGTTATAACGAGACACATACAGTTTCTCCTTCTTCTTCAATTCTGTTTCGTCGTATTGTATCAGGCGGACGTGTGACCGCGTTCGGCCGCGGTATAAGCGCAGACGCTGTTCTTTTGTCGATCATTATACCGGTCCATCAGTTCCGGTAGAGTTGCTTTCTTCCGTGATTTCAGAGGCCGGGCGCTGTCGCCGGGGGCTGTTTTCCTGCCGGCGCGATTCCCGGCCCTTAGTTCCGGCACAGCCGCCTGCTTCCGCTATTTCAGAGGGCGGTCAACCGGAAACAGGGTACCCGTCGCCGGGAGACTCGTGAACATAGTACCAGGCGAACGGGAGACTCGCGGACACAGTGAACGGTAACCGGAAACCCGTGAACATAGTGCCCGCCGCCCGAAAATGACCGAACATAATGCTCCGCGCCCCGGAAGCAGGGGATCAAAGGTGCAAGTGTTACAGTTTACACATGGTATTTGAGTGACGGGCGGCATAGCTGCCTAAGTTCACTTATCCTCTGAACAGTAACGCGCAAGTTTTAACCCCCCTGGGGGCTTATGTGGCCGACTTTACTTTGATAAACTGTTAATGTAAAATCGATGTGAGCAGGGAGGTGTTCGTTATGGCAGATAAGTCCGCGCGGGACGGGCAGGATTTCCTGAGTACAGAACCGGCGAAAGCGTCAGGCAAGGAATCAGGCGCGGGTCATGACCACGCTTCTGATCACGAGGGCCCCAGACATGAGCATGAGAGCGGTTCCGCGTCCGTACACGACCGTGAGGCAGGATCCGGCGGGAGTCATGACCGCGCTTCTGATCACGAGGGCCCCGGACAAGAGCATGAGAACGGTTCCGCGTCCGCACAGGAATCCGGCGCGGGCCCCGGGTATGAGCATGAGAGCGATTCCTCCGCCGGACGCGACCGTGAAACCGATCCCGGTATGGGTCATGACCGTGACGAAGGGCATACGCGCGCCGGACACGACCATGTACATCCGCATTCCCAGACGGTAGTGAACAGACTGGCGAAGGCCGCCGGGCATCTTCGCTCGGTGCAGAAAATGGTAGAAAACGGCCGCGACTGCAGCGAAGTGCTGATACAGCTTTCAGCGGTCATAGCCGCGCTGAACAACGCCGGTAAAATCATACTGGAGGATCACATCGACACCTGCATAGTAGAAGCGGTAAAAGATAACAATCAGCAGTCGATCGACGACCTTAAGAAAGCGATTGAAACATTCATTAAATAAAGTTGATATGCGACCTGCCGTCTTTGCTTTCCTTAAGAGAGCGACATTCATTAAATAAAGGCGCGAGGGCGCCTCGAAGACGTGTACGCGTCCCGCTTTTTCACAATGCAGGTGAAGTATTGACCGGGTCATGCAGGGCGGCCCGGCGGCAGGACCTGTTCGTCAATCGTACGGAAATGTGAGGCCTCCGCTTGACAAAAGAAACGGTGAAATACGCCGCTAAAAAACTGGCGGAACTGGCGCTGGCTATGCTGGCGCTTTCCGTTATAATATTCGCTCTTTCCCGACTCGCGCCGGGAGATCCTTTGCGTGCTTATTACGGCGACGGACTCGAGCGGATGAGCACGGAGCAGAAGGCACGCGCCGAAGAGAAGCTTGGTCTTAATGAGCCTCTTCCCGTCCAGTACATTAAATGGGCCGGCGGCGCGATTCACGGCGACTTCGGCATTTCCTATAAATACAAACGCCCCGTGACCGAGGTCATAAGCGGAGTATGGATGAATACGCTGCTTCTCGGAGGGGTTTCTTTTATACTCATATTTCTGGGAGCTTTCATACTCGGCGGGTTCTGCGCCATGCGCGCGGGTTCACGGACCGACCGGATGATATGCCGGATCGGCGTCGTGACGAGCAGCGTGCCGGAATTTTTTCTGGCTATACTTCTTCTCCTTTTTTTAGCGGTAAAACTCCCCCTGTTCCCGACGGGAGGGGCGTATGACATCGGGGCGTCCGGCAGTCTTTTAAGCAGGCTTTACCACGCCGTGCTTCCGATCGCCACGATGGTTATAGCTCATTTGTGGTACTACTCTTTCATGGCAAGGAATCTTCTGACGGATGAGGCCGGAAAAGATTATGTGCTGCTATGCAAGGCAAAGGGGCTTTCCCGGAAGGCCGTCATGAGGAAGCACATGATGCGGAACATTATGCCTCAGATGATCACGGTCATGGCAACGGCGCTTCCGCACATTCTGGCGGGGACATACATTGTGGAGATGATTTATTCATATCCCGGAATAGGCAAACTCGCTTTTGAGAGCGCGAAATATCTCGATTATAATATGCTGATGGTGACGACGCTTATAACGGGGGCGATAGTGATCGTGTTCGGCATGATATCCGAGATCGCCGCCGCGCGGCTTGACCCCCGCATGCGCCGGGAAAAAGCACCCGGGACAGGATGCCGCGGAACTGTCACGGATGAGGACGCGGCGCCGTCGTTCCGGAGCGGCCGGACATCGGCCGCGGATCTGCCCGGCGCAGTCGGTCATATGGTGCGCAATCATCCTGACGATGAACCGGACGCCCGGACGGAACTGAAAAGCGGGCAGAAACCCGGCACGTACCGCGGTCCGCGGCCTGATACCGGAAACGGAAACGAAACCGGCAGTCTGCCTGAGCGAAGTGCTCCGCCGGAAGGTCAGGGCAGTCAGGACCCCGGCACGTACCGCGGTCCGCGACCTGATACCGTGACCGGGAACGGAGGCGGCATATGACTCCGAACAGAGAGAAATTCCCCGCGGCCGCCGCGATCATCTTCCTCACAATCACCCTGCTCTGTGTGTTCGCGGATTTCGTGGCGCCCTTCACCCCCGCGCAG
>CAZTIY010000059.1:0-4740 GCA_964613765.1 uncultured Eubacterium sp.
GAAAAATCAGTGGAAATCCGTTTTCAAAAGGGAAAGGGGCGAGGATATGGATTTTAACGCAGATCCGTTCAGAATTTTTCATGAGGACCGGGCGCTTCTCACGGCAGGAACACCGGAACATTTCAACACGATGACGATCGGATGGGGCGGTCTCGGGACTCTCTGGGGAAAGCCAGCGGCAACTGTTTATGTAAAACCGGTACGTTATACATACGGATTTATGGAGCAGAGTGAGTATTTTACGGTCAGCTTTTATCCGAAAAAGTACGAAAATGAGATAATGCTGTTCGGCACTCTGTCAGGCCGTGACCGCGACAAGGTGAAGGAAACGGGATTCACGCCGAGGTTTCTGGATAATGCCGTGACGTATGAAGAGGCGAAAGTGACGCTCCTCTGTAAAAAAATCTACCGGCAGGATATGGACCCGGGCGCGATGCCTGATGATGTCGTCAAATTTTTCTACGCGACGGAAGCGCCGCACACCATGTATATCGGCGAGGTCACAGACATAATCAGATAAAAAACGAAAAGGCCGTCAATCCGCGGGAAAACTTTACTGTTCAGTAAAGTTTGGATGCGTACCGGCGCGGAACTGTTACTCAGACCGCATGCAGCCGACGAGGGACCGGTACATGAACTGTCAGGAATTGCGCCTTAACCGGCTCACGGCCGTACTGAACAGGCAGTTCAAGCGAGTAACTGACATACAAGCCGGCGCATGACCTGATCTGCGCGACTCTGCTTAAGTCAGATTACGGCCGGTTTGATATTCTCCGCGCAGGGTATAATCTGAGTAACCGGCAGCGTTTTCACTTATATGAAAGCTCTGTCTCCGGGACAAGGAAGTACAATCCGGGTGATTGACATTATTTTGCCCGGATAAACGGTGGGAGGTATCCCGCGAAGGATAAATGCTTGTAACTGGCGGGATTTTCAACGGGTACCCGCCGGGTGTTGCCATTCTTATACGATCAGCGAAGAAGCGTATATAATTTCAACACCTGGCGCATGAAAGATAACGTACTTAAAACAAAGGTCCGCCTTTTTCATTCGTCGGTTGCCCGGCGTCATATGACTGATAACAGACTTAAGCAACGTCCGTGAGCAGTCTGGCAGTGTCGTGCCCGGCGACGCATGCCTGATACCGGGTTTAAACCCTTTGACAATCATCTGTTATAACCACCTTTTCACCACATGGAGATACTCTGATGAAAAGACGGCTTTTTTCAACAATTCTGATCATGACGCTGCTGTTTACCGGCGCGGCCTGCCTGAACAGGATTTCGGCACACCCCTCCGGTAAGGACGAAGGCTCCGTTAATCAGATTTCGGCAGGCGCACAGGCAGCGCCTTTCACCGTCACATCCGAACAGGCAAAGGGAAAGACCGCGGTTAATGTGGTTCTGTTTGCCCGCTTCCGTGACCAGACCGATGACTACTTCACTGACAAGAGCAAGGCCGCGAAGATCCTTGACATTTATAACGGATCTCACGGGAGATCGTTCACGAACTACATGCGGACAATCTCCGGAGGGAAGTTTGAAGTTCTGAATGTCTTTCCGCAGTATGACGCGGGGACGGAGACGATAAACGCCGCGGTGATATCCTGTGATTCCGGCGATGCCATGACGCGTAACATAGATACGCGTATTATAGAGGAGATTCTTGACAGTCTTCAGATAAGCGACGCCAATCTCGACAGAGACGGCGACGGTTTCGTTGATAACGTGACAGTCATTCTGCAGGGCGGCGGGGGTGACAAAGAATCATCCAATGTTTCCTATGCCTCTCATAAGAGCGATTACCCCGGAGAGAGGAAGATAGGGACAAAGCGCATCGGGACATATAATGTTCTCAGCACATACCAGCTTACGGAGAAGACGCTCGCCTCAGAGAGCGGCCTTGTCGCGCATGAATTTCTGCACAGTCTCGGATATCCGGATCTTTATGAACCGTCCGGCAGCGGCCATCCTGTTTACACATGGGATATAATGGCGGGTTCATCGTCTTATCCCGCGTGGCCGCTTGCGTACCTGCGCATGCGCTTCACGAACTGGGTTGAGCTTCAGACTGTTACGGAAAGCAGGAGGCTGACGCTCTCCGCGCCGGGCGAAAACGGCGGCGATCAGGCGTATATTCTGAAATCCCCGAAAAACGAACATGAATTCTTTGTCGTCGAAATGCGAAGGAGAGGCAGAGCATATAAGGCGGACGGATATACTTTCGACAGGGATTCTCTGGACGCGAAGATAAGTCTCGCCATGCCGGAAGGCTCCGCCGGGCTCATAGTCTACCGCGTGGACACGACAGTCGAGGGCCTCAGCAATTACCACGGAAGGACCGGCATTTACGTGTTCAGACCGCAGGACGGGGCGACAGATCAGAGACAGGCAGTGCAGAACGCATTCCTCGCTCCTGGGTCGCGCACATCCGTCGGAAGCGCCGATCCCGCGAAGGGGCTTAAGGACGGCGCGCTTACTTTTTCCGACGGCAGCAATTCCGGAATCGTAATCCGGAATGTCGCGGCAGCGGGCGACCGTCTGACCTGTGATGTGGAGATTCCCGCGGAAGATCAGTTCGACCTCTGGAAGGACACTTCATTCGCGGGCGCGACTGATGTGAACGATAAGACAAAGGCCGCCGCCGTGGCGGTCTCAGGGAATACGCCGTACCTCGTTGCGAGGCAGAACGGCAGTTTCACGCTTTATAAATACAGCGGCTCTTCATGGAGTGCGGTCGGGACGTCGTGGAAAGACGATCTCCCGGTTTGCCCGGAGATAAGTCTGGTGTCACATGATAACAGGCTGTATCTCGCTTATATAAAGAAAAACGGCGATCTCCGCCTGATTGCGATAGATCCCTCTTCAGGCAGCCGCTCCGACATCGCGACAGTCGGCGGCAGTCATAATTCGCTTTCAATGCTGAGTGCGTCGGGCGGTCTTTATATCGCCTGCGATGAGGATTACGGCGCGAAGGCGGTGCTGTATAAACTGGAAGGCGGGAAGCTGACAGGGCAGGGCACATACTGCTCCGGGCTCGGAGGGCAGCCTCAGATAACCTGCGCGGGATCATCGGTTTACGTCTCATTCCGTCTCGCGAACGGGAATAAGATACACGTGTCGCGTTATGACGGAGCCGGGAAGTTCACCCTTGTAAGCGACGGTTCAATAGCCTCGGCGGACTACGGCCTCGTTTCGCTGCATGACAGACTCCGTGTGGTCACGACAGGCGCGGGGACCGTAATGTATACGTATGACGGCGGCAAATGGACACCGGGCGCGAAATCCCCGGTTTCCTGCGCCGACCCGAAGTTCGCGGACGCGCAGGGCAATCTCTATATGCTGACATCTCCCCGCACCGGAACGGGATATACGTATGTATATCAGTATGATCCTCCGGCGGACAGATGGGTTGTTGAAGGCGGCATAGTGGATTCGCCGTCCCAGCAGATGACGATGACCGGAGCCGCCGACGCCCTTTATATAAGCTATGTGCGTCAGTCTGATCTCTCGGTGCGCGTGCGGAAAAAGACTGTCGCGAATCCTCTTAAGTCGCTTCAGGTAACACCGCCGTACAAGACGGAATACACGCAGAAAGACCCCGTGAACAGGTCCGGGCTTAAAGTCACGGCAATTTATGCGCGCGGATCGAGCGTGCTGTCGGAGGATGAATATACGCTGAGCGGTTTTGACACCGGAACTGTGGGTGCCCGCACCGCGACCGTATCCTACGGAGGGAAAACCGCGTCATTCAGGTTCACCGTAAAGGCTCCGCAGACGACGGCGCCCGGACAGTCATCAGGATCGTCCTCATCAGGAAGTAAGTCGCCGGGGAGTTCACAGTCGCCGGGGACGTCATCGTCCGGCAAGACCCCGGCTCCCAAACCCCAGACCCCGCCCGCCGATAATAAAAAGCCGGGTTCGTCAGGAGGGGCGGGAACTTCCTCTGCGGGCAGCGTGAAGAAACTCGCCGCTCCGAGGGTGGCCTCCGTGACAAATACCTCGTCCGGAATCAGCGTTTCCTGGAAAAAGGTTTCCGGCGCGTCCAAGTACAGGTTGTTTTATAAAACCGGTTCCGGCGGCTGGAAGAAGATAACCGACACAGCGGCGCTTAAATATACATGGAAGAGCGCGAAGGGCGGCGTCAGGTACAGCTTCGCGCTGCGATGCGTTTCCGCGGACGGAAAGAAATACACAAGTGACATCAGTACAGCCGTACAAAAGGCTCCTTCCATAACTTCGTGGTATACCGTCGGCTATCGTCTGAACGGCGGCGTCAACAGCGGGAAGAACCCCGCGAGGTATAACAGCAAAGGCAGGACGGTTACACTGAAGAACCCGGCGCGGAAGGGATACATTTTCCGCGGCTGGTATAACAGCAGTAAATACCGGACACGCGTAACGAAAATATCGCCGAAAAGCAGGAAAAACCTGACGCTTTACGCGAAATGGAGCAGAGTAACAACAGGTAAGACATCTGTTACTTCCGCGAGCAATATCAAAGGGAGAAAGGTCAGGGTCCGTTATCGTAAAGTTTCCGGAGCTTCAGGCTACAGAATATATTATTCGACAAGCAGCAAAATGAAGGGAGCTAAGTCGGTCGCGGTCAAATCGACATCGGCTACACTGAAGAATCTTAAGAAGGGCAGGACATATTACATAAAAGTACGCGCGTACCGCAAAGATTCGACAGGGAGAAACATTTACGGAGGATATTCCGCCGCGCGCAAGGTTAAAATCC
>CAZTIY010000059.1:4840-9023 GCA_964613765.1 uncultured Eubacterium sp.
GCCCGGAAAGGAGAATACAAATGGAGAAGACTGTACTTACCGAAGAAGTGATTGAGGCTTTTGAAAGGTATCTGATAAGCGAGGAGCGAAGCTCCTTCACCATAGAGAAATATATACGGGACGCGCACAGGTTCGCGGGATTCGCGGACGGCCGCGAGATTACCCGAGAACTCTCGGTAGCCTATAAACAGAAACTCGTCGCGGACGGTTACACTGTCCGGAGCATCAACTCTATGCTTTCCGCGATAAACAGCCTGCTGGGTTTTCTTGACAGGAAGGATTTACAGGTCAGAAAACTCAAGTTGCAGAAGGCGATTTTCTGTCCAAAGGAAAAGGAACTGACGAAGGATGAATACATCAGGCTGTTCGAGGCCGCGGAAGACGACAGGAGACTGCAGTTGATACTCGAGACTATATGCGGAACAGGAATACGGGTATCGGAACTTTCGTACTTCACTGTAGAAGCGGTCTGCGGAGGAGAAGTTATCGTATCGTGTAAGAACAAAACGCGGATCATACTGATTCCGGAAAAACTTCGTAAACTGCTTTTGATGTATTGCGGAGACGAGGGGATAAAGTCGGGGATAATTTTCAGGACACGTACCGGTAAGCCGCTTGACAGGAGCAACATTTGCAGGAATATGAAAGCCCTGTGCGGCAAAGCGGGCGTTGATGAGGCAAAAGTATCACCGCACAGTCTCAGGAAGCTTTTTGCCAGAACATTCTACAGTAAAGAAAAGGATATAGCGAAACTTGCGGATATACTGGGGCACAGCAGCATAGAAACGACCAGAATATACATAATGGCGACGGAAAGCGAACACAGAAAGAAGATCGAACAGCTCGGTCTGGTAATATAAAAGAGAAAATCCGCTGCTGCAGGGATCATTCCGGCGGCAGCGTCAGCCTAATCAATATATACGCGAAAATCGTTTTCTGCGCGACAAGGTTCCTAAAAGATTATTCAAGTCTGACCATTTCCGGATTACTTCAAAGACAACTTCAATATCACTTCAAGTAAACTTCAGACTGCTTCAATGTTGCTGTTCAGAGGATAAGGGAACACAGGCAGCTATCGGGGCGGCGGCATAACACCGCTGCGGAAATTTTCCTAAGCTGAGCATGCAGTTTCACGAGGAGAGAGAAAGTGAGCGGCAAGGCGCGGGGTTTAAGCGAAGCGGTTTAACCCCGCGCCCCGCAGGAGGCAAGCGACTCGTAGAAACTGCGCGAAGCGAGGACTTTTTTCGCAGCGGTGCTATGCCGCCCGAACATCAAATACAATGTGTGAACTGTAAATCAGGCACGCCTGAGCGGGCTGTATACTGTACCCGCCTTTGATATCTTCTGAAAAATGTGATAGATCAGCGACATGCTGAGATGAACGCGCTGTAAGTCGTGACTGAGGTGACAAGGTGAACTCCGGATTATGTTCCATCATTCAGGATATCTGCGGGGAGAGACGAATGCCTGTTCCGGGGGCGGGTCGCTTGCCGCAACAACCGGCAATAGCGATCACTTTCAGCGGGCAATCTTTGCTAAGGCGGAGTCCTTGTTTACAGAAGCGGAATGAGAGCGGAACGGCCGCCGTGCAGGACCTGATGCGTACGATTCAGCGTCTCTCGCTGCCTGCCGCCCCCGGCCGGGATTTCGCGCCTGTTTGCAGACGACGGGACAGGGCCGTCCATATAAGATAGCAGACACAGCCCGTCAGGATTGTTGCGCCGAAACACAGAGGAACCAGCAGGAAGTTGTCAAAGCCTTCAAAGATGACGGGGAAAGAGAATCTGATGATATTCTGCGCCAGATAGACCGGCAGACTGACAGCGCCGAGGAAGTAAAAAAAGCGGTTCTGGAACAGCGCGCTTTTCGCAAGAAGCGTTTTTTGACTGAACGAAAGAGTGATGCCGACGGCAAGAAGCAGCATTATGCTGCCTTGATAAACGCCCGCGAGGTCGCTGCATATATAGATAAAGACAGCGGCATAGGAAAAGAATTCAACTCCCGTGAGAAGAGCGCGGAAAGCGAAAGAAAACTCCTTCGCTGAAAGGTAGCGGCTGATCTCAAAGCAGGACGCGCCGACAGATATCTCTGCCAGTGCCCTCAAATTGCATTTAAATGTAAAACCGAGCCACGCGGCGCCGTTTCCGAGACCGCCGGTTTCTTTAATAAGAAATCCGGTGAGAAGTACCCCCCCACAGGCGCGATCAGATGCGTGAAAAGAGAGTAGTACTTCCTGCACACGGGATATAAGACCGCCATGGCGATCAGCATGGCGGAAATATACCATGTAGGTCCCAGAAATCCGCTGGAGCCTATGCCTGTTCTCTGAAGGAAAAACAGACTGGGAATCCTGTCAAGAACCCATGTAAAAGAAAAATTTTCTCCCACATGAGCATAAACTATGATAAATACGGCGCTCAGGAACAGCGAGTAGGGTAGAATACCCTTTACCTTTTTCCATAGATAGCGCATGGTCTCCATGCCGAGATCTGCGGGTTCGTCCCGGAGTGGCGCACCGTCCGCCGGAAGAGTCTTAAAGACGGATTTTGCCATCAGAAATCCTGACACCAGCATGAAGAATTCCACGCCCATGTTCCCGTTATTAAAAAAAGTGAGGTTGAAGCAGCCGAGATCCAGTATGGAGTCTCTGACATTCAGACTGCCCTGCAAATGAAACAGGACAATAATGGAAGCGAATATAAACCTGAGCAGTTCGATTTTTCCGTTTTTCATTGTTCCGGACCGGTTCGCGATTGGGGGGGGCGGCAGATTACGGCGGACTCCTTAACCGCCCGCCGTCCCTTATTATAGTGAGTTTGCGGGTCGCTGTAAAGACGCGCGGAAATCCCGGCGGGCACGCGGAAATTCCGGCGGGCAGCTCCCGGCGGCGCGCGGCTTGTCAAACGGCATGGAAATATATTAAAATAGCAGGGAAAATTTGTCCTAAGGCTCCTGTTCGGCATATATGCAGGATAAAGAACGGAAAGGGAAGGCAGCAGATGCAAAGCAGGCGCGGCCGTCACGAAAGAAAAAGTGAATCTACACGGAGGGTGAGCATCGCGGCATACGCACTCACAGGAGTTGTCATCTGTGTTTCGGTCGCGGTCATGCTGCTTACCGGTTCGCAGCACTTAAGCAGTATAAACGGCGGCGGTGCGGTCTATGATTTTTTCGAATTTGAATACGGCAGCGGAAAATTTCAACAGCAGAACGGAATCTGCAGCGTGAATGCGGTATTGAGAGTCGAGACCGCGGGTTTCGGCTATCTTTATGTTGATGCCGCGATTCCCGGCGAAAACACCATAGATGCCAAAATTTCCTTCAGCGGCGGCAGCGCAGAACCCGGCGCCGCCAGCGAACTGCAGGTAAAACTGAAACCGGGCGAAAACGTTTTCTCCGTGCCGGAGAACATGAATTTTACGGCTGTCAGCATTTCTTTCCCCGTTTCCGCCATACCGTCCGGAGAGGGGATGCCCGAAATAGAATCATTGCAGCTGCGCGCGCAGAAGAAAACTGCGCCGGTCGGACGCGTGATTTCACTCAGCATCAGTCTGATGTGCGTGTATGCCGCCGTTATGGTGTTAGTCCGCATTTTGGCCGGAATGCTGAATGTGCGTATCACAATACTGCAGCCGGTGCTGAATGTGATAGAAGAGATGTATTCCGCCGCGTCGCGGGCCTCTTTCAAAATTGTGAAGCATGTGCCGGCGAGAATAAAAACTTTTGCGCGGACTTTTCTCCTTTTCATTCTCTTTTCGGCGACAGTACTGATAGAAGCAGGGAAACTGTATGGTAGTCATTATAAATACATAGTGCTCATTTACAGCTGCATTTTGCTGGCAGTCGCCCTGTTTATGACCGACGGCAGACCGTCGCTGCCTGACTGGGAGAATTCCGTTCCAAAGTACTGGCTCGTGCTGTGCATGCTGATGTGCGTCTCGGATTTTCTTGTTCCCAAGGGCGCCGGGTGGATCGGCTATATCTTCCTTGCGGTCTTCGGTATTCTTTATTTCAACTGGGGGAATATGCGAAGGCCTGACGAATTTATAAAGGATATATTACGCGCTTTACAGTGGTGCTATATACTGGTTATTGTGCTGTGCATATTCCGTTTTCCACCCGGCGCGGAGATGAGATACGCCGGTTTCAGCAATAACTCGAGCGTATTTGCCATGTTTTTCGT
>CAZTIY010000060.1:0-8945 GCA_964613765.1 uncultured Eubacterium sp.
GCTGCGGAAAATTTCCGCAGCGGTGTTATGCCGCCGCCGATAGCTGACTATGTTCCCTCTGAAACAGTAACCGAAAATATGATATTCTGTATCGGAAACGGGAGTCAGGAGATTTGTATGACAGGTGACAAAAGGATAATTAAATCCGGCGGGGGCGATATTCTGTGCACTTTATATATTCTGACGGAAATTCTGATCTGGTCGGTGTTTCTCATCTGCGATCTTTTCGTCAGGAATGTTGACACCGCCTGCCTGAAATACGCAGGTATCGTTCTGTGCTTCGTCATGGCATGCCGGAACGCTCTTCTCGGCGGTGAGCGGCTGATACCGTTGGCGCAGGGAATCACGCTCGGAGCGGATCTCTTTCTTCTCGTGCTGAACCGGTATTATGAATGCGGACTTTTCCTGTTCTGCCTGGTGCAGCTTACGTATTTCGTCATGCTTCGGCGTTATCCTCAGGGAAAAACGGATTCGGAAAGTGCGAATGAGGTCTCATACGGCCACGCCGGGAAAGGGCTTCCGGTTTCGCCTGCGCCCGTTATTCTTCTGATATTATCAGCAGCCTGCGGGATTATCCTTCTGTTTTATGCCCGGGGTTCCTTTGATATTTTATCAGTATTTGTTGTGATATATATAAGCGTTTTCCTTTATAATCTTATCAGAAGCGCGGGCAGGCATTCCGCGGGCGGAAGAGTGTTCTTCGCAGGGCTTCTTCTTTATTTCATTTGTGACATATTCGTCGGGATCAATAACGCGGGCGGTCTTTTTCCGGAACCGTTAAGGAGGTTCTCGCGTGTGGGGATGTGGCTTTTCTACCTGCCGGGGCAGGTTCTGATAACACTGTCGGGGCATCCCCGTTTCACAGTCACGGAGAATAATCAGAGACCGGAAGAAGAGGTAAACGACAATGACTGAGATTAACAGACAGGCCCGATCGGCTATGATTGAATCTGAAGATACAGTAAAGCCCGGGAATGTTCCCGGGAATGTTAAGTAAGTCGGTTCCGATCGAATGTCGCAGGAGCAGTAAGACAGGGACAGTCTCGCTCATATTCTGTTCGCGGTTCAGGTCGTATGTCACAAGGTAAACAAGACGGGGGCAATATCGCTCATCATTCTGTTCGCGGTTCAGGTAGTATGATGCGGGAGAAACAGGGCAGGCGGAAATACGATGGAAAAAGAAACCGAAGGGCGAAAAAAAGAAAAGGGAAAGAAGGAAGAGAGAAGAAAGAGAGAAAGCCGGCTTCTGTTTTTTGCGGAATGCGTACCGGGCGCCGCGGCGGTTCTCTCCGGGTCGATTTCAGTACCGCTCCTCTTTCGCGGTTTCTACTACGCTCATATACCCGGTATCGTCTCTTCCGGAGCGGGTTACAACGCGGCTGAGATACGGGAGGCGTTTGACGAGGTAATGGATTACTGCATGGGGCTTCGTGACGATTTCTCGGCGGGCATGCTTCCGTTCTCTTCTTCCGGAGCGTCTCATTTCGCCGATGTCAGGAAACTGTTTATTCTGGACATAGCTGTTTTAGTCCTGAGCATCGTTATACTGGCAGCCGTCTTTTTCTTATCACGGAGAAAAGGGATAAACCCCGCGCGGCCGCGGGGACACGGCCCGGGTTTCTGGGCGGCCGCGGGGCTCGGAACCGTGTTCATTATTATCGGCGCTCTTGCCGTTCTTGATTTCAATTTTGTTTTTACTCTGATGCACGCGATTCTGTTCCCGGGGAAAACGAACTGGATATTCGATTGGCGAACGGACCCGGTTATTCTGATACTTCCGGAGACATTCTTCCGTGACTGCGGAATTCTTATACTCGCGGTGCTTCTGATCTGCTGCGCGGTACTTATCGCTATCGATTTCCGGATCTCCCGGAGGGGGAAAGGATCTTCAGCTAATGTTAAATAACCTGATTTTCAGTCTGAACGCCACACTTCCGGTCTTTCTCCTTATGCTTTTCGGCATGCTCCTCAGGAAAGTCGGATTCATATCGGAGGATTTCGCGGGGAAGCTGAATGATTTTGTTTTCAAGGTCTCGATACCGTTTCTTCTGTTTTACGACACGACAAGGGAGAATTTTCTCTCGTATTTCGACGGAAGATATGTATTGTTCTGCTTTATCGCGACGGCGGCGGAAATCTCGGTTTCTGTAATACTGTCGAGGTTCCTTAAGGACAAGAGCGAGAGAGGCGAGTTCATCCAGGCATGTTTCAGGAGCAGCGCGGCACTGCTCGGTGTTGTCTTCATGGAAAATATATATAACGACACACGGGTTCTCCCTCTTATGGTGCTCGGCGCGGTGCCGCTGTATAACATAAGCGCCGTAATAATACTGGAACTGTATAAACCCGGGAGCGCGGGGGACACGGACTCTGATGCAGGGAAAGGCCGGAGGAAACCGGATCCTGCACTCATCAGATCAACACTGTTCGGCATACTTAAGAATCCCGTAATCATCGGCATCGTCTGCGGCCTGCTCTGGTCGCTTCTGTCCCTCCCTCTTCCCGCCGTCGCGGACAAGACGATAGGTTACGTGGCAGATACGGCATCACCGCTCGGCCTGATAGCGCTCGGCGCCCAGTTTGATATTCACGCCGCCGTAAAGGATCTGAAGCCGACGCTTGCCGCATCGTTCATGAAACTCACAGGTTTCGCCGCGCTCATAATTCCTGTCGCTGTGCACATGGGATTCCTCCGGGAAAAGCTCGTTGCCCTCATCATCATGGCGGGATCGCCTACCACCGTAACGGCCTTCGTTATGGCGAAGGGGTTCGGTCATAAGGGCGTCCTCTCCGCGAGTTCGGTTATGCTGACTACACTTATGAGCTCATTCTCTATGACTCTGTGGATATTCTTATGCATGTCGGCAGGCTGGCTGTGAGGGGTATTGACGAGGGAATCAAACTTCTTGATTTTTTATTACGGAAGTCAGTGTATATGGAACTCAGGCAGATAGAAAATTTTCTTCTCCCCGGGGCAAAGGATTGTCATGTGTGATCCCGGAGTGTATCCCCTTCGGACGAAACAGACAGAAAGGACCGGTAATGAAAGCCGCTTTTCACACACTCGGCTGTAAAGTGAATCAGTATGAAACAGAAGCCATGAAGGAGCAGTTCATCAGGGCGGGATATGAAATAGCGGAAGACGGCGAACGCGCCGATGTTTATATAATAAACACATGTACCGTAACACGGCTCGCCGACCGTAAGTCGCGTCAGTTCATACGCCGCGCGCATAAAGAAAACCCCGGTGCGGTCGTCTGTGTGACGGGCTGCTACGCGCAGACACACACGGAGGAGGCGGCTTCGCTTGAGGGTGTTGAGATTGTCTGCGGGACAGACGAGAAGAACAGCATTCTTAAACTTTTATCCGATTTTTTCAGGGAAAGAGAACGCGGCGAAGCAAGCGTGAATGCCGGAACAGATACTGAATCCGGGAGAGAAAAGCGTATTCTGGTTCATCCTGAAGGAGCGCTCACCGGATACGAGTCGCAGGGTGAGATATGTTCAATGAGCGGACGTACAAGGGCGTTCATAAAGATAGAGGACGGCTGCGACAATTTCTGTTCTTACTGTATCATCCCGCACGCACGGGGGAGAGTCAGGAGCAGGCCGCCGGAAGAGATAGTAAGTGAAGTAAAACGTCTCGTTAAAGGCGGACTTAAAGAGGTGGTTCTCACCGGAATCAATACCGCCTGTTACGGGCGGGATATCGGAATCCCCGGCATAGAACCGCTGATTCGCATGTTAAACGATATAGAGGGTGATTTCAGAATCAGGCTGAGTTCGCTCGAACCGACGGAAACCGACGCCTCGCAGGTCAGGGCGCTTTTACGCTATGACAGGCTCTGCCGCCATCTTCACCTGGCGCTCCAGAGCGGTTCGGATAAAGTGCTTGCCTTAATGAACAGGCATTACGGCATGAGGGATTTTCGGGCCATCGTGGATGTTCTCCGGGGAAACGATCCTCTTTACGGTATTTCGACTGATATTATAGTAGGGTTCCCGGGAGAAAGCGAAGAGGATTTTAAAGCTTCGGTCAAGGCTGTCAGGGATTCGGCATTCTGCAAGGTCCATGTGTTCAGGTATTCTCCCCGGGAGGGAACGCCCGCGGCCTCGCGAAAGGATCAGATTTCTCCGGCGGTCAAAAGAGAGCGGAGCGAGGAGCTTTCCGGAGAGGCAGGGGAAGTTGCCCGCGCTTTCCGTAAAGCCTCCGTCGGCTCGATCCGTGAAGTGCTTACGGAACGGACTGTATCGGATCCGGTCACAGGTGAGAATGAAGGGACATTTTTACCTCATGCTTCGGGATATACTGATAATTATCTTAAAACCGAGATATACGGTCTTGAAGCAGGTTCGGAACAGTTCTTTAACGTGAGGCTCACCGGTGTGACGGAAGACGGCATGACAGGGGAGATAATCGTTTAAGAACTCCGGCGGTACGGCTCGCGCCTGTACAGAACCGGGGGCCCGTCCTGCGGCTCCCGGTTTTCATATCTTTTCTGAAAACGTCTGAAAACGCGAAATGATAAATTTTTTCCGCGAAAACCTCCGCGGGAAAAAATAATTCCGAATCGTTATATATGTCATGATATCGCAGAACCGGTAAACTCAAAATTCAAAACGGAAATCGTTATATAAAGTAAGAGAGAAAAACCGCAGCAATTTTTCGGGAGGAAAACACCATGAAACTTCTTCATTTGTCGGACCTTCATCTGGGCAGGCGTCTCAATGAATTTTCAATGATCGATGATCAGAAACACATTATCGGGGAGATCCTTAAGACAGCGGATGCCGAGCGGCCTGACGGCGTAATAATAGCCGGGGACATATACGACAGAGCGCAGCCTTCCGCGGAGGCCGTCGAAATGTTCGACGATTTTCTCTTCAGCCTTTCGCGGCGGGGACTTAAAGTCTTTGCCATAAGCGGCAACCACGATTCCCCGGAGCGCATAGCCTTCGGCTCGAGGATCATGGATAAGAGCGGCATTTATTTATCGCCTGTATATGACGGACATATCAGACCCGTGACTGTCAGGGACGAATACGGCGAGATTGACATTTACCTTCTTCCGTATGTCAGGCCCGCGAATGTTCGAAGGTTCTCGGAGAACGCGGAGCGGACAGATACATACACCGATGCCGTGCGGGAGGCAATTTCGGCAATGAACGTGGATTCCGGAAAGCGAAATATACTGGTGACGCACCAGTATGTGACGGACGCCGTGCGGTCGGAGTCGGAGGATTTCGTAATCGGAGGCCTCGACAATGTGGACGGGAGTGTATTTGACGCATTTGATTATGTAGCGCTCGGTCATCTTCACAGACCGCAGAACTGCGGCACAGAACGTATCAGGTACTGCGGCTCGCCCGTCAAATATTCTTTTTCCGAGGCGAAGGACAGAAAGTCGGTCACAATCATTGAACTTCGGGAGAAGGGGGACCTCACGGTGCGCACATCCCCGCTCACGCCGCTTCACGAGATGCGCGAGATCAGGGGGAGGTATAACGACCTTATGAACAGAAGCTTTTACGAAAACACATCATACAGGACCGACTATATGCATATTACTCTGACGGACGAAGAAGACATCCCGAATGTCGTGAGCAACCTGAGAGTGGTATATGGGAATCTTATGAAGCTGGATTACGACAACGCGAGAACGCGCGGGAGCGGCACGGCGGCCAGAGCCGCCGATATTGAGAACAGATCGCCTGCCGGGCTGTTCGCGGATTTTTATAAGCGGCAGAACAATCAGCCCATGAGCGACGAACAGCTTGAGCATATAAATGCTCTAATCGAAGAAATAACGGAGGGGGAGAGATGAGGCCGGTAAAACTTACAATGTCCGCGTTCGGATCGTATGCGGACGAAACAGTGATAGATTTCAGCAGATTCGGAAGTTCGGGGCTTTACCTCATAACCGGGGACACCGGAGCGGGAAAGACGACAATTTTCGATGCCGTGACATACGCGCTCTACGGCGAAGCAAGCGGAGATATTCGAAAGGACAATATGTTCCGATCTAAATACGCGGACGAGAAAACGCCGACAGAGGTGGAACTGATCTTTACATCCGGCGGAGAAGAGTACCGGGTAAAGAGAAGACCGAAACAGATGCGGCGTAAGATGAGAGGCGAGGGCTTCACAGAGGCAGGGGCCGAAGCTGAACTGATTCTGCCGGACGGCCGTGTGATCGGCAAAGAAAATGAAGTAAATGAGAGAATCACAGAGATCGTCGGCGTTAACAGAAATCAGTTTTCGAGGATTTCGATGATTGCGCAGGGAGATTTTATGAAACTGCTCCTCGCGGGCACGCAGGAAAGGCAGGAGATCTTCAGAAAGCTGTTTGAAACGCAGATCTACGAAATACTTCAGCTTAGACTCAAAGAGGAGAAGAGCGGTCTTTCCGCTGAGCAGAAACGCCTCTCCGGAAGCATCAGCCAGTACGCGTCCGGCATCCTCCGGGACAGTGAAAGTCCGCTGTCGCCGCGGGCTGAAGAGGCAAAGGACGGCAGAATGCCCGCGCAGGATATTCCTGACCTTCTGACCGATCTGATATGTGAGGACGAAGAGAAGGCAGAGAGCAGCCGCCTGGAAGCCGGGCGTATCGAGAAAGAACTGAAGGAGATATATTCAAGGCTCGAGGCGGCCGAAAGGTACCGTAAAGACGAGGAAGAACTTAAAAAACTGCAGAAAACCGCCGCAGAGAAAATCGCCGGGAGGGAGCGCCTTGAGAGGGAATTTGAACTCAGAAACAGGCGCGTACCCGAAACGGAGAAAATAGAAAGCCGCATGGCCGCCATAGATGAGCGCATGCCGGACTACGAGGAATACGGACGCATTCAGGCAGAGTTCAGAGAGGCGGAGAAAGATGCTCTTGACCTCGACAGGGAATACGAAAAAGAAAACTCTCTTCTCGCCGACGCACTCAATTCCGTGCGGAATCTGGAAGAAGAGTCAATGTCTCTTGAGGATTCCGGTCTCGAAAAGAACAAACTGGAGAACAAAAAAGTTGAGAAAAAGAAAACGGCCGATGAGTTGAAAAAATTCTCGGAGAGCCTCGTTGCCCTGCGAAGTGTTGAAACAGACCTGAAAGAGGCGCGGAGAAGGTATGAGTACGCAAGGAACAAAGCCGGTGAAAAGAGGCTCGAATTTGAAGCGGGGAACAGCGCGTTTCTGGACGAGCAGGCGGGAGTGCTCGCGGAAGGCCTTGAAGAAGGGAGACCCTGTCCCGTATGCGGATCTCTGACACATCCCCGTCCCGCGCGTAAATCCGCATCCGCGCCTTCTGAAGAGGATATAAAAAAGTTGAAAGCAGAAAGAGACAGGGCAGAGAAGGAAGAGAGCGAGGCGAGCCGCAGGGCGAGTGAGATCAGCGGCAGGTATGCCGAGATGGAAAAAACACTGGCCTCCCGGCGCGAAGACCTCCGCGCCGGGCTTGGACTGATCCTGTCGGGAGATCCCGCCGCGGATGGCAGAGTGCTTGAAAATGCCCGGAAGGCTCTTAAAAATGAGATCAAAGATATCGAAGAAAGAAT
Source organism: uncultured Eubacterium sp. (assembly GCA_964613765.1). GTDB lineage: Bacteria > Bacillota > Clostridia > Peptostreptococcales > Anaerovoracaceae > Aminicella. The sequence goes on from CAZTIY010000060.1 coordinate 7,540, forward strand.
TTCCGCCGAAGATGAGAAACTGAAGCGAAAAGAAGAGATCGGAAGAGATCTGCCCGGGATCAGAGAAGAGGCCGACCGCAGACGGGAGAGAACGGAGAAACTGAAGAGGAGTCAGGAATCGCTCCGTACAAGGCTCTCCGGACTTTCCGAACGCATCGAGTCGCTCAGGAGCAGATTGGAGTATCCCGACAGGGAGACGGCGGAAGAAGTGAAGAAAAGGCTCGCCGGTGAAAGGGATAAGATAAAGGAAGAGATTGAAGAGGCGAAAAAAGGGCTTGAAGCCTGCGAAAGAGATATCAAAAAGCTGGAAGGAAGTATAGAAAGCGTCCGCGACCGGCTTTCCGTGGAGGAAAAGCCGGACGGATCCGATACGGAAAGGAGAAAACGTGCCGAAGAGCGGAGGAAAATCGTTTCAGATATTGAGAAGAAGGCGATCGTACGTCTCGAAACAAATAAAAGGACCCTTGAGAATCTGAAAGCGAAACAGGACGAGCTCGCGAAGATTGAAAAAGAGCTCGTAATGATAAGTTCTCTTTCGGACACAGCGAACGGCTCGATTACCGGGAAAGAAAAAATTATGCTTGAAACGTATGTTCAGATGACGTATTTCGACCGCGTGATCGGCCATGCCAATACGAGACTTCTGAAAATGTCAGACGGCCAGTATGAACTGGTACGCCGCCCTGTGGAGGGGAAGGAGGCCGGGAAGCACGGCCTTGAACTTGATGTAATCGATCATTACAACGGTTCGCGGCGCGGAGTGGAAACACTTTCCGGCGGCGAATCGTTCAAGGCCTCGCTCTCGCTGGCCCTGGGCCTGTCAGATGAGGTGCAGAGCTCGTCCGGCGGCATCAGGCTTGAGTCGATGTTCATTGATGAGGGATTCGGCTCATTGGACGCGGAGTCGCGCCGGAGCGCCATGAAGATCCTGGGAAGTCTTACGGAGGGCGACTGCATCGTCGGCATCATCTCGCACATAGACGAGATAAAATCGCTGATCGACAGGCAGATAGTGGTGACAAAAGACATGGACGGCGGCAGCCGCGCAGAGGTGAGGTGCTGACGGGTTACGGCCGCCGCGTGCTGCCGCCTGCACGGGCGCACGCCTTGAAGAGTGAAGCCTGATGAGGTCCGTTAAGAATATACGTATCACGATTTACATAAAAAACAACCGTCCTGCTGCTTGAACCAGGGCGGTTATTTTAATCAGACAGGCTAACCGTTTTCAAAGGTTTTCTCCTGACATTTACATATCATAGGAGAGAACATTAAACAGTAATTTTAGATGCCGACCGGGAATGCCGGTCGGCATGTGTGGTTACAGTTCACACATTATTTGACGGTCGGGCGGCATAGCACCGCTGCGAAAAAAGTCCTCGCTTCGCGCAGTTTCTACGAGTCGCTTG
>CAZTIY010000061.1:0-8887 GCA_964613765.1 uncultured Eubacterium sp.
CCTCACTCCTTCGTGAAACTGCATGCTCAGCTGCGGAAAATTTCCGCAGCGGTGTATGCCGCCCCGACAGCTGCCGATGTTCATTTATCCTCTGAACAGTATTCAGGATAAAAAATAAAAGAGGGTCATGAAGCGGTACGCCTGTGCGGCGCCTCTTCACAACCCCGAAAATCACAATAACTTATGTCAATATTTTTGCCTGCGTTTAATTCGTCATCCTGTTAAAAAGATAGGCATGCCGGCTTTACCGCGGGTTAAGCACAGCTATATTTTTTCCCCGTTAAGGCTTCTTTCCGGTACTCTTTCGGACGCGGGGAAAATATCGGCATTCCTCCCCTGTCGCCGGGCAGGGAGTCTGTGAAACCTGCGTAGTTGAAAGAAAAATAACGACATTCTGCCCGGCAGGACAATTCACTTAAGACCCATGCCTGATGAAATGACCATCCTCTGGACTTCGCTCGTCCCCTCATATATCTCGGTAATCTTGGCGTCACGCATCATGCGCTCCACCGGGTAGTCACGGGTATATCCGTAACCGCCGAAGAGCTGCACGGCGCGCCATGTGACCTCGCGGGCTGTCTCGGATGCAAACAGCTTGGCCATTGACGCTTCTTTGGAATAAGGCTTCCCTTCATCCTTCATTGCCGCGGCGCGGTATACAAGAAGCCTCGCGGCATCAACCCGGGTCTGCATGTCCGCGAGCTGAAAACGCGTATTCTGGAACGAGGAAATGGTTCTGCCGAACTGCTCTCGTTCGTTAACGTACTTCACGGTCTCGTCTATAGCTCCCTGCGCTATCCCGAGCGCCTGCGCGGCGATTCCGATGCGCCCGCCGTCGAGAGTCATCATGGCAATCTTAAAGCCTTCCCCGGGCTTGCCGAGCAGATTCTCTTTCGGCACCTTAACATCCCTGAAAATAAGTTCGCAGGTGGAGCTTCCCCTGATACCCATCTTTCTCTCATGCTCCCCGAAAGTGAACCCTTCCATGCCTTTTTCCAGAATGAAAGCGCTGATACCGTGATTCCCGGCTTCCTTGTCTGTCATGGCGAACACCACATATGTCCCGGCAATCTCACCGTTTGTAATGAAGCATTTAGAGCCGTTTAAGAGGTAGCAGTCACCCATATCCGCCGCCGTAGTCTTCTGGCCGGACGCGTCGGTGCCGGCGTTCGGCTCGGTAAGCCCGAAAGCGCCGAGCGTCTCGCCGGCGGCGAGAGGGGGAAGATATTTCTGTTTCTGCTCTTCTGTACCGAAGTGCAGGACAGGCCAGCAGCAAAGTGATGTATGCGCCGAGACGGTAACGCCGGTGCTGGCGCAGGCCTTTGAAATCTCCTCCACGGCCATGGCGTACTCAACATGACCCATGCCTACGCCTCCGTATTCCTCCGGGACAGGGATTCCGAACATTCCGATCTCCGCCATCGCGGGAATCAGTTCCGCCGGAAAGCGCTCCTCTTCGTCCAGTTCGGCAGCCAGAGGACGTATGTTCTGCTCCGTAAATTCGCGAAACATATTCTGCATAAGCTCCTGCTCGTCGTTCAGATTAAAATCCATATTCTTTCTCCTTAGGTGAATGTCAGCTGCTCCGGCGGCTCTTCCCGAAGGATTGTATGCGTCCGCACTTGCCGCGAGAGCGGTATCTCCGCCGTGTATGTGTGTATTCAGGGTCTCCGTACAGAATCCGGGACCCGGGTTCCCTGTTTTTCACGCAATGATCCGGACAAACGGCAATCCGTAAGCGGTATCTCCGTCGTGTATGTGTGTTTTCACGGTCTCCGTACAGAATCCGGACCCAAGTTGCATGTTTTTCACGCGGCGGTCCGGACAAACGGTATTCCGTCAGAAAAGCGATCAGCGGTATTTTTTCAGTACCTGCCTCGATGCTATGATTGTCTGGATCTCACCGGTACCTCCGGAGATGCGGGTGATTCTGAGGTCGCGGTAGATTCTGCTAATGCGGCTTCCGCAATACCCTATACCGCCCATAATCTGAAGAGCGTGGTCGACAACCTGGTTCGCCGCCTCCGAGCAGTACTGCTTGGCGATTGAAGCCTCCGCGCGTGTCAGGCAGCCGTTATCCTTGTTCCAGGCGTAATGAAGGAGCATGTTACGCATCGCCTCAATACGCATCGTCATTTCCATGATGTGATTCTGAATGAGCTGCAGCCTGCCGATCTCCTGACCTTTAACTATACGCTGGTTCGCGTAGCGGCAGGCATCCTCATACGCGCAAAGAGCCTGTCCGTAGGCGTTAAACCCGTCCAGAAGACGCTCGTAGTCAAAGCCCTTGGACGTAGCCATGAGACCGTTTCCCTCAAATGAGAACATATCCGACTCATCCACTTCTACATCATCGAACCAGACGTCATTCACATTCTCCATATATATGCCCATTGTCTCCATGCGCTCTTTTCTGCAGCCCGGAACATTGGTCGGCACGAACCAGAGCGTAAGCTGCTCGGGATTGTCGGCGTTTTTCGCCAGAGTCAGGCAGTAGTCATTATCCTGCGCGCCGGAGATGAAGTGTTTGTGGCCGTTAATGTAAACCTTGCCGTCACGGCGCTTGTATGTAGTAAGAATCGTGGCCGGCGAAAGATCCGTTCCCGCTGTCGGTTCGGAGAATCCCTGGGCGAAGGCGCCGTTACCCTCAAAGAACATGGGCATGAATTTTTCGATCTGCTCTCTGGTGCCTTCCTCCATAAGCGAGTCCGCCTTTACGTGATCCCAGATGAGATATATCGGTCCGCCGCAGCGTCCAAGCGCCTCCATTACAAGAAACATCGTGACAGCGCCCTCACCGTCGCCGCCCGCCTCCACCGGAAGGAACATGCTGAAAATTCCGAGTTCCTTCAGTATGTCCCACCATTTCTGCGGATGTTTGTGCTCCCGGTCGCACTCCTGAAAATAGCTCTCCAGATTTTCGCGGTTCATGGCCTCTTCAATGGCCTGGACCATAAGTTCCTGCTCTTCGGTAATGTGAAAATCCATGATAAAATCCCTCCTCAGTATAAACTTAAGCTTTCATGATGCGCGTGAGCGCGTCAGCGGTTCTTCCAGCGCGGCTTACGCTTTTCAAGAAACGCCTTCGGCCCCTCTTCGGCATCCTCCGTACCCTCTATATATTTCCAGGCCATATACCTGCACACCCGCATGCCGTCCTCTTCCGACATCTGAGGCGCCATGTGAAGTATCTGCTTGGTGAGCCTCAGGGAAATCGGGGCGTTGGCCGCCATCTGACGGGCAAGTTCAAGCGCCTTATCCATAAGCTGCTCCCGTGGAACCACATGATTTACGAGTCCCACCTCATAAGCCCGCTCAGCGCTTATCAGATTACCGGTAAGGCACATCTCCGCGGCGACTTTTGCGGGTATAAGTTTAGGGAGCCGCACCAGTCCCCCGCTCGTAGCGAGAAGTCCCACCTTCGCCTCTGTAAGACCGAAGCGCGCATTCTCGGCGGCTACGATAACATCGCACGACAGAGCGATCTCAAGGCCGCCCGCTACCGCAGTGCCGTTACAGGCGCAGACTACGGGCTTGGGGCACATCCGCTCCGTTATGCCGGCGAACCCGTGTTCCGTTTCGGTAAGACACTCCCCGTTCTCCCCGAGAGCGGCGAGATCCTCTCCGGAGCAGAAACTTCTGTCTCCCGTGCCGGTAATGAGGATGGCACCGACACCGGGATCTTTTTCCGCCTCATTAAGAATCTTCTCCATCCGTTCCGCGGTATCAGGGTCGATGGCGTTCCTTCGCTCTTCCCGGTTAAGCGTGATGATGATTACGCCGTCTCTTATCTCAGTTAAAATGTTTTCATTATCCATGCGGTCAACTCCTTTTAGAAATATTCTCATGCGCGTTCACATAAACAGTCATAATGAATAAAGTTACATCAACTTTCAGAAAGATTCTCCTGCGTCCGCGGTATCACATGAAAATTCACCGCGCGCTTCAAATCATCGTGCTCGCGACAACTCCCTCCTCATACAGCCTGTCTATCTCATCCTCGCTGTAGCCCGCCTCCCGGAGAATCGAACGGGTGTGCTGCCCGAGGCGCGGCGCGCCGCTTCTGACAGGAAGAACTTCATCATTAAATCTGACGGGATTGGTATAAAACCGCATCATGCCTACACCGTCCTGATATGCCATGGTGAGCGCCCCCGTGGCGGCTGCGTGTTCAGAGGTATATGCCTCAATAAACGGAAGAACCTGTGAGGCGGGCACACCGGCTCCGAGAAGCCTCTCCTCAAGATCGGCCCGTTTCAGCTTCCGTGTACGTTCTTCAAGCTCCGCGACAAGTTCGTCCCTGTTCGCTATGCGCATTCTGTTATCGGTGAACCGCGGATCGTCAGCGAGTTCAGGCGCTTCCAGCACGTCGCAGAGTGTTCTCCAGCGTTCCTCCGTGTCCGCGATTACGGCGACCCATCCGTCGCGCGCCTCAAACAGTCCGTACGGGGCGGTGAAGCGGTCGTGATTGCCGAACCGTGTAAACACTTCACCTGTGCTTCCGTAGTCCATTATGGTCTCTCCGCAGCTCAGCATTCCGACATCGGTCATGGCAACATCGACATGGCACCCCTTCCCGGTTCTTCGCGCATCTGCGAGTGCCATGAGCGCGGCCGCAAAAGCGTATGTGCCTGCGAGTGTATCCCCGTTCGCGTTTCCGGCCTTCATCGGAGCGCCGTCCGGCTCGCCGTTACTTGCCGCGAATCCGCTTCGCGCGGCGGAAATGGCATCATAACAGGGATATTTCATAAGCGGGCCAGATCCGCCGAATCCGCTCAGAGAGACAAATACCAGCCGGGGATTTATCTCCTTAAGCTTTTCATAACCGAGACCGAGGCGGTCGATGGAACCGCTTTTAAAATTTTCAAGCACAACATCGGCATTCCGTGCCATCTCATAGATGATTTCCTTACCTTCCGGTCTTGAAAGATCAATCTCTATACTTTCTTTATTCTTATTATACGCGATGAACAGAGTGCTCTGGCCGCCGAATTCCTCTACACAGGGGTCCCAGTGACGGACCTGATCTCCTGTACCGAAGCGTTCCACCTTCCACACCTCAGCGCCGAAGTCGGCAAACTGCCACGCGGTATACACACCGGCGAGAGCAATCGTAAAGTCCAGAACTTTAATGCCGCTCAGCACTCCGGCTTTTCCCTCATCATCAGACATTGTATATCTCCTCCCGCATAAAGCCTGCGGCGGCAGGTCGCCTGACAGGCGGTCATAACTAACCGTTTCATCTTTTCCCCGGCCCGCATCAAATTACACCGTCGCTTCGCAGAGCGGCGGACACGGATTTTCCCGGAACGTAACAAATCACACCGTCATTTTGCAGAGCGGCGGGCCCGGATTTCCCCGGTCCGCATCAAATTACACCGTCACTTCGCAGAGCGGCGAGCCTGCCTTCATCAAGACCGAGAACAGATGCCGTATCCGCCCCCAGAGGGGAAGCCGGGGTGATCGCATCGTCATCGTTATCGTCATCATCCCTGAGAAATTTAGCGGGAAGCCCCACCTGCAAAGTGTCACCGTGCACGGGATCAAATACGTGAATCAGCATATGTCTCGCCTCAACCTGTTCGTTATTTTCCGCAAGCTCCCTGACCGTGTTGCACGGTCCGCCCGGCACCATAGCCTTTCTGCAGATCTGATCGGCTTCATCAATTGTGATGCCTGCGAAAAAATCCCTCAGCTGCTGATCAAGATCGCCGAAATAATGTTTCATGGAGCGGTCCGGGTCGTGCGCGTATACCGATCCCTCGCCCCAGTCTTCCCTTCCCGTAGCTTCCGCGAACTTTAGCCACTGATCGTCACTTCCGATGCTGAGAGAGAACCAGCCGTCAATACACTTGAACGTATCGGTGGGATTTACTGTGGGAAAACCGTTTCCGAGGCGCCTCGGAAGTGTGTTCAGACCCTGGAGACACTCCGCGAATGTATCATCGAGTGAAAAAACGGTGTGCCATGTGCTGGTTGATACTTTACAGCCCTCCCCGGTATCAAGAGACCGTATGTATGCCGCCAGCATGCCCGCGGCAAGGTGCCAGGAAGAATAAAAATATCCCAGAGGGAAACCGAACCTGGTGGGACGTTCGGGAAAGCCGGTCTTTTCCTGCAGCCCCGAGCGGGCCATGGCAAGAAGATCATAATCAGGCACATCCTTCCACGGACCTTCCTCGCCGAACGGGGTCAGCACTCCGTACACCAGACGGGGATTTATCTCCTTAAGTTCGGCGTAGCCGAGCCCGAGTTCCGACGCTTTCTCCTCCGGCATGTTGAAGACGATCATATCCGTTTCGCGGACAAGACGCCTGATTATCTCCTGACCCCGCGGATGGTTCAGGTTAACAGTGATGCTTTTTTTCCCGCGGCCGTAATAAGCGTAATAGAGACTGCCGCGGCTTCCGTCATCGCCGCGGCGGCGCATGGCATCGCCTTTTCCCGGCTGTTCAGCCTTTATAACTTCTGCGCCGTAATCCGCGAACATAGAGGTTATGTACGGACAGCCGTCAGTAAGATCCAGCACCCTGAGACCGGTAAGAGGTTTCATCAGACTCTCCTTCTTGTGTGCCGGCGCCGCGTATCCTGAAGCGGGACAAACGGAACCGGAATTATTTAATCAGCATTTGAATTAACAGATGAATTAACGTTTGACTTGCCGTTTCCCATATTTAATATATCAAACGTTTAACCAGTCTGCAATTATTATTTGCGGCATAATCGGCATTGCGTAATAAACGGCGGATCTGTTTCCCGGAAACGGGAGCCGAAATACATTGCCCGAACTTATCCTTCCCCGCAGGAAAGCGCCTGTATCAACCGTTTCACGGTTTTCAGGCATTATACGGCATATAAACGGCAGGCCCGCCGATAAGGTAATACACATAAAAAATACTTTAATATCCCGGGATTAACTGCGTCCGTGTTGACAATGCCCGGCATATCCATTAGACTGAATACGTTATCAGAGTTTCTCCGCGCGGAATAAGATTAAACGTTTCACATATTTTTTTCCGGCACCGCGGAGGAATGTGAACAGTAAAAGGAGTGCAGTGGTAATATGAAAATTATCGTATGTTGTAAAATCGTTCAGGACGAGGAGCAGATTGGCGTTCTGGGAGACCGGACACTGGATCTTTCCGAAACGCCCTGGAAAATCAGTCAGTACGACCTGAACGCTCTCGACAGCGGAAAAAAATTAGCGCGGGAAACAGGCGGAACCGTGACGGCGCTCAGCGCGGGCGGCACGTCGGCCCTCAATCCGAGCAAGATCCGCAAGGATGTCCTTTCCCGCGGAGCGGATGATTTAAAACTTGTTATTGACGACAGCCGGACTTTCTCTGATTCCCTGGAGACCGCAAAAGCCCTCGCCGGCGCGCTTAAGGAAATCGGCGATTTTGATGTGGTGCTTTGCGGCATGGGATCAGGTGATCTTTATTCGCAGGAGGTCGGAATCCAGACGGGAGCGCTCCTCGGCCTTCCGGCGGTGAATAACGTAACGGATATAACTCCCGCGGGCGACGGTCTTATCCGTGTGGAACGCACTCTGGAAAACGAGGTTGAAATACTGGAGGTCGCTCTTCCTGCCGTAATCAGTGTCTCTTCTGAAATCAATGTCCCTTCCGTTCCCACTATGCGGGACATAATGAAGGCGGGCAAAAAACCGGTGGAGGTTCTGGGAACCGCCGACGGGGCCGATGCAAGTCTGACTACGTTAACGGAGCTTGCGCCTGAGCAGCAGGAACGGCGCGGGTATATAATCGAAGGTGACGGAGACGAGGCGATTGACGAACTTGTACGTTTCCTTAAAAAAGAGTGTCTTTAAGTAATCGGGTGGATGATATGAGCATACAGAATATATTTGTTATAAGTGACGACCTTGAATCTATGAGGGAGATTTGCGGAGGCGTGAGGACTCTGTCGGACAGATTGACGGCAATAATGTTCGGAAGTGAGGAAGAAGCTCGCGAAGCCTCGGTCCCTGGAGCGGACAGGCTTATCTACTGCCCCGTCGATGAGAACGGAGCGCCGGAGAACTATGCCGGTCCCATCGCGGATGAGGTTAAAAAAACCGGCGGCGCCGCGGTGCTTCTTAATAACAGCGTCCGCAGCAGATGCCTCGCGGGGTTGCTCGGTGTAATGCTTGATACCTGCGTCCTCACCACTGTAAACGAACTCACGGAGGAAGAAGGCGTACTTACATATCGCCGTCTTGTGTACGGAGGAACGGCGCAGCGCCGCGAACAGTTCGCTAAACCATACGGTGTGGCAACCCTGTCCGGCGGTCTGTTCGACCCTGTTTCTCTCCCGGCGGCGACTGACATTTCCCGGATAGAGGGGAAACCCGCTGACGGGATCCGTCGTATAGAGCGTCAGGAAAAGAAGGAGAGCGGAACGAACCTCGTAGCCGCAAAGAGGATAGTGGACGTGGGGAGAGGACTCGCGAAGGAGGAGGATCTTGAGATGATCCGGGCCTTTGCCAGAGTTATCGGAGCCGATGTAGGCTGTTCGCGTCCCGTGGCCGAAAACAACAAATGGCTTCCCAAATCCGTCTACATGGGTATCACAGGCGTTCAGGTCAAACCCGATTTTATCATTTCTGTCGGTGTTTCCGGTCAGGTGCAGCATATCGGCGGAATAAACAAGTCGAAGATCATTATCGCCGTAAACAAGGATAAGGCCGCGCCCATATTTAAGAACTGCGACTTCGGAATTGTGGGCGACCTGTATAAGGTCATACCCGCTCTTACAGAAAAGCTCTCAAAATCCTGATGTCCGCCTCGAGTCGGAAAAAGACTCGGCGTTACTGTTCAGAGGGTAAGTGAACACAGGCAGCTATCGGCGGCGGCATAACACCGCTGCGGAAATTTTCCGCAGCTGAGCA
>CAZTIY010000062.1:0-8648 GCA_964613765.1 uncultured Eubacterium sp.
TATGATAACAATTGCGATTGACAATTACAATCAGTTTTCTTGTAGACAGTACACAATCAGTTTTCTTGCAGAAAGTCATTTTTCGGCCGGTCTTCGCAAAGTCTTCAAATTCTGATAGCGGGTTTTTACCCGGAGATTTATTCAGTGTTCAATTCTGCTGTATAACAGCCGTTAAAAATGTAAGAAATCCGAGAGCGCCGTCCGGATGACCGGCAGGCCTGCAGAGACAATAAAACAGGCGCCGGAGCCGACCATCCCTCAAATACCGTGTGTGAACCGTAAACCCCGGCAATGAACCTCCGGCAATGAAATTGATTTCCGTTGACTTTACCGGGCATATCTGATAATCTTTACAAAGAGTCGTCCGAACGACCGACTTGAAAAAATACTGTCGGAGGACGGTGCGAACGGCGTCCGGGCGAGGTTGAGGAACACGTGCGGATATGAAAAGGACGGATGAGGGCAGGACGAGGCAGTTATGCAGGCGGAGCTTTTTGACACGCAGGACGCGGAACGCTTCGGCGAAAATATCAGTCGGTTCTTAATTTGTGCAGGGAAGCCGGAAACCGGGCATACCGGTCCGCGGCTCCCGGAGGATGTGAAAATGTCAGGAAGACTTGAAAAGAAACTGAACAGAAAACTTCAAAAGAAATTCGGCGGAAGGGTGAAGGCCGCCGTAACGGACGGCGCGATACACGTAAGCGGGCACTTGTCCGACTGGGATGAGATAGTCGATGCCTGCGGCACCTGTGTCGTCCGAGATCCGGAACTTCATGTAGTGAACGATATCGTGTTCGACGGGGCGCCGCCGCAGGAAATGCGGAAGCCGGAAGTCACCGACGACAGCCTGGAGGGAAGAACTCCGGACGTGCTTATCATAGGGGGCGGCATTTCCGGCTGCAGTATCGCGAGAGAGCTTATGAGGCATAAACTTGATGTGCTTCTTGTTGATAAAGAGGCGGATCTCGCTCTGCATGCCTCAGGCAGAAATGACGGGGAGGTTCATCCCGGAGTCGATCTTCCTAAGGGCAGCCTCAAGCAGAAGTATGTGGTCCGGGGGAACCGCACTTTTGACATAATATGCCGGGAACTTAACGTGCCGTTCATCAGATGCGGGCAGTACGCGGGCTTCACCGACTGGATCGCGTTCGCCGGCATTTGTCTCTACGTTCTCAACAGGCGGTTCATCTGTAAAGTTGACGACACACGCATCGTCATGGGAAAGGAGCTTCACCGGAGGGAGCCCAACCTGAATCCGGATTTCAAATATGCCATTTACAATCCCATGGCGGGGAGCGTCTGCCCTTACGGCCTCACGATAGCCTACGGGGAAAACGCCGTTGAAAACGGTGCGCAGATAAGCCTTTCCACGGCTGTTCTCGGCATGACGGTAACAGGCGGAAAAATCACTGAAGTTAAGACAAACAGAGGAACCGTGCGGCCCCGCCTTGTTATAAACGCGGCGGGAACATTCGCGGAAGATGTGGCGGCAATGGCGGGCGACAGGTTCTATTCCATCCATCCGCGCCGCGGCACCAACTCCATCACGGACAGGAAGACCGGAACGCTGGTACACGGCATTTCCTCCATAAGACCGCTTAAGAAGACGGCCGCGCATACCAAGGGCGGCGGGATCATCCATACCGCTCATGACAATCTTCTGGTGGGGCCGGACGCTGTCGAGACGTATGAAAAAGAAAACTTCGCGACCCGGCCGGAGAGCATTGAGAATGTCTTTGCCAAACAGAAAATGACAGCTGCGGATCTCAGCGAGCGGGACATCATCACATATTTCACGGGCGTCCGCGCGCCGACTTTTGAAGAGGATTTCATAATAGAACCGGGAAGGAAGACAGAGAACCTGATACACTGCGCCGGGATTCAGTCGCCGGGTCTTACGACGGCTCCCGCGGTCGCGGAGGATGTCGCGGCCATGGCGGTGAAATATCTCGCGAAGCGGATGAAAGTCGAAAAGAATGTGAATTTCAATCCGTACCGGAAAGGCGTGCCGGAGGTCAGGAAACTTCCCCCCGCGGAACGCGACGCGCTCATAAGAGAGAATCCCGATTACGGGATCATAGTCTGCCGCTGTGAGGAAATCAGCAAGGGCGAGATAGAGGACGCCCTGAAATCGCCGGTATGCGTGCCGACGATAGACGGCGTGAAAAAGCGCGTGCGCCCGGGTATGGGAAGATGCCAGGGCGGTTTCTGTATGCCTCTCGTGGCGAAAATCATATCCGAGACATGCGGCATACCTCTTGAAGAGGTGAAAAAGAGCGGTGACGGAAGTTTCATAAGTTTCGGGAAAACGAAAGGAGGAGCCGCATGAACATCTACGACGTGATAGTGATAGGCGGCGGACCTGCGGGGCTCGCGGCGGCGGTCTCCGCGAAGCGTGAGGGCGCGGATGTGCTTCTCATTGAGAGAGAAGAGCGGCTCGGGGGAATCCTGAAGCAGTGCATCCACGACGGTTTCGGGCTTCAGCATTTCGGCGAGCGTCTTACGGGACCGGAGTACGCGGAGAGGTTTATCCGCGATTTTCGTGAAGCGGAAATACCCTGCATGCTTCAGACGTTTGTCACTGATATAGAGAAACCGGGCGAACCGTGCAAATGGAACGGCCGGGAGGAAGACCCGGCGTCCGCGTCCGCCGCGGCAGCCGCGACAGCAGGTCTGAAAGCCGGCGGATCGGAAGCGGGAACTGAAACAGGTCAGGCAGGCATATCTGCACAGACGCAGCCGGGAACGGAACCCGGGGACGCCGCGGCAGCCGCTGACTGCTTCAGAATCACCGCAGTCAGCGCGGGTGGCGTAGCCGCCCTGGCGGCAAGGACCCTGGTCCTTGCCACCGGCTGCCGCGAGCGGACCGCGAAACAGGTATTCATACACGGCACACGCCCCGCCGGAGTCCTTACCGCGGGGACCGCCCAGAACCTCGTCAACCTGCAGGGGCAGATGCCGACGAAACGCTGCGTGATACTCGGAAGCGGCGACATAGGCATGATCATGGCGAGACGCCTTACACTTGAAGGCGCGGAAGTCGTCGGCGTCTATGAGGTCAAGCCCGAGCCGTCCGGACTCAGCCGCAATATCATGCAGTGCCTCGACGATTACGACATTCCGCTCCATCTGTCACAGACCGTCACGCGCGTATTCGGGCACGAAAGACTTGAGGCGGTCGAGGTAGCGGAAGTGGACGAGAAAATGAAACCTGTTCCCGGCACCGAAAAGCGTATAGAATGCGACGCACTGATACTCTCAGTCGGGCTCATACCTGAGAACGAGGTCGCCCAGAGCATCGGCGTTACCCTGAACGGGGGTACAAAAGGGCCGGTCTGCGACGACAGCTTTATGACGAACGTCCCGGGAGTCTTCTCCTGCGGGAACGCGCTCCATGTCAACGACCTCGTGGACTACGTCACGGAAAGCGGGATCCTGGCGGGAAAATCAGCCGCGCGTTACGCGGCCGCGCACCGTGACAGGGATGCGGAGATGAGTAACGCCGGTTCCCCGGGAACCGCGGGACAGTCCGCGGATTCCGCACGGAACGCGTCGCGGCCGGTACCCGTGAAGACGGCCGGGGATATACAGTATATCGTTCCGCAGATGTTCGCGCCGCGAGTTCCCGCGCCGGGAAAAACGGAGGACGCCGGGGCATCCGGTAACGCGGATCAGGAAACGGTGATTTATTTCCGGGGCCGCAGGACGATGAGAAACGCCGTACTTACCATAGAGACCGACGGCAAAAAAGTCTTTGAGAAGAAATATCAGACAGTAAGACCGCCCGAAATGGAGAGACTTGTCATTGACAGGAATCTTCTCGGGCTTCACGACGGCGCGGACGTATGCGTAAAGCTGGAGGGAGGCGCTGAATGAAAGAGATGACCTGTATCGTATGCCCGAACGGCTGCAGACTGAGAGTCGGGGAAAAAGACGGGGAGATAACAGTAGAGGGAAACCGCTGCAAAAGAGGTATAGAATTTGCCGTGTCAGAGATGACGAACCCGGTGCGCACCATAAGCAGCACTGTCGCGACGGTCTTCCCGGAATTTCCGGTGCTTCCGGTAAAGGTCTCAAAGGCGATACCGAAGAGTAAAATATTTGATGTGATGAAAGAAATAAATAAGGTTACGGTAGTGGCGCCGGTCGGGGCGGGCGATGTGGTAATAGCCGATGTGCTCGGCCTTGACGCCGATATTGTGGCCTCAAGCAACGTCCTGGCTGAGGCGTATTCTTCCGGACGGCTGAATTACGGCAGGGCCGCCGGAAACCCCGCCGGCGCGGACCAGGTCACAGCCGACAGGACGTAATAACAGACCGGAACAGCACGGACGTCCGCGAAGCCTCTGTCCCCGTATCGATCATGCGCCGGTCTGAAGGGGCAAACCTGTTATTATTTGCCGCGCGAACAGGATTCGTCAGCGGAACCGGTCAGACGGGCCGCAGACATATTCGCGCGCCATGATCGATAATTCGGAATAACAGACCGGGGCGGCACGGACGTCCGCGACCTGCGGCCGGCCGCCGCGTTCCGTTCCGCACGTGAGATCAAAAGAACAGACCGGCAGGACGGGGCAGATATAGAATAGCAGAACGCGGCTGACATCCGCAGCGATCGGTTCCGCCGCCCGTTAAGCGGGCCGCAGACAAAATTTTTCCCCGGCGCAGACCCGCGCCGCGCAATTCCCGAAAGGAGCAAGCAGAATGAGCAAGAAGAAAAAGCCGTATAAAGGTTTTGAACCCGAATGGGTAACACAGCCGGCGCCGCCGGACAGCTACCGCTCCATTTTCCGCTGGGGCGACCCGAACTTCGTAAAATACCCCAAAGAGACGCTGTATAAGATGATGAAGGAAAAATTCCTCATGACCGACGACGATTTCCGTCAGTATCCCGGCGACATAGGAATGGACAGCGTAAAGCTCGACGCGCCCTGTAATCTGGCTCAGGAGCATATCGACGCTTTCATCGCGATATCGGGGGAAGAGAACGTTACGACAAAGGACTACCCGAGGCTTTCTGTCGCTTACGGGAAAACAGGCTATGACGGCGCGAGACTCCGTGAGAAACGCGTGGACTGCCTCCCCGACGTTGTTATTTACCCGTCAGAAACCGAAGAGGTGGAGAAAATCGTAGCCTACTGCACAGAACACAGCATCCCGCTTTACGTGTACGGCGGCGGCAGCAGCGTAACGAGAGGCGTCGAACCCGTGAAAGGCGGCGTCTCCCTCGACATGAGGAAACATTTCAATAAAGTCATTTCTTTCAACGAGACTGACCAGACAATCACCGTGCAGAGCGGCATGTCGGGACCCGCTCTGGAGGACGCCCTCAATCACGCCGATAAGCGTTTCGGCGCAAAGAGGCGCTACACTTGCGGTCATTTCCCGCAGTCATTCGAGTACAGCAGTGTAGGCGGCTGGGTCGTAACCCGCGGCGCCGGTCAGAACAGCACATATTACGGCTGCATCACCGACATAGTCGTGAGTCAGAGATACGCCACCCCGATAGGCGTCATACAGACAAGTCACTACCCCCGGGAGGCCACAGGTCCGAACCTCAACCAGATAATGATGGGAAGCGAAGGCGCTTTCGGCGTGCTCACGGAAGTTACACTTAAAATTTTCCGCTACATGCCGGAAAACCGCAAACGTTTCTCATATATTTTCAAGGACTGGGGCACCGCCATGGCGGCCGCGCGGGAGATGATGCAGTGCGAGGCGGGCTTTTCTTCTGTGTTCCGCCTTTCCGACCCCGAAGAGACCAACCTCATGCTGAAACTTTACAACGTTGACGAGACCCCGCTCTGGACCATACTCAACAATTCCGGTTTTGAAGACATGAAGCGCTGCCTTTTCCTCGGCTTTACCGACGGAGAAAAAGGCTATTCAAAGAATGTCGCGAAGAATATTAAGCGAATCGCAAAAAAATACAAGGCCATGAGCCTTACCTCGTATGTCACGAAGAGCTGGGAGAAAGGCCGTTTCAATGATCCCTACACAAGAGACGCTCTTCTTGATTTCGGCGTGATGACCGATACCCTCGAATGCACCGTCAACTGGTCCAATATGGCCAGAGTGCATTCTGAAGTCCGGAAGGCCTGTCACGCGCGGCCGAACACCATCGTAACGACGCACATGTCGCACTGCTACCCGCAGGGCGCCAACCTTTACTTCATCTTTATCACGAGGATGTCCGACGCGGAGAGTTTCAAAGAATATCACGCTACAATCCTTGACGCCATTCAGAAGTCGGGCGCCGCGCTCAGCCATCACCACGGGATAGGAAAGATGTTCGCCCCCTGGCTTGAGGGGAGCCTCGGCAGAAACGAGTACGGCGTGATACGCGCGCTGAAGAATTACTTTGACCCCGGAAACATTATGAACCCGGGCGGAACGCTCGGCCTCGACCTTGAGGAGGACGAGAAAAAATTCCTGCGGGACGACATAAAATAGCTTCCGCGGGCGTACACGGAACCGGTACAGAGACGGCGGCACGGCGCGGGCGCTCAGACACAGCCGGCGCGGACGGAAGCTTTACAGCCTTTTCCGGGCATCGCCGCGTATACCGGAACCCGCTCATGGGCCGGTTCGCGAAGCGGGTGTAAACTGCTGAAATATCAGGATCCCTCATGAATGAGATATAGCGCGCATGCGCACAGAATAAATTTTTTAGCAAGTCTTATGAAAGAGAGGAAAACCGTATGAAAGAGAGGATAGTACTGGTCTTTGATGTCGGTACACAGAGTTCCAGAGCGCTGCTTATCAACAACAGCGGCGAGATTCTGGGAAAGAGTCAGATTAAACACGACCCCGCTTATGTATCCGTCAATCCGAACTGGGCAGAAAGAGACGCGGACGCGTACTACGACAATATCTGCGCCTGTTCGCGCGATCTGAAACAGCGCTTCCCGGAAATTTTCGCCCGCGTGGAGGCGGCATCCATAACGACCATCAGAGACACCCCGGTATGCGTCGATAAAGAAGGGAAGCCTCTGCGTCCCGCTATTATCTGGCTCGATATGCGTACCGCGGAGGGCGGGCCCAAACTTCCGGGGCATATAAGCATGCTGTTCAAGACGCTCGGTCTGGAGAATCTGGTTGACACCCAGTTCCAGAGAAGCTACTGCAACTGGATCATGCAGAACGAGCCGGAGATATGGGAAAAGACCGACAAATATCTTCTGCTGAGTTCCTATCTGATTTACCGGCTGACAGGCGAAATGTCGGATTCCGACGCCGGGCTTGTCGGTCACATTCCCTTTGACTATAAGGAGAGGACATGGCAGAAAAAGGGCGCCCTGACGAGGCCCGTATTTGACGTTGAGGAGAGTAAACTTTGTAAAGTGGTAAAGGCCACGCACGAACTCGGCAGGATAACCGCCGCCGCATCCCGCGACACAGGACTTCCGGAAGGACTTTCCCTGATCGCCTCCGGCTCCGACAAGGCGTGCGAAATTCTCGGAATGGGCTGTCTGACGAAGGAAAAGGCCGTAATCGGTCTCGGAACCACCGCGAATATCACGTTCACATCGAATAAATATCTTGAGATCGAGAAATATGTGCCGCCCTACGATTCGATAATGGACGGATACTTCACACCCGAGTTCCAGATTTTCAGAGGTTACTGGCTGATATCCTGGTTCAAACGCGAGTTCGCGGAGAAAGAGGCGGCGCAGGCGGAGACAGAGGGCGTTTCCGCCGAGGAGATTCTCAACCGCAGTCTCCGCGATATACCGGCCGGCTGTGACGGTCTTCTTTTCCAGCCGTATTTCACGCCCAACGTGACCATGCCGGCGGCGAAAGGCGCGCTCGTCGGTTTCACCGACCTCCATACGCGTATGCACGTCTACCGCGCGATAATAGAGGGAATCAACTTCGCTCTCATGCAGGGGTTCAAACTGATGGAGCAGAAAGCCGGACATAAGTTCGAGGAGATCAGTCTCGGCGGAGGCGGCTCGCAGAGCGCCGAAATCTGCCAGATAACCGCCGACATGTTCGGCATTCCCGCGAAACGCATGCAGACATACGAGGCATCCGGAATCGGCGCGGCCATATCGGCCTTCGTCGGAATCGGGGAGTTCAAAGACTTCAGCGAAGCCGTCGGCGCCATGGTCCGCACGAAGGACGTCTTCACGCCTGATATGGCGAATCACGAGACATATTCTAAACTGTACGAGAACGTCTACAAGAAGATTTACCCGGCCGTAAGCGGACTCTACGAGGATCTGAACAAAATAATAAGGTAGAGAATCCGCTAAGCGACTCGCCCGTGCTGCCCGCGGCCCGGCGCCGCAAGATACGGGGAGAACGAAAGACGAAACAGGAAAGCCGTCAGATGCCTGAGATACCGGCCCTGACGGCTTTATTAACGAAAAAACAGCCGCCGCCGTATGCGGTAATTTCGCAAAAGCCCGCGTTTCAGATTGCAGTTCATACATGGTATTTGAAGGTCGGGCGGCATAGCACCGCTACGGAAAAAGGTCCTCGCTTCACGCAGTTTCTGCGAGTCGCCTGCCTCCTGCGGGGCGCGGGGTTAAACCATTACGCTTACCCCCTTCCGCCTCCCCGCGCCCTGCCGCTCACATCCTCGCCCTTCGTGAAACTGCATGCTCAGCTGCGGAAAATTTACGCAGCGGTGTTATGCCGCC
>CAZTIY010000063.1:0-2637 GCA_964613765.1 uncultured Eubacterium sp.
AAAATTGATAGACAGCAAAGATAAATATCGTGCGGTAAAAGTTATTGACGAGGCTCTTCTGGAATCAAAAATTGATCTCATGAAGAGAGTGTTTAAGGGAATTGAGAATGGACTGAGTGATTTTCCGGGTGTCAGCATAGCCGGTAGTGATTATTTAGATAAAGTGGATAAGTATTATAGGAGCAGAGGTAAAATCACTCCAAGTCTGGATATATTCCTTAGAGATCAGAATACACCGTATGATAAGAAATTTGTTTTGAGAGTTGAGATATACTATAAACTATATTTTGGCGTTTGCTGTTGGAATGATCAGGGAAATAAGATATATACCAATCCGACTAATGAGAACGACATAATGAGATATGTTAAATCACACACATATAAATGGTCTTCTGATGATAAACCGGAAGATTATTTCTACTGGTGGAGATATCTTCCCGATGGAGGACAAAAGCGTGATGATCCCAAACTTCGGGATTTCAGAAATTGTAATGAGCCGTATGAAAATCTGTATGATGAGGATGAGTTTAATAAGTTTATTACCAGATGCTGTGAAGAGATTAAGGGCGTTTTAAATTTCTGGATATCGCCGGAGGCCGGTCAGGCATGAGCAAATTGCGCGGAGCGGTGTTTACCGCAGAATGAAGTTAGAATGGCTTAACCGATCAGGGGAAATGTCGCCGCTGCGCAGGGGGTGCAGGAAAGCTGCAGTTAATACAATTCCCGGGCGGGAATCTTTCGCGGGGTTTCGTAATTTATGTGGTATGATTCTGTGTATCAGGTGTATATAATTGGAATATCAACTTAAAAATTTGAGTAAAAATTTTCATTAGAAGAATTTTCGTTAGAGTTTGAAATACGGATATAAAATGATGTATGTGCAAAAGTCACTTTGTGAGATGAGCGGCGCAATATATGCGCAATCTTACGAGATTAAAACGCTGCATCCCGGGCCGGCAGGCTGAGAATGCAGTTCCGGCACTCACATCATAAAATCGGAATTTTGAAATCCGTAATCCGTAATCTGTAATCCGTAATCAGAAATCCGGGACAGGAGGTACCGCATGAGGATGTCAGCAATCGGTCTTTCGCAGGAGGAAGTCATCAGCAAAACGAAGAAGTACATGATGGAATTTACCGACAGGCTTGAGTTCGCCTGTGACCACGCCGGGGGCATGTATATGTACGATGCGGAAGGCAATGCCTATCTTGATTTCTTCGCCGGGATAGGTGTTAACGGCACCGGAAGCTGCAATGAAAGAGTCGTGACTGCCATTTGTGACCAGGCGAAAGATCTCATACACGCTTCTGCGTATATTTATACGGCGCCGCAGGCGCTGCTCGCGGAAAAGATATGCACGACAATCGGCATGGACCGTATCTTTTTCCAGAATTCCGGGACGGAAGCGAACGAGGCCATGATAAAGCTCGCAAGGAAGTACGGCATTGACACGAGGGGCGCAAACGACTGGAAGATAGTTACCGCGTATCAGTCTTTCCACGGCAGGACGTTCGGCTCGATGGCGGCGACCGGTCAGCCGGACAATGCCTGCCAGCTCGGGTTCGGGCCTATGATGGACGGGTTCAGATACGCTGAATTCAATAATCTCGAGAGTTTCAGAAATGCCGTGGACGATGACACCGTCGCGATCATGGTGGAACCCGTGCAGGGCGAGGGAGGGGTCTACCCCGCCGCTCAGGAATTCCTTGCGGGTCTCAGAGAGCTTTGCGATGAGAAAGGACTTCTTCTCCTCTTCGATGAGGTTCAGACCGGGTGGTGCAGGACGGGCAGCGTGATGGCGTATATGGGTTACGGAGTCAAACCTGATGCCGTGACCATGGCGAAGGCCCTCGGCGGCGGCATGCCGATCGGCGCCCTGTGCGCGACGGAAGAAGTCGCATCTCATTTTACTCCCGGTTCACACGGAAGCACATTCGGCGGGAACGCACTGGCCTGTGCTGCCGCGCTCGCGGAGATAGATGAGCTTCTTTCGCGGAATCTTGCTGAGAACGCCCTCGAGACAGGCGCGTATCTGATGAAACGTCTTGAGGACCTTCCGTATATAAAGGAAGTCCGGGGGAGAGGACTCATGGTCGGCGCCGAGTTCAAAGAGCCGGTCAAATCAGCCGCTCTCAAACATAAATGTTTTGACAACGGTCTCCTCGTAACAGCTATAGGAGAAAATATAATAAGACTTCTTCCGCCTCTCATCGCGACAAAAAAAGACTGTGACAATGCGGTTGAAATCATGTATAAATCCGTGCTGGAAACGGCCGATGAAGCCTGATACAGTCACGGGGCTGACACGATCTCCGGCTTTTGCCGTTATACCGCCTCTTTACATACAGTCACGGGGCTGACACAGTTTCCGGCTCTTTCGCTGTATCCGTCGAATTACAGGTTTTCGCTGTTTTTCGACAGATTTCGACAGATTTCGACGGATTTCGACGGATTCCGACGAATTACGTCGATTTACGTCGTTATTAGCTGTTTTTTGATTTTCGCATATTTTCGTCGTCTTTCGCTGTATCCGTCGAATTTCGCGAGTTTTCGCTGTTTTTCAACGGATTCCGTCAATATTCGACGATTTTCGACGATTTTCGACATTCCGGTTTCATCGTTCCTGTTTCGCCGCC
>CAZTIY010000063.1:2737-8571 GCA_964613765.1 uncultured Eubacterium sp.
GTGGAGGACGGCCGCGTATATTTTTCCGGCGGTCCCGAGGTATGCGCCCGCGCGAATCTGTGGCTCAGGAGCTCCGACAGGGTGCTTCTACTGATGGATGAGTTCCCTGCGAGGGATTCTGACACCCTTTTCCGCCGCGTACTTGATATACCGTGGGAGAACCTTATTCCTGAGGACGGCCGCTTTCCGGTGCTGGCAGGGACCGTGAAATCCGTCCTCAGAAGCGAACCCAACACGCAGAAAACGGTGAAGAAGGCCATAGCGCTGAGACTCGGCGAAGCGTACGGAAAGACGTCCATGCCTGAAACAGGCGCTCTTTTCACTGTCCGTGTAAACATTCTCAAAGATATCTGCACTGTTACGGTCGATACAACGGGAGAAAGTCTGCATAAACGCGGCTACAGAGCCCGCGGCGTTGCGGCGCCCGTAAAGGAGACACTGGCGGCGGCGCTTCTCGAGCTTTCGTTCTGGAAGCCCGGGAGACCGCTCGTCGATCCGTGCGCGGGTTCGGGAACGATCATGATAGAGGCTGCAATGATCGGGAGGAATATGGCGCCGGGACTCTTTAGGCATTTTGCCGCAGAAGAATGGCGGGCGATTCCCGCGTTTGTCTGGAAGAATGAGAGGAAAGCGGCGTACCTGGCTCAGGACACGGCCGCGGAGCTCGATATCAGAGGATGCGACATTGACAGATCTGCCGTGGAGCGGGCGCTTCTTAATATTGAGAAAGCGGGTGTCACAGACTGCATATCAATGGAAAAACGCGACATAGCCGACTTCCTTGACGCGGAGAGCCTTCCGCCCGGCGGGGTGATCGTTACCAACCCGCCTTACGGAGAGCGGGTCGGCACGGAAAGGTCTGTTCTTCATGTGGAAAAAGCGCTCGCGGATTTTTTCCGAAAAAGACCGGACTGGTCACTGTTCGTCATTACGAGCGATAAAGATTTCGAAAGTAAAGTAATGGGAAGGAGAGCGGACCGGCGCCGCAAGTTATATAACGGAAGGATCGAGGTCACATATTACCAGTTCCACGGAATTAAACCCGCGAAACAGAATTGCCGCGCGCAGGAGGCAAGCGACTTGTAGAAACTGCGCGAAGCGGGGACCTTTTTTCGTAGCGGTGCTGCGCCGCCCGACCCTGTAATACCGTGTTGAACTGTAACTGAATGCGGATCGGGGTTAAGGTCTAATGTCGAAAATGTGGTGACTTCTACATATTATCTGTTTACAATCTACTTTTATGTTTAAGATTTCCTACACAAAACCCCGCTATACTCTTAATCGTCAGGGAACTTAATAAGTTAAGACCTCGTAGCGTTTTTCATTTTTTCTCAATTCTAAAGACTTCACTCCGAAAAATCCCGGTGAGAACCGGGATTTTTCGGTGTAGCGGCGCGGAAGCTGCGCCCCCGCGCTTCAGTATCACTAATCGATTCTATGTAAATCGATCCTCTGTAACATATAAATCATCCGTAAAATGTCAAAGTCGAACCCGCTTATTTGGAAGATTTTCCGTTTGTTCTCTCGCGCCTTTGTATTATCTCAACACTGAAAGCGGGGCGTTAAAGGTACACTTTGCGCCGCACCTTTAGATGAGAAACTTTATAAAGATATTGTTCGGGGAGCCGGGATGCAATTGATTGTGTAAAGAACGTTGTGTTTTTCCATGCACTGTACTATGATTAAACTGTCGGGTTGAGGCGGAACTGATTGTAAAATATGTCATTTTCCCCGTTTGCACTGAAATTAATCAATCCGGAAGGAGACGTCATGATAGACAGTCAGAAGATGGAACAGGCTGTAAAGATGATATTGGAGGCTATCGGAGAGGATCCGGGAAGGGAGGGACTTAAGGACACGCCTGCCAGAATCGCCAGAATGAGCGGGGAACTTCTCACCGGAGCAGATGCCGACGCGGAGAAGGCCCTTTCCGTTACTTTTAGCTGCGAGCGAAACGATATCGTTCTGGAAAAGGACATACAGTTCTACTCAGTCTGTGAGCATCATCTTCTGCCCTTTTTCGGCAAATGTCATATAGCGTATATTCCCGACGGGAGGGTAGCGGGTCTTAGCAAACTCGCGAGAACCGTGGAAGCCTTTTCACGCCGCGTTCAGATTCAGGAGAGACTGACGGACCAGATAGCCGGCGCCATTATGAAATATCTTAAACCGCAGGGCGTAATGGTCGTCATGTCGGCCGAGCACATGTGCATGTCCATGCGCGGAGTCAGGAAACCCGGGACTAAAACCGTGACCTGCGTGACAAAGGGAGTCTTTGAGAACGATCAGATCCTCTGCGACCGTGTTCTCAGAATGATCGGAATGTAAACAAAGAGTGTCCGTTACTGTTCAGAGGGTAAGTGAACACAGGCGGCTATGCCGCCCGTTCCTCAAATACCATGTGTGAACAGTAAAGAGTATTCTCTCGTTCGAGCATACTGCGACCTCGTTCTCAGAATGATCGGAATGCGAACCCGGTGCGGGATCTGTTAAAACCCGGTGCAGAACCCTGCTCTCATGAGATTTTGTAATTATCTGTAATTTCCCGGCTTTTCCCCGGATTTTTTGCGGACAGATTTTTTAACGGTGTCAGGAACAGAAAGTGACCGAAGAACCTGTGTACTTCCCATGAGCGGACAAAACGAATCACAAAAAATATTACAATCTGAAGTTAAAAAGCCGGATTCGGAACCGGGCGGCTCAGGGTCGCAGCAAAAATGTTCTCATGAATCTGATCTCGCGAGGGCGGAACTGGTACGCCGGAATCCCGTGTTCGCGGAGAATATGCGTGAACTGGAGAAACTGGAGTCAGACCGCGCATTTTGTAAACACGGAATCGCTCACAGCCTCGATGTGGCGCGCGCGGCCCTGATACTCGCTCTGGAAGAAGGACGGGACATCCGTAAAGATGTGATATACGCTTGTGCGCTTCTTCATGATCTCGGGCGCGTCAGAGAATACAGAGACGGAACGCCGCATGAGGAAGCGGGCGCCGCCCTTGCGAGGGAGATACTCCCTGAGGCGGGGTTTACCGAAGATGAAATTGCTGCGATATCAGCCGCAATTATCGGACACAGGAATGATTACGCCGGTGAAGAAGTAAAGGACAGAAGTCAGGCAGCAACTTCTCATTACGCAATTTCGGGATCAGACGTTCCGGCTGCAAAAGGCAGCGCGGATGCCGATTCATCGACACTTTCCGACGAAAATCGCCGCGACCTTGTGACGTCGTTTTCCGACGGGAAAGACGAAATTCGCGGTGCCCTCTGTTCTGTTCTTGCGAGAGCGGACAAACTGGTGAGACCCTGTTTCTCCTGTCCCGCCGAAAATCAATGTAAATGGCCTCCGGATAAAAAGAATCAGACACTTGTGATTTAAGACCGGCCGGAACGCCGGTAATTTTTTGCGCGAACTTCTGAATGAAAACCGCAATGTGCCAGTCGCCTGCAACCCGGGAATTGTCTTATTTCAATCGTCGAATACCGTTTGAGACGGCAGTCTGAATAACAGAAATCAATTGATATTTTTTGTCGAAAATCGACGGAAACGGTTTGAGGATTTCCTGTGTTAATCATCAGGAAACGACGAAAATCGTCCTGTGCTAATCATCAAAGATCGCCTGAAACCATTGAAAAAGCCGTTAATCGCCTGATAACGTTTTGACGTCGCTACCGGGGATTGTTGCGCACGGGCCGCCGGGGAAGAAATAAATGATTATCTTCCGCGTACGGGCCGCTGAAGACAAATCAATGATTAAATGATTATCCGAAACAACGCGCTGAAACGGCTGAAGCAGATGAAACAGCTGAAACAACAGAAATAACAGAAAGAAAGGAGATTATGGTGTTTTGCTTCAATAAGCACCATAGAAATATGAATGAGGATAGGAAATAAAGATTTTGATTTTGACAGGCATTGCTATGTGATGGGAATTCTGAATGTAACACCGGATTCATTTTCTGACGGAGGAAAATGGACGAAAACCGACGCGGCGCTGCGACATGTAGAGGAAATGCTGGAAGAGGGCATGGATATTCTCGATATAGGCGGAGAATCCACACGGCCGGGTTACACGATGATAAGCGCGGAAGAGGAGACAGACCGCGTGATTCCGGTTCTTGAGGCGGTCAAAGGGCGCTTTGACGTGCCCGTCTCCCTCGACACATATAAATCAGAGGTCGCCCGCGCGGGAGTTCAGGCGGGAGCGGATATCATAAATGATATATGGGGGTTCAGGTACGATCATGACATGGCGGCGGTCGTCTCCGGGAGCGGCGTGTGCTGCGTACTTATGCACAACCGAAAAGAGGCGGTTTACGACGATTTTCTGAGCGATGTTGCCCGGGATCTCGGAGAAAGCATCGGTATCGCCCGGGCCGCGGGAATTCCGGATGAAAAAATTATTCTGGATCCCGGAATCGGTTTCGGAAAGACTTATGAGAACAATCTCGAACTCACGGCAAACCTGCAAATGCTGAAAGAACTCGGATTTCCCGTACTCCTCGGCACTTCAAGAAAGTCAATGATAGGTCTCACACTCGATCTTCCGGCGGACGAACGCGAGGAAGGCACGCTTGTCACGACGGTTTTCGGCGTTCTGAAAGGTTGCGGAATTGTCCGGGTCCACGACGTAAAAAAGAATAAACGCGCGATCCGGATGGCTGAAGCGCTTCGCGATCATGAATTGCATACGAAGCAGGAAGTGAAGATACCGGACTGTTGAAAATAACTTACAACAATTTTCTGAAACGCTCTTGCAACTATATCCTCAGATAGGTTATAAAAGTAAAAAAGAAGCCTTTGGATAGATATTGTCATGCCTGAGAACGTCACGGTGAACGACATCTATAAACGACATCTATAATTGAAGGCGGACTAAATTTCGGACAACATTTTTGGGAAGCGTTCCTGTCTTGATCTTGCTTTTACAGTAGAAAACCGGCGTGTTCTGCTCGCGGAAACTAAGTCAGCATGGTCTGTCAACATTCTGATCCGTGCGTTTTTATATCTCGCGCGGACATATCAAGACTATATTGAAGAAAAGAAACTCTATATCTGCGGAAGCAAGAGAATTGACATACCTGAGCCGGAAATTTATGTTATATATACCGGTGAGAGAAAAACAGGAAAGGACGTCTGCTCCTTATCCGAAGTGTTTTTCGGAGGTCGGGGACCGATCCGGAAGTAAAGGTGTATGAACTGACAGACGGGCGGGAAGATTTACTATTATCGGACAAAAACCCAAAACGGTTCCGGACAGCGTAAATCAGGTTTTGTTCCGTAAGTTACACCGGAGGAAAGTTAAGCATGGATTCGGACACGAAAAGGGAATATAAAACATGTCTTATAAACAACAGAAGATATCTGGGAAACAAGTATAAATTGCTTCCCTTTATTTGAATCGCTTTAGCGGAGGAGCCCAAGCGAAGCGAAGGGCTCATAATACCCCCGGCTATGCCGGGGAGAATAGAAAAGCTTTAGCTTCAAGCTTAAAATAAAACCTCCTGTGGTAAGATGAAAGCGGTCGCCAACCGCAGAGATCAGATCACAAGGAGGAATTACAAATGAGTAGAAACATCGTCACAGACGATATACAAAGTTTATCACATTCAAAATGGCGCTGCCAGTATCACATAGTTTTCGCCCCGAAATATCGTTTATTAAATAATAAATCTGCCGGACATATCCGGCAGATTTAACCGCGAAGATCTTTCCTGGAAGATGTGTCGTTACAGTTTATACATGGTATTTGAGGGTCGGGCGGCATAGCACCGCTGCGAAAAAGGTCCCCGCTTCGCGCAGTTTCTGCGAGTCGCCTGCCTCCTGCGGGGCGC
>CAZTIY010000064.1:0-8563 GCA_964613765.1 uncultured Eubacterium sp.
GCATGCGCGTTATATATTTTTCTATAATGCATAATCCTGCTCCCATATGTTTTCAACTGTCAGGATACCGCGTTTGTGTGAAATAAATGTCACCTGCCTGTGAACTTTCATTGAAACGGTTTCCAGATTCCTTATTGATCACTCGTATTATGGAGTAAGACAAGTTATATATTTGTCTCTGTGCCCCGGAGGGGGCATACGGTATACTGTCCGGGATACTGTGGACCGGTGATATTAATCACTGCCACACAGATGGTTTTCAGGAGTTTCTACGAGTCTCTTACCTCCTGCCGGGCGCGGAGTCAAACCGCTACGCTTAAACCCCCGCGCCTTTCCGCTCACTTCCTCGCTCCTACAATAAAGTTTGTGGTGGTCAGTTACCTGACAACCAGTCAGGACTAATTATTTGTGTCTGTTTTGTGTTCAGTTTATAATTGCAATTACTGTTTCTTATTTATTATAATGAGATAAAATAACACTATAGATTTTTGCCGCATTGTACTTCCGATTTTGTACGAGTCAAGGCCGGAAAAGCGGCGATCCGCGGGAGATGTTTCGACCCGGAAGGAGGAGAATGCGGGTATGGATATGGAAAAGGGGGCGCGCATTGTCGTACAGCGCTGGCTTCAGGCAAGGCCGGATGACGTTCTTCACTTTATAACCGATGAGACCAAACTCAGGGAGGCTGAAGCTTTTTCCGCCGCCGCAGAGGCATACGGGGCGGTTCCCAAGGTCTCCGTCCTGGATTCCCTGTCGGTTCAGTCCGGTGACAGCATTGAGGAAATGCGCCACATCATGTCGTACGCGAACGCTATTGTAGGCGCGACCAATTATTCTTTCATTACTACGAACGCGGTCACCTACGCACTGAAACACGGCGCGCGCTTTCTGTCGCTTCCCCTGTCCACAAATAACGGAACTTCTCTTCTGGAGCAGGACTTCCTCGCGATGGATCCGGGTACGGCAGCGGCAATGGCCCGTCCGATGCTGCGCGCCCTTAACAGGGCCGATACGGTTCACGTAACGACTGATCTCGGAACGGATCTTACTCTGAGCGTGGCGGGAAGAAAACCGGGACTGTTTAACGGTGTAGCGGCAAAGAAAGGCGTCTGTGCTTCCGCGAGTTTTGAAGTTTATATTCCCCCGGTGGAGACAGAAACCGCAGGAAGAGTGGTGCTGGACGGTTCGATGGGCTACATCGGACTTGTTAAGGAGCCGCTGGAACTGTATTTTGAGAAAGGGAAACTCGTCAGGATCGCGGATACGGAGGACGGACGCCGTCTTCGTGAATATATTGAGAGCTTCGCAGACCCGGAGATGTACTGTCCGGCGGAGTTCGGCATAGGACTCAATCAGATTTCCCGCTGCAGAGGAGCCTCATATATAGAGGACGAATCTACATACGGGACATTCCATATCGGTTTCGGCCGGAACCTTGCTCTGGGCGGTTTTCACGACGCCGCAGGACATTTTGATATAGTGACTCACAATCCGACAATTGCCGCCGGGGGAACCGTAATTATGCGGAACGGCCGGGCGGTATGATGTTTTTCTTGATGTTATTTCCGCTGTTATGGTAAACTGAAGTCTGTTAAAGCTGCCGGCTGCGCTTTCGAGTAATGCTCTGTACGCGGGACGCGGACCGGTTCGCATAAATGAATTAAAAAAGGAGGTAAAATTTTTATGGAAGCGCTTAAACTCATAGGCGTGGTAATTGTCATCGTCGGCTTTGTCCTGAAACTGGACACGCTCGCCGTGGTGGTGGTTGCCGGCCTTGCTACGGGACTCGTCGCCGGGATGACTCCTATCGAAATCCTGGACACGCTGGGCGAGGCTTTCATTACCAACCGTACGGCGACACTGTTTGTGCTGACGCTGCCGGTCATCGGACTGTGCGAACGGAACGGTTTGAAAGACAAGGCCGTAGATTTAATCAAGAAACTAAAGAAGTGTACTACGGGTATGCTGATTTCAGTATACCAGGTGATCCGTACACTCGCGTCCGCGTTCTCCCTGCGTATCGGAGGACATCCGCAGTTTGTACGTCCTCTGATCAACCCGATGGCTCAGGCGGCGGCTGAGGTCCGCTACGGCGAGATCGATGACAAGACTCAGGATGAAATCAAGGGCATGGCGGCAGGCGCCGAGAACTACGGAAACTTCTTTGCCCAGAACTGTTTCATGGGAGCTTCAGGAACGCTGCTGATCGTCTCCACCCTTACAGAGCAGGGTTATGAGGTCACCGCGCTTCAGATAGCCGGACAGTCTATACCTATCGCTGTGATTTCTGTCGTCGTTGGTGTTGTATACGCACTGATCCGCGATCAGATCATGAAACGCCGTTTTGCCAATCGTGCGAAGTGATGGGGGTGAGCAAGGATGAGTGCAGATCTCTCTACGATTGTTGCTGAGATATTCTATTGTATTATCGGACTTATTTTCATCCTTACGGGAGTCAAAGCCCTTAAGGATCCCGACTGCGCGAAGAAGATAACTACAGCCGCTTTCTGGTTTATACTCGCCGCCACGTTTATTGTGGGACCGTATGTTCCGAAATGGATTACCGGTCTTTGCGTGGTAGGCATGGCGGTTCTGACCGCCATCCGCGGCGTCACGCAGAGCAAGAGCGATGTTCCGACCGCTGAGGCGACGCGCAAAGCCGCTGACAAATTCGGATATAAGGTGTTCATTCCGCCTCTTGTCCTTGCGCTGAGCGCCGTTCTTGTCGCAACGTTCCTGGTTTCCCTGGGCGCGAACAACGCGATCGGTATCTCCGGCGCCATTGCTCTGGTCGCCGCTTTCCTGCTCTTCAAGCCGAAGGCTTCCTACGCGGTTAAAGACGGAACCAGACTTATGGACAACGTCGGTACCATCGGAATGCTGCCGCAGGTGCTGGCCGCTCTCGGCTCCCTGTTTACGGCAGCCGGCGTAGGCGATGTGATAGCGAAGGGTGTAAGCGCGATTATCCCCGAAGGGAATCTGTTTATCGCGACAGCCGTCTATTGCATTGCGATGGCGGTATTCACCATGATCATGGGTAACGGCTTTGCCGCGTTCTCCGTAATCACCGTCGGAATCGGCATCCCGTTCCTGATTTCACAGGGCGCGAATCCGGTTGTGGTCGGCGCGATGGGCCTGACCGCCGGATACTGCGGAACACTTATGACGCCGATGGCGGCAAACTTCAACATTATGCCGGCCGCTCTGTTAGAGACAAAGAGCAAATACGCGATTATATTCTCACAGATTCCGGTGGCGCTTGTCATGCTGGTGATTCATATTGTGCTGATGTATATCCTGGCATTCTGATATACCGTTCCCCGTGCCGGCGCGGCCTGCTCTGCGCCGGTTTTCACGGATATGACGGGAGGAGGAATGTGAACCCGGCGCCCGGTCTGCGGGACGCGACGGGAGCGGAAACGCGTACCCGGTGCGGGACGCGGTCTGCGTGGTGTGACGGAGCAGAAATGTGCCCGGCGCCCGGTCTGCGGGACGCAGCGGGAGCGGAAACGCGTACCCGGCGCGCGGCAGGTAATAATTGGAACAGAAAAAGGAAGGTAGGACGATATGAAAGTATTGCTTACTGCGTTTGACCCGTTCGGCGGAGAACCGGTCAACCCCGCTCTTGAGGCCGTGAAACTGGTGGCGGACAAGGTCGGGGAAGTTGATGTTGTTAAAGTGGTAGTTCCCACAGTATTCGGTAAATCGATCGATACGGTGGCTGCCGCGATGGAAAAGGAAAGGCCGGATGTAGTTCTCTGCATCGGTCAGGCGGGAGGACGCTACGACCTCACTCCCGAGAGAGTCGCGATTAATGTTGATGATGCCCGTATCCAGGATAATGAGGGAAATCAGCCGATAGACAAGCCGATCTTTGAGGACGGCGAGCCCGCGTATTTCGCTACTCTCCCGATTAAGGCCATGGTTAAGGCTATCAGGGAGACGGGAGTCCCGTCAAGCGTTTCCAATACGGCGGGAACCTTCGTGTGCAATCACCTTATGTACGGCGTTTTGTACACGATTGATAAGAAGTATCCCGGCATGAGGGGCGGTTTCATGCACGTTCCGTTTGTACCCAGCCAGGTAGTGTACCGGGCGACTCCGGCCCCGAGTCTTAACATGGAGGACATCGCGCGCGGCATTGAGGCCGCGATTACCGCGATTGCCGAAAATGATAAGGATATCGCCGCGGTCGAGGGAAAGACTGAATGACCTGCATTTTAACCGCTTAAACGGATCAATGTGAAGAAAGTCTGCGTCATCTCATATTTTTCCGGGATGCCGCAGGCAGGCACCAAAATTCCGAAACCGGTTATGTTTTTACCCGGTTCGATACCCCGGACAGGAAGGATATGTGTAATTCCTGTCCGGGGCTTTTTTCGCGGTAAATGCGGTAATATCCAAAGTATTCACAAAGGATTTCATTGATTTCTCCCGCAAACTGTCTTAACTCATAAAGAAAAGTCTAAAACGTACATACGGCCGGCCCCGGATGTTCCGGTTAATCGCCGGAATTTCACTTTTCTTCTGTTGTCCGGTGTTGTCCGGCTTTATATTACAATTCGCCGTTATTGTCTCCACCGGTTCAGCCTCATATTATGATTCACCGGGTTCTTTCACCGGTTTCTCTGATTTTTTTACCGGTTTAATACGTTAATCCGGAATAATCCTGTATAATATGACAAAGTACGAATGCGGCCCGCGGACGGCGGTTACGCCGCTTCAATACGGCGTAACAGGACTTATCCGAAGTGTACTCTGCGGACGCCTGCGGCCCGCGGTCGGCGGGAACGCCGCTTCAGTATGGCGTAACCGGACTTATCCGAAGTGTACTCTGCGGCCGCCTGCGGCCAACGGACAGCGGGACGCCGCTTCAGTATGTTATCACTGAACTTATTGAACGTATTATCAGGAGGTTATCGAATGAATGAAAAACAAACGGAGAGCAGCCTGCATCCCGAGCGGACGTTTACCAGGACCAGGCTGCTCATGATGGCGATCGGCACCTTCGTAGGCTCGGGTCTTGTGTCTCTCACGGGTCCCGCGGCGGCGGCGACCGGCTATTCTGTCTGGCTTGCTTATATAATCGCGGTCGTTGTCGGATTCCTGTCCATGCTGCCGCTCGTATTCATAAGCAGCGTGATGAATTTTAACGGCGGCGTCTATACTGTGGCGACCACGTTCATGGGGCACAGGTTCGGCGGAGCTTTCGTGCTCCTTCAGGTTCTGAACGCGCTGATCCTGTCCATTCTCGGAACGGCATTCGGCGGTTATGTGAACAGTGTGTTCCCGCAGCTTGACGCCAGACTTTGCGGCGTAGTCGTTATCGTGCTTTTCTGGATCGTGCACTGCATCGGCATTAACTTCATGGCGGGAGTGCAGAAATATACAACATTCATTCTCATAGCCGCGCTCGCCGTGTTCAGTGTCGTCGCTTTTACACATCTTAATCCTGACACATTCAATTTCGGCGGGGATGAGTTCTTCCTCGGCGGTAGCGGGGGCGTATTCGCCGCTGTCGCCATGCTCGTCTTCTCCTGCCAGAATTATGACAATAATGTGCTCGCGTTCGGCCGCTACACAATCAACCCGCGAAAGAATATGCCGTGGGGCATTGTGGCGACATTTATTTCACTGGTGCTCATCTACGGACTTGTCACGATAGCGGAAGTCGGGGCCGTGGATCTCAACACACTGTCGGGGAAACCGCTGACGGAAGTCAGCAGAGCAATTCTCCCGACCGGCCTCTTCATCGCCTTTATCATACTCGGACCGATTCTCTGTCTGACATCGACCGTGAACGGCGCTCTGGCATCCTTTACTATCGGTCTTGCGAAAGCAAGCGAGGACGGCTGGCTCCCGAAGAATCTCAGCACTCAGGGAAAGCGCGGCACTTACTGGAAAATCATCTCGCTCCTTTGCGGAATCTGTCTGATCCCCGTGATTATGGGCATAAATATCGGGATACTCTCCAGCATCACAACGCTTATAAACTGTGTGTTCCAGATTCCGCTCCTGATAGCCTATCGGAAACTCCCCGACTCGTTCCCGGAAGAGTTCGCTAAAAGCACGCTTCATGTAAAGAGAGGCGTGTACTACGGTTCTATCGTTATCGCACTCGCGGCAAGACTCTTCCTGACATACTGCTGCTTTAAGACACTGACCGTGCCGGTCGCCGCGGGCGGCGTGATCGTAGTTCTGGCGTGCTTCCTGTTCTCGTATTTCCGTTACAGGAGCGGAAAGCCGAAGGTAGAGGACAGCTATTTCTTTGACTGATAAAGCGGGGGAGGCGTTACAGTGAGACATTTTGTCAAAGTCGTGCACGGAGAGGATCCTGCGCGTATCGCGTACGAGGCCATCGATTCCGTCTGTAAAGAACACGTTGAGGGTAAAACCGTGCTCCTTAAGGTGAATGTCGGTTTCAAGGGGGACGCAAGGTCAGGCCTTTGCACAAACCCTGATGTCGTGGAAGGTCTGATTCAGTTTTTCCTGGATAAAAAAGCGAAGAGGATCACGGTCGGTGACAGTTCCATAGTCGGTGTCAACACCCGTGAATCGCTGGAGGCGGCCGGCATCACCTCCGCCTGCGCGAAATACCCCGGCGTTATCTGCGCCGACCTTAATACATACGACCCCGTGGAGAAACAGATACCGCAGGGGACCATGGTGAACAGCATTATTTTTTCCTCCGCGCTGTTCGAAAACGACATCATCGTAAGCGTTCCGGTCATCAAGACCCACATGTACGCGGGCGTGACCCTGAGCGTCAAGAACATGAAGGGCACGATGTACAAAAGGGAAAAGACAAAACTGCACCGGCTCAGTAACGAGCTTCCGGAGAACGCCGAAGGCAGGGTGCTTGACTACGGCCTGAGGGACCTCTCAAGGGTCTGCTACGCTGATTACGCCGTTGTTGACGGTACCGTCTGCATGGAAGGGTTCGGCCCCAGCGGGGGAGACCCCGTAAATCTTAACGTAGTCCTCGCGAGTGCGGAGCCGGTCGCGGCGGATCTTGCCACGCTTAAACTCATGCGGATCCCTCTTGACGACGTCGGGCATCTTAAGCTGGTGTCAAAGGCGAGAGGAGTGAGTTATGACACCATGGACGTAGAGCCCGCGGATTATGAAAAATGGGGAAAGAGGTTCGTGACCGCCGGTGAGGCAAGGCTGGGACTGTCGTGCGAAGAACTGGAAATGCGTGATGAGAGCGCCTGCAGCGCCTGTCAGGCCGCCCTGATCCAGTTCCTCAGGTATCATACACATGAATTTGCGGGCGGCGGCAAAACATATACAATCTTCTCAGGCACCAATATAAAGGAAGAGGATATAAGGGCGGCGGAGAATCCCTGCCTTGTCGGAAACTGCACTGCGAAGTACAGCGATCTGGCGCCGTTCTGCAAAGGCTGCCCGCCTATACCCTCGGAAATAGCCAAGACATTGAAAGGAGAGAGCGGTTTGATTATCACATTCCTTGGACATTCCTGCTTCACAATTAAATCAAAAGAGTACACTTTGCTTCTGGACCCGTACCTGACCGGAAATCCCTATGCTGCGATGAAGGCGGATAAGGTTTCGGCTTCGCACATTCTGGTTTCACACGGGCACGGGGACCACCTGGGCGACACGGAAAGCATAGCGAAACGCTGCGGGAGCGACGTGTACTGCACGCCGGAAGTCGCTTCCGTACTTCCCTGTGTGCGCGCCGTGGTCGGACAGCCCGGCGGTTCAATCCACACGGATTTCGGCAGTGTAAAATTCACTTCCGCGATTCACGGCTGCGGTGTTGCCGGCGGTGTCTCCTGCGGTTTCCTTATCACAATCGAGGAAAAAAAGATTTACTTCGCGGGAGATACGAGCCTTACCGCGGATATGGCTTTTCTGAAGGATGAACACGTTGATATCGCCATGCTCCCGATCGGTGATAAATTCACGATGGGACCTGACGACGCCGTAAGGGCGGCTGAACTTATCCGGCCGGGCCTCGTGATTCCGATGCATTATAACACGATGCCTGGCATCGAACAGGATCCGGAAAGGTTCGCGGAGAACCTTAAGCAGCGGACCGGCATAAGGGCCGAAATCATGCAGCCGGGTGACAGTATAACGTTGTAAAGAAATCGGGCGGCATGCATCAGGCGCCGGCGCGACTGTTAATGTCGAAAGACAGGATCACTCTGTAGGGGCCGGGAGCCTGTGCCGCTCATAAACGTTCTGCCCGGATTAAGCCGACCGGAAGCACACACGCAAGGCGGTCAGAACCGTTACCTGAACTGAGACGGTTCTGAATATCCGGAGAGCGAAACGGTAAATCAGAACCTGCCGGCGCGGCACCGCAAAGAACCCTGCGCGATCTTCACCGGGGGCGGCGTGGTAAACCGAAAACGCCGGAGTTCGAATACCGTTGTCAGGGTCGCGACATGCATCAGGCGCCGCCGGACCGGGATGAACCTGAAGCTCCGGAACCCGGACTGGTAAATCAGAACCTGCCGGCGCGGCGCCGCAAAGAATCTGCGCGATCTTCACCGGGGGCGGCGTGGTAAACCGAAAACGCCGGAGTTCGAAT
>CAZTIY010000065.1:0-8459 GCA_964613765.1 uncultured Eubacterium sp.
GAAAATTTCCGCAGCGGTGTTATGCCGCCGCCCCCGATAGCTGCCTATGTTAACTTTCCTCTGAACAGTAACTTAAATTATACAAGAAAAAACAGAAATTACTCTTAACAAAATATATCTAGTGGTGTATCATGTACCTCGCCACTAGATATTGTGTTTTATAAGGGGGAAAGATATGAGTCTTGAAGTAAGGATGAACGTGATCAAGAGAAACGGACAGGAAGTTCCGTTTGATATACGCAAGATACAGAATGCGATCAACAAGGCGAATGAATCCGTCGAAAACGTTCACAGGATGAATCCGTATCAGGTGGAGGCCGTGGCGGATAATGTGGCGGGACGCTGCAGGGACATGAACAGAGCCGTAAGTGTGGAGGAGATCCAGGACATGGTGGAGCGCGGCATCATGGAAATGCGCGGTTACGAGGTCGCGCAGTCCTATGTCCGCTACCGCTATAAGAGATCGCTCGCGCGGAAATCCAACACTACGGACAACGGCATACTCTCCCTTATCGACCGCGCGAACGAGGAGGCGAAACAGGAGAATTCCAATAAGAACCCTGTGATTAATTCCACACAGAGGGATTATATGGCAGGCGAGGTAAGCAAGGATATATCCAGGCGAATACTGCTCCCGGAGGATGTGGTACGCGCGCATGAGGAGGGAATAATCCATTTCCATGACATGGATTATTACGCGCAGAGAGAGCATAACTGCGACCTCATCAACCTGGAGGACATGCTGCAGAACGGCACGGTCATCAGCGAAACCCTGATTGAAAAACCGAAGAGTTTCTATACCGCGTGTAACATCACAACCCAGATCATTGCGCAGGTCGCGTCCAACCAGTACGGCGGACAGTCATTTACACTGGCACATCTCGCGCCGTTCGTCGATCTGTCCCGTCAGAAGATCAGGGGACAGGTGATAGAGGAGCGTGAAGAATGCGGCGAGTCGATGGATGATGAGATCATAGACAAGATCACAGAGAAGAGGCTCAGACACGAGATAAAATCAGGAATCCAGACCATCCAGTATCAGCTTATCACCCTCATGACCTGTAACGGGCAGGCCCCGTTCGTAACCATGTTCATGTATCTTGACGAGGTGCCTGAAGGCAGAACACGGGACGACCTCGCGATGATGATAGAGGAAGTGCTCGAGCAGCGTATCCGGGGCGTGAAGAACGAGAAGGGCGTATGGATCACGCCGGCCTTCCCGAAGCTGATTTACGTCCTGGATGAGGATAATATTTACGAGGATTCCAAGTACTGGTATCTGACCAGACTCGCGGCGAAATGCACGGCAAAGCGCATGGTGCCCGATTATATTTCCGCGAAGGTCGAAAGGCAGCTTAAGAAGGGTAATGTGTACACATGCATGGGCTGCCGCTCGTTCCTGACAGTGGAGGAAACACAGAAGAACCCGGACGGCAGCTATAAATTCTACGGGCGTTTCAACCAGGGCGTGGTCACTATAAACCTCGTTGACGTCGCGTGCAGCTCCGAGGGCGATATGGACAGGTTCTGGGAACTGCTTGACGAGAGACTGGAACTCTGCCACAGGGCTCTCCGCTGCCGTCACGAGAGGCTTCTCAACACGGTTTCCGATGTCGCGCCGATCCTCTGGCAGTACGGCGCTCTTGCCCGTCTGAAGAAGGGCGAGACCATCGACAAGCTCCTTTATAACGGCTATTCGACGATTTCTCTCGGGTATGCCGGTCTTTGCGAAATGTGCTGGAGAATGCTGGGGAAGAGCCACACTACTCCGGAGGGAAGAGAGTTCTCGCTTCAGGTCATGCAGAGACTCAACGATAAATGCGCCGAGTGGAAAGCGGCGGAGAATATCAGCTATTCCGTGTACGGAACTCCGATGGAATCCACAACGTACCGCTTCGCGAAGTGTCTCCAGCGAAGGTTCGGAATCATTCCTCACGTGACGGACAAGAATTATATTACGAACAGCTATCACGTGCATGTCACGGAAGAGATTGACGCTTTCAGCAAACTGAAATTCGAGTCGGATTTCCAGAAGCTTTCTCCGGGCGGCGCGATCAGTTATGTAGAGGTGCCTGATCTGCAGAATAATATTGAGGCTGTGCTGTCTGTCATGAAATACATATATGACAATATCATGTACGCCGAGCTTAATACGAAGAGCGATTACTGTGAAGTCTGCGGTTTCGACGGCGAAATCAGGATTGTAAATGACGAGAACGGGAAACTTGTCTGGGAGTGCCCGAACTGCGGGAACCGTGATCAGAGGAAAATGTCGGTGGCGAGGAGAACCTGCGGTTATATCGGGACACAGTTCTGGAACCAGGGAAGGACACAGGAGATAAAGGATCGGGTCCTTCATCTGTGAGATAAACATGCGAGGTTAATACTGCATTGAGGCCGGAAAGGGCCGGGGCCTCCCGTGATAAGCGCGGGAGGCTTTGGTATGGTTATGAATCCGGTGCGGACAGCGGGGGAAAGTATAATGCGAAGGGATGTATGGGATGAGTACAGGAGCAAACTCAGGACACCGGAGCAGGCTGTCAGGGCCGTCAGGAGCGGCGACTGGGTGGACTATACCAGCAACCTCGGTTTCCCTGCGCTTTTAGATGAGGCTCTGTCACGAAGGCGGGATGAGCTTTTTGATGTGAAAATCAGAGGCAATCTGTTATTCGGACCGATCATGACCGTTGAGTGTGATCCCGCGCGTGAGCATTTCTGCTATAACAGCTGGCACTGTTCGGCATACGAGCGGGGACTTACAGACAGGGGACTCTGTAATTATATTCCCATGGTTTTCCGGAACGTGGTTCCTTATTACAGAAATTTTCTCACTGTGAACGTCGCGATGATGTGCGTGACCCCGATGGATAATCACGGTTATTTCAACCTTTCCTGCGCCGCGGGCATTGCGAAGGGAATACTGGACAAGGCCGACATCGTCATACTGGAAGTAAATGAGCATCTTCCCCGGATTCTCGGGGGATTCGATGAATGTATCCATATTTCGGAGGTTGATTATGTGGTGGAGGGAGAACATCCGCCGCTTCCGCAGTTCCCGATAAGCGAGCCGGCGCCGGAAGAAGTGAAGATAGCGGAACTTATCTTGCCCCGGATTTCTTCCGGGGCGACGCTCCAGCTCGGCATAGGAGGCATGCCGAACGTGATCGGGTCGCTGATCGCGAAGTCAGATCTCAAAGATCTGGGGATGCATACGGAACTCTGCAGCGATGCCTATTATGAACTGTTTAAGGCGGGCAAACTGACTAACGCAAAAAAGAAGGTTTTTAAAAACAAAGGTCTTACCGGAATAACTTTCGGTTCAGAGGAACTCTATGAGTGGGTGGACAGTAATCCCGGTGTTGTCACGGCGCCTCTGGAATATATAAATGATCCCGCCGTCATAGCCGGAAACGACAATATGGTGTCAATAAACAACTGTATCAGCATCGATCTGTACGGGCAGGTCTGCGCCGAGAGCGCGGGACTCAGGCATATAAGCGGGACAGGCGGTCAGCTTGACTATCTCACGGGCGCTTTCGGCTCCGGAGGCGGAAAAGCGTTCATCTGTATGACGTCGACTTATACCGGAAGCTCGGGGCAGGTCAGGTCACGCATACTTCCGAACTTCCGCGGGGATATCGTAACGGATCCGCGAAGCCAGGCCTATTATATTGTCACAGAGTACGGGGTTGCCAACCTCGCGGGAAGGACAACCTGGGAGAGGGCGGAAATGATTATCGGACTCGCCCATCCTGATTTCAGGGACGGTCTCATAGCCGCCGCGGAAAAGCAAAAAATATGGCGGAATTCCAATAAACGGTGAGGATTCGTACGAAAGACGGTCGCGGAGGATTGCTTTTTCCTCCGCGACCGTCTTTTCATAAGTCCGCTTATTATTCAGTATGATCCGGCCGTGTTCAGATTTCTTACGAAGACCGGAGTTTTTTCGCGTTTATCTGCCCTTATAGTAAAACATCATTCTGCCGGTTTCGGTTATTTCTCTGCTCTTTAGACATTTTTTCTGATTTTGCAGGGTACTTATTTCTTTTCCTTCAGAATGGCTCTGACTTCGTCATATTTCGACGTCACTTCATCGGAAGGCGCTTTTGTAAGAAGACTTACGATGATTATTACGGCAAGGCCGAATATGAAAGCCGGAAGAAGCTCATAGATGGCGAAGATTCCGCCGAGTCTGGAAATTCCGAACTTCCATACGAATACCATTATACCGCCCGCCAGGACACCGGCGATGGCGCCTGTTTTGTTCGTCCTGCGCCAGAACAGAGAGCACAGCATGAGCGGTCCGAACGAAGCGCCGAAACCGGCCCAGGCGAACGAGACGATACGGAATACCGAGCTGTCGGGGTTCCAGGCGAAGATGACAGAAACCGCGGCGATGGCTACAACGGTGATCCTCGCTATCGCGAGTTCCTTCTTCTTCGGCATGTCCTTAAGGAAGAAACGTTTGAACAGGTTCTCCGACACGCTTGAGGAGGCCGCGAGCATCTGTGAATCTGCCGTGCTCATTATAGCCGCGAGTATGCCGGAAAGTATAAGTCCCGCAATTACGGCGAACAGCGGATTAATCTCGGCGAATGTCTGAGATATGTACACTATGATTCTCTCAGGGTCAAAGTCCGGTGAATCAATGAGACCCTGACCTTTCGCGAATGAATACCCGATAATACCGATGAATACCGCGAGGCTCATGGAGATTACGACCCAGACTGACGCGACGCGTCTTGAAAGAGCGAGCTTGCGGTCATCCTTTATAGCCATGAACCTCAGGAGTATGTGCGGCATGCCGCAGTAGCCGAGTCCCCACGCGAAACATGAGGCTATCGTGAGCGGGGTATAGGAGCCGTCAGGTCCGTTCAGTCTGAAATATCCCGGCACGACCTCAGTATTATTTATGATCGTCCCCACGCCGTCACAAGTGCTGATTCCGTACCACAGAATGACCACGAGCGCTATGCTCATTATGATGCTCTGGTAGAAGTCGGTAGTGGAAGCCGCCAGGAATCCTCCGAGAGAAGTATAAAGAGCTATTACCAGTGCTCCCGCTATCATGGCGACATGATAATCGACTCCGAACAGGCTGTTGAACAGTTTTCCGACGGAAGCGAATCCGGAAGCGGTGTACGGGACGAAGAACACGACGATGATAATCGCCGATACGACCAGCAGCACGCCTTTATCACCGAAACGGTTCGCGAAGAAGTCCGGAATCGTGGAGGCGTTAAGCTTTTCAGAATATACTCTGAGGGGTTTCGCCACTATCAGCCAGTTCAGATATGTTCCGAGTGCGAGCCCCGCCGCGGTCCAGAACGCCTCCGCGAAAGAACCGTTCATGCCGACAAGACCCGCGAGCGCGACTCCGGGAAGACCCATCAGAAGCCAGCTGCTCATATCGGACGCTTCGGCGCTCATGGCCGTAACCAGAGGACCGAGTTTCCGGCCTCCGAGATAAAAATCGTCGGAGGACTGATTCTGTCTGGATAGTCTCACTCCGATAGCGATCATGAATACCATGTAGGCAGCGATGGTGATTGTGATTAAAGCAAGTGTCATATCAATCTCCGTAATTTTGCATTAAACCGGTATTAAGCTGATTTTTGAATCTGTGGACAGGACCTGTTGATAAAGCAGGCTCTTACAGCGCCTCAGACGGATCCGTGATGAGATCCAGGCTGTGTTCTCTGTTCATCTTACGGCACATACTGACAAATACGTCGAGAGGTATATTGTTCACCTGTTTGTTTGAACCGCGAAGATTGAGAGAAACGGTGTTCTCTTCGGCTTCTTTGTTTCCGAGGACTATTATGTAAGGATCTTTGTAATTCTTAAACGTCTTTATCTTCTCTTTCATGTTTTTATCGCTGTAGTCGGCCTCGCATCTTATGCCGGAATCCGAAAGGACTTCTTCAACGTGTTTCGCGTAACCGTTATTGCCGGTTCTTACCGGTACGACAGCGACCTGCGCGGGAGAAAGCCAGAACGGGAAGGCGCCCTTAAAGTTTTCTATCAGAATACCTATGAACCTCTCCACGGAACCGAGGAGAGCCCGGTGGATCATTACAGGATGCTTCTGTGTTCCGTCCGCCGCGGCATAACGCATATCGAAATTAAGGGGAAGCTGGAAGTCAAGCTGTATCGTTCCCATCTGCCATTCCCTTCCGAGCGCATCCGTCATCTTCAGGTCGATCTTCGGACCGTAAAAGGCGCCGTCGCCTTCATTAAGCTCATAATTTCCGATACCGTATTTAGCATCCAGTATGTTCTTCAGGTCATCCTCGGCCTTGTCCCAGAGTTGTATGTCGCCCATAAAATCATCCGGTCTTGTCGAGAGTTCCGCTTTATAATCAAGACCGAACGTGCCGTAGAGTTCGCTCGCGATGTCCATGATGTCGCTAATCTCGTTCTGAACCATCTCCTCCGTAAGAAGTATATGGGCATCGTCCTGACGGAACATCTGCACACGGAAGAGTCCGTTGAGTTCGCCTGATTTTTCACGCCGGTGGAGCACGTCTGTCTGGGCGAAACGAAGCGGAAGATCCTTATAGCTTCGTGTTTCTCTCTGGTAGACAAGTATGGCGTTCGGACAGTTCATGGGCTTCGCGGCGAAAATCCTTCCGTTTTCCTTCTCGCCGGGTTCCGGAACGATGAACATATTATCTTTGTAATGTCCCCAGTGACCGCTGGTCTCCCAAAGTTCCTTGGAACTAAGGACGGGTCCCGATATTTCCTGATAACCGCGGCGGCGGTGTATGTCACGCCAGTAGTCAAGAAGCGTATTGAACACTGTCCATCCGCGCGGAAGCCAGAAAGGCATGCCCGGGGCGGTCGGATCGAACATGAAAAGGTCGAGTTGCGGTCCCAGTTTCTTATGATCCCTTTCCCGTGCCTCTTCTATGAGATTAAGATGCTCTTTCAGTTCTTCTCTGGTCGGGAAAGCATAGAAATATATCCGCTGGAGCATCTCTCTGTTTTCATCGCCGCGCCAGTAGGCGGAGGACGCGGAACGGAATTTAAAAGCGGTCCCGATCAGTTCCGAGGAGTTGGAAACGTGGGGACCCAGGCACAGGTCCACAAAATCATCGCCGGTATAGTAGACCGTAATAATCTCGTCTTCGGGAAGGTCATTGATAAGGTCTGTCTTGAATTTCTGATTTTTAAAGAGTTCAAGCGCCTCTGCCCGGCTGACTTCTTTTACGGTCCAGTCTTCACGGCGTCTGATAATCTCTCGCATCCTGTTTTCTATGGCGTTCTGATCGTCCTTGTTGATGGGCCGGGGCAGGAGAAAATCATAATAGAAGCCGTCGGAAATAGCGGGTCCGATCGCGTACTGGACATTTCCGGGACCGAAAAGCTCAATAACCGCTTTCGCGAGAACATGCGCAAGCGAATGCCTGTAAACACTCAAAAATTTATCTTTATCCATCTCGATTAACCATCCCTTCGCCGCTGATGTATCTGAAATATCTTAAAAAGATCTATGAAAACTTTGAAGAACAAACGACTCGCAACCGGATTTATAACGAACCTGTATCCTGTTAATCAGGTATTATAAATTAAGGAAAGGAAATTGTAAAGCGATATCGGGGGCTCCGGAGTGCGGGAATGTTGAAATTACGGGATTTTCGGGCTATAATGAAAACGGCCGCGGAGGAAAACGCACACAGCGCGGCGCGGAAGGAGACGGCGTGTGAGATGAATTACGGAAAAATCAAAAATTATGATGTGGCTGACGGACCGGGAGTCAGAGTGTCTCTTTTCGTTTCGGGCTGCAGACACCACTGTAAAGGATGTTTTCAGCCGGAGACCTGGGACTTTAACTACGGAAGTCCGTTCACGGAGGACACTGTTAAAGAAATAATCGGCATGATGGCGCCGGATTACATAGAGGGATTCACGTGCCTTGGCGGCGAGCCTTTCGACCCTTCCAACCAGCCTGTAGTAGTATCCCTTCTGAGAGAGATCCGGTCGGCATATCCTCAAAAAAACGTCTGGGTCTATACAGGTTACACTTATGAGACTGATCTTCACAGCGGCGGAATCGCGTTCACCCCTTTCACGGAGGAAATGCTGGATCTTACAGATGTGCTGGTTGACGGAGAGTTCATCGAGGAAGAGAAGGATCTGACGCTGAGATTCCGCGGAAGCAGGAATCAGAGACTTCTGGATCTCAGGTCCGTAAGAAGGAACCGTAAGTAAGGCGGGATAATAACCGGGGACAGGAGCAAGTATCTCGGCACGGGCCGGAAGAACCCGAAAAAACGGAAATACCCGGGAGACCGTTACAGTTCACACATGGCATTTGAGTGACGGGCGGCATAGCACCGCTACGGAAAAAGGTCATCGCTTCGCGCAGTTTCTGCAAGTCGCCTGCCTCCTGCGGGGCGCAGGGTAAAACCGCTGCGCTTAAACCCCGCGCCCTGCCGCTCAC
Source organism: uncultured Eubacterium sp. (assembly GCA_964613765.1). Classification (GTDB taxonomy): domain Bacteria; phylum Bacillota; class Clostridia; order Peptostreptococcales; family Anaerovoracaceae; genus Aminicella. The sequence goes on from CAZTIY010000065.1 coordinate 8,447, forward strand.
TTCTTCCTCGTGA
>CAZTIY010000066.1:0-2542 GCA_964613765.1 uncultured Eubacterium sp.
GCGAAAAGGATGCCGGTTCTCGCGAAAAAGAATATCATGTATACTGCCGCGGCTCCTGTTATGAACGGCACAAGCGGAACGGCATCCTCCGGCCTGAGCCTTTTTCTGATGAGACCTGCCGCGTAATATACTGTTGCTGCAACAGTGGAAATGAAGAATATAACAAGTATGCCTGTGAAACCTGTCAGTGCGCCGAGCGCGGCCATCAGCTTTATGTCCCCGCCGCCCGCGGCCGTCCTGCGGCTCAGCAGCTTTCCGAGCAGCGCAACAGCGGCCATGATCCCGAACCCCGCCAGGGCTCCCGCAAGGATATCCCTGACGCCGTGATAATGGACAGACCCTGCGCAAGTGACAAGAAGAATCAGCACGAGCTCGTCCGGTACTATCCTGTATTTAATATCGCTTACGGAAATCAGTGTCAGTATCCAGAGCGCGGGGAGCTGCGCCGCGGCACTAAGCGGATCATTCACTATTAGGCGGATGCCGCAGATCGTGAAAAACATGGCGAACAGATACCGCCAGGGGACGGGGTTCAGTCTTCTCCTGCTTTCCTCCCTTTTATCCGGATCGGGTTCGGGCGTCTCTCCGTAATCAAGGAACCAGCTTACGGGTATGTGATTGTAAACATATACGAGAGACCATCCGCCCGCGATACCGAAAACGATGCCGCAGGCGGACTTAATAAGAGTCATTAAAAGGACATTATCATTCATTTGCCTGTTTTTCCGGCTTCCAGGAGCTCTTGAGACCGACTATCAGGTTGAAAACTTTTTCCTCGTCCGTGCAGAGTTTACTGTCGGCTATATAGTAACCGTGGCGGAAGAACTGAAAACGCTCGCCCGGTTCAGCCGCTGCCAGGGAAGGTTCGGCATAGCAGATTTCCTCATCGAGTGAAGAGGGATTGAGGACTTCATTTCCTTCATCGTCTGTTATCATGAGGTCGCCGTAATTCCTGACTCTGATTTTCACCGCGGTAGATGCTTCCACAAAATGGATGGTGCCTTTTACCTTCCGGCCGTCCGGGCTTGTGCCTCCCCTGCTTTCCGGGTCGTAAGTGCAGCGGATCTCGGCGATGCTTCCGTCTTCATTCTTAACGACTTCATTACATTTTATGAGATAGGCGCCTTTCAGACGAACCTCACTGCCGGGGTAGAGCCTGAAATATTTTTTCGGCGGGTCTTCTCTGAAATCATCGCCGTCTATATATAACGTTCCCGAGAAAGGAACCTTCCGGGTCCCCATTTCCGGTACGTTGCGGTTGTTCTCTATCTCTATCTCCTCAATTTTCCCTGCCGGATAGTTAGTGAGAACGACTTTGACAGGATGTTCCGTCACATGGCGGTTCTCAACCTTATTCTGCAGGTCTTCACGGACACAGTGTTCTAACTGTCCCTGGTCGACCACGCTGTTGGACTTCGCTATTCCTATCTCATCACAGAACGCGCGTATCGCTTCCGGCGTATATCCTCTCCTCCTGATACCGACAAGCGTCGGCATCCTGGGATCGTCCCAGCCCTCCACAAGACCGTCCTCCACGAGCTTTTTCAGTTTTCTTTTGCTCATGACCGTATTCGTGAGGTTGAGTCTCGCGAACTCGATCTGCTTCGGAGGATCGGGCCAGAATCCGACATTATCAAGGACCCAGTCGTAGAGCGGCCTGTGGTCCTCAAACTCAAGAGTACAGAGTGAGTGCGTCACACCCTCCACCGCATCTTCTATCGGGTGCGCGAAATCATACATGGGATAGATGCACCACTTGTCTCCGGTATTATGGTGGGTCTTGTGGGCTATGCGGTATATGACGGGATCACGCATATTGATATTGGGGGACGCCATATCGATCTTAGCTCTAAGAACTTTTTCGCCGTCCTGATATTTTCCCGCCTTCATGTCCTCAAACATGGCGCGGTTCTCTTCAGGGGTTCTGTTTCTGTAAGGACTTTCCTTCCCGGGTTCAGTGAGCGTCCCGCGAGTGCTCTTGATAGTTTCCTGATCCTGATCGTCTATGTACGCGAGGCCCTTGTCTATAAGGGCGAGGGCGGCGTCATACATGACATCGAAGTAGTCGCTCGCCCAGCAGCGTTCCTTCCACTCGAACCCGAGCCATCTGACGTCCTCTTCTATGGACGTTACAAATTCTATGTCCTCGGTCGCGGGGTTCGTGTCATCATAGCGAAGGTTGCAGAATCCGCCGTATTTCTGCGCCGTGCCGAAATTAAGGCAGATGGATTTCGCGTGGCCTATGTGAAGATAGCCGTTCGGCTCCGGCGGAAATCGCGTGTAAACCCTGCCGCCGTAGACTCCGGTTTCGTTATCCTCGTCTATGATGTTCTCAATAAAATTCGCAGGCCTTCTCTCTTCACTCATGGCTTATATCCTTTCCCTGAAACTCCCGCAGCGAATAATAACAATATAATCCCGTCAAACGGTATATGACCGGGCAGAACACAAAAATACAAATATATCAGCGCAGCCAGCGGATGGCGCACGCCCGGTACCGCACCGTCCCTGCTGACGATGCGCAGACATCGCGCACAGGCGG
>CAZTIY010000066.1:2642-8423 GCA_964613765.1 uncultured Eubacterium sp.
GTTTACGCAACATCGGCAATGCTAAGAGTATATCATAATTCCGCGGCGCGGCGGCGCGATTTTTGTGTCCGGACGGCAGATCAGTTTCATACGGTTTTCGACGTTATTCGACGTTATTTGACTTTATTCGACGGTTCACAATGTTCCGGACATAAGAGAGGCACGATATCTGACACGGTCTAAAAGCGCTTCTCTGTCATTCTCAAGTTCTCCCGTAATCACAGAAGTCAAAAGCTCATCCAGCATTCTGCCGACAAAAGGCCCCGGTTTGAATCCCGCATTCAGCAAATCTTCCCCGCTGACCGCGAGATCACGTATAGTCATACACACGCCGGCATTTGAAAGTCGGTCGAGTTCACAAAGATCGCTTTCCGCCCCGGCGCGTCCGAGCGCAATCCGGACGCGGAACGCGTTACGTACAGTTCCGATGCCGAAGTCGCGGACGAGAAAACGGATACGTACGGAACGTTCCCGTAATTCCTCTCCTGCGGCATCCTCATCGCGTTCCGCGCGCACCGGCGCGCCCGGTGTAATTCCGTCTTCTTCCGCCTCCAGTTTTTGGAGAAGATCCGCCAGGGCCGCTGTTTCGCGAACGGTCGCGCTGTCGAATTTCAGTTCCCGGAGGGCTTCCTCAAGCGCGGGCCCGCCGGCGGGAGAGAATACGAGCGCCAGCCGGGGCGGCAGGGCAGGGCCTGCCGCCCCGACGGCTGCCAGGACCGCCGGCTCCGCCGGCGGGATACGGCAGCCGAGGGCCCGCGCGATAACCGGCCCGTAACGCGAAAGCACCGGGCCGGCCGACTGACCCAGAACGATTCTCCGAAATTCCGCGCCCTTTCTTTCCGCGGCTACATAACTGCACGTATCCGCTAACTCATAAATCGCTCTTTCCGTTTCCCTTTCCAGATTAAATCCCAGTTCGGAAGCGATACGAAGCGCACGGAGAATACGGAGCGCGTCCTCGTTAAATCTTTTTTCCGGTTGACCGACCGTCCGTATAATACCCTTTTCCAGGTCATCCCTTCCGCCATGCGGGTCTATCAGTCCCGCGTCAGGTCGGTAGGCAATCGCGTTGATTGTCAGATCACGGCGGGACAGATCCTCCTCCAGACTTCTGCTGAAAATGACATGATCAGGCCTTCTGTGGTCGGAGTATTCCCCGTCCACACGGTAGGTCGTCACCTCAACCGCAGCATCCCCGGTTATGACCGTAACGGTGCCATGCTTTAACCCGACGTCAAGTGTTTTTTCACCCGGAAAACAGGATATAATTTCCTCCGGAATCGCGGAAGTGCAGACATCCCAGTCCTTAGGAACCTCCCCGAGAAGCGAATCCCTGACACATCCGCCGACGACGCAGGCCTCATAACCGTTCTCTGTCAGTTTCCCCAGTACATATTCAATTTCAGGCGGAAGAATGATATCCATGTTTTCTTTAATTCCTGACTCGACACGAAATTTCAGCATTCCCCGGACAAGGCATACAGCCTGACACACGTCCGGCAAAGCGGGCCCGCCGGCGGGACAGAATCCGGGCGCCGGCAGGGGCGGCAGGGCGGAGCCTGCCGCCCCGACGGCTGCCGTAATTTACGGTTCCTCCGGCATGAAACGGCAGCCGTCGGCCCGCGTGACAACCTGCCCGTAACGCGCAGATCCCGCGGCGGCCCTCACCGGGAAAGCCATATATCCTCAAACCGTTTTTTCAAAAAAATTCCGGCTCATCCGGCGTACAGGCAAACGTGTAATTTCCCGATATATTGAAAAAGCCCGGTGCTTCCGCACCGGGCCCGTGACTCAATCTTACAGAACAAGCGACGGAGCGGAATAGACCCTCTCGCCGAGCTCCTGATCCAGAAGATAGAGACCTCTCGGATCCGACCCGAAAAGCTCCATTTTCTTGATTAAATTATTCGCGTTATCCTCTTCTTCCACCTGCTCCTTAACGAACCAGTCAAGGAACTGCGCGGTCGAGAAATCTTTGACATCCTGCGCGGCGGCATAGATATCATTGATCAGTGAAGATACATATTCCTCATGGGCAAGACCTGCATTAAGCACGCCCAGAGCGGACTCAAGCTTAACATCCGGTTTCTTAATCGCCTCTAACTCGACATGCTCGCCCTTCAGCTGAAGGAACTTCAACATGAGCATGGCGTGATCACGCTCTTCCTGAACCTGAACCATGTACCAGTTCTGGAATCCGTTCAGTCCCTCTTCCTCGAAATAGTTCGCGAAATCGAGATAGAGATACGCGGAATAAAGTTCCGCCGTTACCTGCGCGTTAATGAGATCTCTTACTTTCTTATCCATTTCCTTCCCCTTTCCTGAAATCGGCGGCCGACGGCTTCAGGCCGCGTCTTCTCTGAATCAGTATACAGCGCAATTTTTTACGTTAAAAGTTATACCTGACTTTAGCATCTCCGGGATTCCCCGCTTCGGAAACCTGCCCGGAGCCCTTCGCAAACATCCTCGCAAACATTTCGCAGATATTTTACAAACTTCCGCAAAACATTCACGAACGTTCACCGGAGCCGCATCTCAGGACCCTTCCGTTCTAAAAGACTCACCGGGCGAAACGACGACCAACAGATATATACCACAGACCGCGTTTCTCAATACATTAAAAAAACATTTTCTTTTATACATTCACGGAGTTAAAAACACCGCCCGGTTGTCACTCTACCGAACAGACATATTTCTCAATCATGTGGTGCGGGCGAAGCGCTGTTTTCGCGTGCCTCAGGCTCTCAAGCCCCATGTCCTCCTCACGGTTGACGAACTCGCATTCCTCCGGCAGCGCTTTGCAGAATTCACTCAGCACCGCCTGATAGAGTCCGCGGTATTCCAGATTGGCTTTTTCAAAATGCTCGACAGCTGTCCCGTCCGGCTTCATCTCCCCTATCGCGTATGCCTGCATTTCGTCTTTTATGATTACGGCAACGGTATATATATCAGGATTCCCGATGAATTCAAACATTATCCGTATGGCCCGCTTCTCCTGCTCAAGCGTTACCGCCTGTTCCTCCGTCCTGTTATGTTCGCTTCTGACACTGTCTGTAAGTCTCAGAATATCAGCGAAGTCGTCCTTCGTCAGCGGTCTCGTCCGGAAATCATAATTGTTAAGAAAATAATTCAGATGGTTCCTTTTCTTATGAAGCGCGCGGCCGGAAAGCGTGATGAGCTTTTCTTTTTCATATACATATTCATCGAAATTCCTGTCGCGCCGGCTCATCAGTTTATCACCGAACGCGTCCTCCAGAACCGGCAGCATGTGAGCCGGCACGCCCTCTATATTCATCCCGGTCCCTGCCTCGTTCATGCGCCTCTTCATTTCATAAACCGCGTTCCTTAGGCCTTCCCTGTCATACGTCCCGGTTCCGGTGAACGGCATCCATATAGCGCCTTCCGGGCCGTTCTCTCCGTTATATATTCTCCCTATCACGAGATATCCGTCGATAACATCCCAGTATCTCGCGTAATCCCTGCGCCATAAATAATTAGATAAAAATGAATAGTAGGCGCTCCTGTAATCGTAACTTTCAAAAAAACTGTCCAGATATTCCCTGTCTCCCTCACGGATCGTATCAAAAGACCGTGAAAAACATTTATCTGCCAATTCCATGCGATAGCCTTCTTTTCTGATTCCGCGGCACCGGTGCACGGTGCCGCGGCTCCCGGAACTTCCCGTATTTCTGAATCCTTCCCCTTTGCCGCAGGCGAATGTCCGCGCCTTTCGCAGGATGAAGACGGCGTAAATTTTACTTCCCGCCTTCCGCATCCCCTGTGTCAGGACACGGACCCGGTCAGTGTCCCGGTATTACATTTTCATTACTTTTCCGATCGCGTCGTGAATCACGAGGTCGGCCACGCTGTCCTGGGGCGTCTCGCTCTTGTTGATAAGAACGATATGGCTCCCGCGGAAATAGTGTATGAGCCCCGCCGCCGGATAAACGTTAAGTGACGTCCCTCCTATTATCAGTACGTCCGCCTTCTCGATTGCGCGGATCGCTCCGTCCATTACACCCGCGTCGAGCGGCTCCTCGTAAAGGACTACGTCGGGTTTCACGACACCGCCGCAGGTGCAGTACGGGATGCCGTCTCTGCAGTTTTTCTCGTCCATGACATAATCGACATCATAGAATTTCCCGCAGTTCTCGCAGTAATTCCTGAGCACGCTTCCGTGAAGCTCATAGACGACTCTGCTCCCCGCTTTCTGGTGCAGTCCGTCGATATTCTGCGTTACGACCGCCCTCAGCTTTCCCTCTTTCTCAAGCCCTGCCAGAGCCTTATGCGCGTCGTTCGGCTCAGCGTCCGTATGTATCAGATTTTCCTTATAGTACCGGAAAAAATCTTTCTTATGGCGTTCGTAGAAAGTATGGGACAGCATTGTCTCCGGCGGATAGCCGTACACCTGTTTGGCGTGATAAAGTCCGGACGGCGAACGGAAATCCGGAATACCGCTCTCTGTCGAAACTCCGGCTCCTCCGAAAAACACTATATTATCCGAACCGTCAATTATCTTCTTCAGTCTCTCATCCATAAATGTCTCCGTTTCTGCCTTTACGGGTATCCCTCTTCTTCATCGATCTCTCGGAAAAAGATACACGCCGAACAGACAGTATTGAAATTTCAACGTTTCAACCGGTTACTGCTGACATCTTGTTCCTAATTAAATTAAGAGCCGCCTTGTTTAGTATATGCTTAATCGGTTTTTATGGCAACAGATGTTGTAAATTCTGAATGACGGTATTATGATCCAAACGCAAAGAACAACCGCCCACAAGGGGTTGTCCGATAAGTTATGCAAAAACTGCCCTTACCTGTCAAAGTACAAGGGCAGCTTTCCTGTGTCAGACTACCTGTAATACGTAAAAACGAATGTAAGCGATTCCGGTTTCGTCCCGGTTCAGAAACCTGTTCCGTCAGATGGCATCCGCGAGCGCGGCAGCCCTTTCACAGCCGTCGGTATTACTGACATCACCTTCGTTAAGAACGCCGGGAACGAGGACTTCGCCCACCATGTCCCATTTATTGAGCGCGCACATTCTCTCCATGGGGATGCGCACGCCGTCCAGTACGGTCATGTCATCCTCTTCGCAACAGACTATAATGGCGCATTCCTTTCCCGCTATATCTTTGCCGCCGACAACGAGGGAATAAATGCGGTCTATGACGCATTTAATCTGCGACGGAATGGAATACCAGTAGACCGGCATTGTAAAAACGATTGCGTCAGCCTCTTCAATGGCGGGCGCGACGGTATTGAAATCATCGTCAAAAGAGCAGGCCTTTCCTGTCGAATAGCACGTCCCGCAGGCATGACAGCCGCCGAGTTTTTTAAAAGCGGCGTCAAAGCGGGTTACCGTATGACCTTTGGCCTCCGCGGCCTTGATAAAGGCATCCGTCATAGCGAAACTGTTTCCGTTTTTACGCGGACTTCCTGTAATAACAACGATTTGTTTACTCATAATAATCTTCTCCCCCTGTTCAGATTTAATCAGGTTCATCAAATTCCGGTGATAAACTCGGCCGCACCGCGGGCTCCGGTTCAGCGCCGCGTTTCACCGCGCTCTTTTTATTTATTCTAACGCGCGAAAAATCAAAAGCAAGTACGCACATTGAAGAGTGGTACTTACCCTAAGGAAAGCGTCTCAGTTCATACATTGTATTTGAGAGACGGGCGGCATAGCACCGTTGCGAAAAAAGGTCCTCGCTTCGCGCAGTTTCTGCGAGTCGCCTGCCTCCTGCGGGGCGCGGGGTCAAACCGCTGCGCTTAAACCCCGC
>CAZTIY010000067.1:0-8375 GCA_964613765.1 uncultured Eubacterium sp.
CCGGACACGCCCGGGTTTCTCCTTAATTCCTCACTCACTCCTCTGAATGTCCGTGATCTCATAGCGGAGCATTCTGTCCGGAACGGCAATTTCCAGAACCTCACCTTTTTCTCTTCCCATCAGAGCGTTTCCGATGGCGGATTCATTGGAAATCCTGGCAGGATCCGAGAAGGGATCGGCCTCGTTCGAGCTCACTATGATGAAACGGAGCTCCGTGTCCCTGTCCAGGTCTTTCACCGTCACCAGAAGCCCGAGGTTTACACAATCAACCGTCACTTCCTCTTCATTGATTACGACGGTATTGCGTATTTTCGCTTCTATCTTGCGGATCCGGTCTTCCAGTTCCGCCTGCTCGTTCTTCGCCGCATCATACTCGGCGTTCTCTGACAAATCGCCGTAGGAAATGGCCTCTTTCAGGCGTTCCGCGACCTTTCTTCTTTCTGCCACAAGTTGATCGCGCTCCTGCTCCAGCATCTCCAGTCCCTGTCTGGTCGCAAATACTTCTTCTGCCATGTCTCTTATTCTCCTTTCGTTATCCCGTGCTTCCGCGGTTTCTGCCGGCCGTGTTCTGCTCCCGGCTGTTACTTTAAGTTATGATAAGCCTTACATCGGGTGAATGTGTAAGGAATACTGTTGCCGCGTATGTCAGCCGGAATCTTAAAATGTCCCCGGCGCGGATTTCGTTTCCATGATCCTGCGCGTCCTGTATGTCGAGGAGGGTATGGTCGCTTGACGCGCCCAGAACCGCAACTCCCGGCATCTCCGGGATAATTTCTCCCGGATCTCCGTAATCAACTTTCCCGACAGCGATAATAGCGTGACGCCTGACGCCCCTGTCAGTATATATTTGCTTATGCCCGAACGCGTCCACCGAAAGTTCGCCCACGGGATAAGTCGGTTTATCCGCAACCTCGACGACTTCCGTCTCCAGCATGAACGCATCCCTGTGCATGGGTCCCATGTCCATACCGTGCAGATCTCCGGTATCACGTGCGCTTATAATCCCTTCGCCTATACGGAGCTGGTTCACCCTTTCCGGCATGGTTCCGTCCAGTACGCGCATATAGCTTGATGTCGCGCCGCCGGAAATCACGTCGAGTCTCCTTCCGATCGCGGCTTCAACGGCCTCCGCCCGGGAAACAAGCTCTTCCATTTTCCCGCGGGTAGCCATGACGGAACCGTAGCATCCGAGGTTGGTGCCGATTCCCTCAAGTTTAAGGCCGGTCAGTTCGCGCTCCACGGTAAGAGATGCGTCTGTCAGCGCCTCTTCTCCCCAGAATCCTTCTCTGAGGTCTCCCAGATCCGACATGAGGATGACCTTATGGATTTTTCCCTGATCTCTCGCCGCTCTGTCCAGGGCACGCAACACTGTAATGTCACTGTTGAGGGAGCCGTCGGCAAGTCTCACGACTTCACCGGCATCGCTCATCATTGGAATCCTGATCAGCCACAGAGGTACTGACATGCCGGCGCCGCCCTGATATTCGACGTTACAGTCCGTCCCGCAGTCGGTCCGCACGGCATGCCGCCCCGGACTTCTGTCTGCCGGGATCTCGGCGGCAACATCACTTTCACGTTTTTCAGGAGTTCGCCATTGTGATCCGCCGGGTTTCCCGTCCGCATCCGCGCCCGCAGGCAGTGACCCGCCCGGTTGTTCTCCGAATCCCGCGGCGCGAAGTTCCGCAATCTGCCCTGTCCTGCTTGTTCCGAGCGACACGCATCCTCCCCGGACTAATTCCTCCGCCAGGCGGGGGATGCCGTTAAAGCCCTTCACTATACCCATGACCCGGATCCCGCGGGCGGCGCAGTTTCCGCTTACGAGCGCGGCGTTTTCCCTCAGATGACCTGTATCAATTATCAGTCTCGGATAAATCTGTTCCGTCATTGTTTTCTCCTTTCTTCCCGGTAAGATAGAGGAAGCCGTTCTCAGACACACGGCCCGTATCGCCGGTATGGAACCAGCCGTTCTCCAGGACTTCAGCCGTTTTCTCCGGGTCGTCCAGATATCCCTGCATGACTGTCGGTCCCTTGACGAGTATCTCTCCCACTCCGTTATAACCGCTTCCGGAGGCCTTCATCAGGACGCCGGGCAGAACCTTGCCGCAGGATTCGGGGTCCGCCAGCTTAACGTCATCCGGGTTCATGGCGCAGACCGCCGTTGTTTCACACATACCGTAACCCTGTATCGCCGGAACTCCCAGTCCGCTCAGGAAAGAAAGCTCCGCAGGGTCTATGACATCGCCTCCGGTAATGATGAGCCGGATCCTTCCTCCGAGTCTCTTTACAAGATGTTTCTCATAACCTTTGAACTCATTCATTCTCTTCTTCTGCGAGAATTTCTCTTTCGCGGATTTCCCGCGTCTCTTTCCTCCCCCGGAATCTCCCGTGATATCACTTCTGAGATTCCCGCAAAGTTCTTGAAGTATCCGCGGCTCCAGCAGAAGGACCGTCGGAGAAACGGTGTTCATATCTTTCTCGAGAGTGATTATGCTGTCAAAATCCGTGACCGACGCGCCTTTGTAAAGCGGCATGAGAAGCCCCATGCATATCTGATAAATATTGCCCGGCGCGATTCCGGAGAATACCGCGTCGTCTTCTTTATATGAAACCAGGGCGGACGCCGCCATTATATCCGTGACCAGACACTTCTGCGTTACAGGCACCGCTTTGGCTTTTCCCGTCCTTCCCGACGTGAAAAACACAGCGCATACGTCGCTCGCTCTGACCTCCGCGTCCAGGAACTGACGGTCGCCCCTCGCGATCCGGGCCTTTCCGTCTTCAACAAGCTCCCGCCAGGAGTACTCCGCCGCGGCCGCAGTTCCCGGGCCGGAACCGGAACCGGGCTCCCGGGCGGCGCCGGAATCGGCGATGTCAAATCCTGCGGCGTCATTGAGTCCCGCCGCAGGGTACGTTCCCGCGGTTTCCGGGCTTGGTCCGGCTTCCGGCATTGTTCCGGATGCCGCGCCGGTACGCCCGGGGGTGCCGCCGGATTTAATTCCGTGATTCATGTTCACGCCGGCGATTATTTCTCCTGTTTTCTCCTTTGCGCCGTATTCACCGGCTACTGAATTAAAACAGATCCCGGCGTCAACATCCGGCCCCGCTTCGGACGCCGCGACGGCAGACACCGCAGCCGCGGTCCCCGGGCCGGAACCGGAACCGGCCTCTGAGGCGGCTTCATCCTCAGGGCCATAGGCTATCAGGGTGCGGATGTCCGTGTTCCCGTCCTTCAGGATCGCGCGTACCGTCTCCTCATATTTTTCGTCATATATAAGGGCCTTAACGCCCGCCCGCCTGATCTGCTCCTCCAGAGTCTCCCGCAGAAGCCCGGGATCGAGCGGCACCACGGTTCCGCACCCGGAAGACACCGCGAGGAATGAAATCTGATTCTGATAGCAGTTCCTTCCGAGAAGCGCTGTCACCGTCTTATAGAATCCGCGGTTCATAAGCGCCGTGCCGAGCCCGTCAATATCCGACGCGGCCTGCTGATATGAAATCCTCACATATTCTCCGCCCGGTTTCATCCTCTCAAGAAACGCCGTGCGCTCGCGGAAGCGGACACTGGAGTCCGCTATCAGATCCCTGACATCAGTGACCGGCCGGATATCCTTATGCAGGTAGCAGGGGTCGTCGGACGATTTTATTTCATCGACAAATTCTTTTGCGCGTCTCTGCTCAATCAGCTTGAGATCATGGTAATCGACCGCTCCCGAGTCCGCGTTCGCAAGCTCCGGGCCGGAAAGGCGGTTGCCGTACCGCTTGATCTTCCCTGTCGTCGTCTTTATAAACTCACGGTCGCGGACGGTGACGCGCTTCACCTGCTTGTACGGCGGCATGAGTTCGTTCATCTCATTCACAAGGGCCTTGTAAAAGTGATATATCTCGCTCCTGCTCATCTCGCCGTGCCGCGCGCGGAGAAGTTCATAATTCGGGAAGATATCGGCGGTTATCATCACATTTCCGGTTCGCTCGTCATCGACGCCGTGAACTACGACCTCGCGGATGAGATCGTTTTTCATAAGCACTTCTTCGACTTCTTCCGGAAAAATATTCTTTCCGCCTTTTGTCACAATGACCGTTTTGCTGCGGCCTGTAAGATAAAGGAAACCGTCACTGTCGAAACGGCCGAGGTCGCCTGTGTGGAGCCATCCGTCCCGGAGAGCTTCCTGCGTCGCCTCTTCATTTTCATAATAACCCAGCATGACGCTCGGACTTTTCACGATGATTTCGCCTACACCGTCCTCATCCTGATCTATGAGCTTTACCCTGGCGCCCCTGACGATCTGCCCGACGGACGCCGCCTTGCGGTAGCGGTCCCGGTTAAGTGCTATAATCGGCGCGCATTCGCTCATGCCGTAGCCCTGGATCATGGATATGCCCATGGCCTCGAACTCTTCTATTATATATGGGTCAGCCGCGGCTCCGCCCACGATAAACGCTTTCATGTCCCCGCCGAAAGCGTCGTGCACAGACGCGAACATCTTTCTGACGAGTCCCTGATTGCGGTACAGTTTCATTTTCTTTGACATATCGAGGGCGCGGCGGAGTTTCCTGTCCTCCCCGGTCTTCGCGGCCGTCCTCAGCATGCCTTTATACAGCTTGTCGAACACGAGCGGAACGCCGAGCATGACATTGGCGTGAACTTCGTTCATGTTCTTCTGGATATATTTAAGACCCTCGCATATAGCGATAGTCTTTCCCTGGTAAAAAGTCGTCCAGTAGTCGCACGTCATTGCGTAAACGTGATGCGACGGCAGGATGTTCAGCACAATTCCGGGTTCCGGGATGTGAAAATACGCCGACAGCTGAAGCACATTGTTCGCGATATTTCTGTGCGACAGCATGACGCCCTTCGCGAGGCCTGTCGTACCCGACGTAAAAAGAAGCGCAGCCATGCGGTCGGGATCGATTTTTCTCTCCATATAACGGTCATCGCCTGCATCTATGAGTCGGCCGCCCTCCTCAATGAGCTTCTTTAGAGACAGAATGCCGTCCGCGTGCTCTTTCTGATCCATGGAAATGAATTTCTCTATCGAGGTATTCCCGCCGATCAGAGGCTCGATCTTTTTACGCTCTTTATCCGAAAAAATTACGGCCTTCATTCCGGAACGGTCTATCAGCCCGCGGAGCTCGCCCTCCGGAAGGTTCTTATCAAGCGGAACGATGACGCCGACTCCCGCGACGACGGCAAAGTAAGAGAGCACCCAGCTGTAGCGGTTCTCTCCGATAACGCCGATCTTCTGATCCGCGAGTCCGAGGTCGAGGAGACCCGTGCCGAGGCTTCTGATATCATGTCCGACCTGTGTATAGCTTATCGGGACGAACACTCCCCGCTCTTTATCCTTGACGAGGTACGCGGGACTGTCTCCGTACATTTCCACGCCGGAGAACAGGAGATCTTTAAGGTCCGTTATTCCGCGGACAGGGTAATTGACGCCGTCATACTTCTTGCTGTTCATTTAATAATTCCTCTGAGTTTCTACCGGCATCCGCTACGGATAACGGTTCCGGACGCGGTGCCCGTACATCCGTCTGTTCAACGCCTGTACAGCCTTCCTGCCGGTATTTGTACCTGTGTGTCTTTACATTTAGTGCGGCATTTTAAGACCGTATTCCGCGCCGGGCCGGACGGGCTCGAGTATCTGACCGTCCGATTCGCTTTCTCCGCCGCGGGCTATATCACGCTGAAGCGAAGTATCCGCTTCCGGATCAGTTTTCGTTCGATATACGCTATAATTATTTATCCGGGTTCGGCGCGTATTCCTTCATGTCCGGCACGACCCGGCATACGGGCCGGTAGTTTATGACGCCTCTGTCGAACTCCGGCTCAAGCCATCCGTCCTCCTCCAGACAAAGTATGACACACCGGACGTTCCGTATAAATATCTTCCGGCGAATGTTCCTTGTCGTGCGGATATCAAGCCTTTCCCAGAGCATACGCTGTATTTCCTCAAGCGTCCACACTTCGCGCTCCGTGAGCCATCCGAGAATCCGGAGGAGACGGCGTGATCTGTCTCTAAGGTTCTCGTCCGCAACAGGGACTATGTCGTCATACACACCTTCGTGGGCGAGCACATATTTCGCGTGGCTGCTGTCCCTGATCAAAAGTTTAGACTGAAGATCGCGGTTCCAGTCCCTGGCTGTAGGGAGTTTCGACCGTTCAAGCGTTTCTTTTCCTGACAGAGCGTCGCCGACATAGAACACATCGTCAGATGTGACTATACCGGTATGTCCCGCGGTATGCCCTGGAAGAGGAACAATTCCGAAAGCGGCGCCGTCCACAAAAACGCTCCTCTCCCGCGCGGTGAATGTTCTGTCAGCCTGAAGGATCATGTACGGCATGTCCCTCATCAGTTCATCCCGTGTCGATTGTACATACGAATCGCTGAGCATCCCGTAATCAGATGCCGCGGCCGCCTCCAGGTCCCGCAGGATAATCTCCGCGCCCTGTGTCTTCTGAAGATATACATGGTTCCCGCTGTGATCTATATGACTGTGAGTACCTATGACCGCCCGGACAGAGAGGCCGCCCCCGCTGAGTATGCTGTCTATGACAGGGCGCGTCCTGTCGGCAAAGCCGCTGTCCAGTAATACGACCTGTTTCTCATTAAGAAAATAAACCGGAATCGTCGGCGCGGTGTCGATCACCCAGGTATTCCCCTTAATGTGAAGCAGTCTCTCTGTTTTCATCGCTTTCGTTCTCCTTTAACGGATGACCGGACAGAGCCGGTACGGCCGGGTCCCTGTACCATATTTTTCTCCGGCGCGTAAACATCGCTACGCATATAATGACCGATACAACCGAACCCGCCGGGGGCGCAGCGCCCATAGCGTACAAACTGTCCGGGAAAAGCCGGGACGCGAGCCAGGCGCCCGGGATCCTGACACAGAGCGCCGATATCACATTATGCGCGAAACTGTATATCGCCTTCCCGTAGGCCGTGAAAAACCCGCTGAAGCAGAAATGGACGGGCGCTATCGCGGCATCCGCGACATAAGTCCTGAGGTACTGCGCGCCGAGTCTCACGACCTCCGCGTCTCCCGTGAAAAGCCCCACTATTTTCTCCGCGCCGGGTTCGACTATAAGCAGTATCACCGCCGCCGATGCGAGACAAATCAGTATGGCCGTTTTAAGCGTCTCTCTCGCCCGGTCATGCTTCCCCGCTCCCGCGTTCTGCGCGGCCATTACCGATACCGATGACTGCATCGCTGTCGGTATAAGGAAAAGAAAACTTATTATTTTTTCTACTATACCCACTCCCGCCGCGATTACTACGCCGCGCCCGTTGGCTATCATCGTCATGACGAGAAAGGAAATCTGTATAATACCCTCCTGGACGGCGGTGGGAAAACCGGTGCCGAGTATCTCTCCGAGGACGTTTCTGTCCGGCCGGAGGTCGGACGCCGTCATGCCGACTTCCTCCCTTCTGAGAAACAGCGCTGCCGCCGCGAGTACGGTACTCAGCGTCTGGGCCAGAGCAGTCGCGATCGCGGCTCCCGCCGCGCCCATATCCATCGGACCAATGAAGACATAGTCAAGTCCGATATTAACTACACCCGCGCAGAAGACGAAAATCATCGGAAGCCGTGTATTCCCGAGTCCTCTGAAAACCCCGCTCAGAAGGTTGAAAAAAAGTATCGCGGGAACTCCGAAAGCGCAGATCCTGATATACGCGCGGGCCTCCTCCACCGCTTCCGGCGGGGTGTCCAGTATTGAAACTATGCCGTCCACGGAGAAATAAAGCGCGCACGTCAGAACTGTCGACAGAATAAAAAACAGGAATATTCCGCTGCCCGTGACCATGCCGGCTTTCCGCCTGTCCTTCGCTCCCACGGCGTGGCCGATGGGAACGGTTACTCCCATGGCAAGCCCCACGATCATTACAGTCAGCATGTGCATGACCTGACTCCCCATAGAAACAGCCGAAATAGACGCGGCGCCGCGGAACTGCCCCGTTATGAACAGATCCGCGAGACCGTAGAACGTCTGAAGAAAACAGGCTATGAGATATGGAATTGAGAAACGGGTCAGATTCTTAACTATGCTTCCCTGAGTGAGGTCATTCGTCAAAATAAAATCCTTACTTTTACAAAGTCCGCGATCGTCTGCCGCCTTAATAACCTGTATATTATATCAGCCGGAGCGGAATTGTTGTGGAGTTTTCATGGAAAAGATCAGAAAAAGCTTGTCGGCGGCTACTGTTCACACAGGGTATTTGAGGGACGGGCGGCACAGTACCGTTTCGAAAAAAGGTCCTATCTTCGCGCAGTTTCTGCGAGTCGCCTGCCTCCTGCGGGGCGCGTGGCACAGGGGTCGAAACGCGGAGCATGTTCCGGTTGAAATCCGCGTTTCAAAATGTTAAAATAACGAACGT
>CAZTIY010000068.1:0-8355 GCA_964613765.1 uncultured Eubacterium sp.
ACCCGACAGGAAATATCTGGACTTCAAGAAAAAATACAATCCCTACGAGGACGGCAATTCATCCGCCCGCGTTGCGCACAGGGTGACAGAGCATCTATAATTTGCTACTAACAAAATAACCATATCCAGTGGTCATAATTGATACCTTTAGAGGATTATGTTGTTAATACAGCTACCGTTGTAATTTTCGAAATCCATCTTCAAATAAATTATTCGCACGACAACTAAAGATTCCCGCCAATTATTTTTGACTGTTTTCTTTTTCACTGTCATTGTGGTAAGAACATGTAAATACCAAATATCTGCAGCTTACCCGGTATCAGTATAACTCTTGTCTTATTCTTGCATGATACCGTTACATCTCCCTTCCTTACCGCTTTTGCTGTGAAGTATGAAAGCTCGGATATTCTTATTCCCGTTCCGCATATTGTCTGCATTATAAGACACAGGTCGTGTCTTCCCGCAGGAGGATATGAGCCTTAAGTACTCTGCCTTTGTAAGTTCCTTTTTCCTGAAGCAGTAGATTTCTCTCTGCACTCTTATGCTCTTTACTCGCAAATCCGCTCTTCCTATATATGTAAGAAAGCTGTTAAGAGATGAGAGCATGGAGTTTATGCTTCTTGTCTTGTAGTTGCTTTCAATAAGTTTCTGCTTATATGAAACTGTGAGTTCTCTGTTCAGGCTGCGGCCTTTAGCGCAGGTGATAAATTTCATTACATCACGTATATATTTATCTACTGTGAGCATCCTTCTTTCCTCGCTTATAAGGTAATTCCTGTATCCCTCTATTGTTTCATTTAACGTCAGTGTTTCTTCCATTGCCGGCTCCTTTCCCTTTTGCGAATGCGTAGTCACGTTTCAGTGCTTTTGAAATTATACTCGCTAAAGGGGAGGTTCTGATTTACAGAAAAAAATACAGATGAAGCGCCGCGATTTTATGACATTACATAAAACTCCGGTTAAGGAATAATCCCTGAACCGGCGTGAGATAATCTGTAATTTATGGAAAATAATGGTTGACACGAAAAAGGGAAAAATGTTAATGTTCATTCGCGATGGGAGAGGTATATATGAGGATCATTCACGCGGGGGTCGCGATAAGTGACAGACAATACGCGGTCAAGCTAACGGAAACACTTACAAGAACCGGAGGGGATATCAGATTCCGTGTTATAGACGGTACTGAAAAGGCCTACCGCAGCGCCGGGCCGCTGGATATTATTCTTACGGACGTACCGCGCTCTTACTGGAGTAATGAGCCGGAGCTCGCTGAATCGGGATTTCGTATACTTCTTACTCGTGAACCTGAACCCGGAGCAGAAGATGAGATCTTCTATTATGAGGACGCGGACCTGATGGCAGAGAGAATCAGATTTCTTCTTTCAGAAAAATCGGGGCTTTCGCTTGATTTTTCCGAGGCGCACACGGGCATCCGTATTTCGGCATTTACATCCGGGAGTCTTGATACCATTTCTACCGCACTGTCTCTCGCTGTTTCGGCCGTGCTCGGCGAAAGGAATACGGACATTCTTTATGTGAATCTTCGCTCGCTTGATTCTTCAAGGATTTTCGTGAACCGGGAGGGCGGAGCGGATCTGATGAGATTCCTTTACAGACTGCGTAAAGGTGATCCGATCCCTCTTGACAGACTGATTGTATCTGAAGGAGGGATCAATCTTCTGACGGGGAATTCCGTCAGGAATCCTCTCTCGGAATCGTTCTCTGATGAAATGCTTGACCGTTTCCTGGAACAGATCGGGACAACGGGAAAATACGGGCATCTTATACTGGACATAGGGCCTGAGATAAACAGTCTTCATTTTCCGATACTGGAACGCTCTGATCATGTAGTCCACGCGAGGTCTGACGATTTTTCCGGATTTGACAAAGAATCGGCGGATCTTGTACGGAAATTCGCGGGAGATCGCTGTGTATTTTATGTCGGCGGCAGCGGATGGAAATCAGGCAGGAATCTGTCCGTGCCGGTGTCACTTTTCAAAAGGGAAACGATTGAAGAACTTGCGGACAGACTGGAATGATATGTGTATGGATGACGCTGTAGAAAAAGCTGTTTCCGCCAGACTGACCGAGATAAGGCGGATTCTCGCGGAGCATCCGGATGAATGGCTGCCGGGAGATGACGAGGTGCAGTCGATTATAGAGGAGACTGTATTCCGTAACCCCGAGAATCTGGATTTCGAGAGTCTGAACATTGTTATGGAACAGACCGGATCGAGGATTTTCTCAAGGATGGGACCGCTTCAGCCGCTTGTAGACGACCCGGGAATTCATGAGATCATGGTGAACGGTCCGGAAAAGGTTTTCTGCGAATATGAGGACGGTATCCGTCCGGTGGACGTCAGATTTTCTTCGCTTGAAGAACTTGAGGATATTATACGGAATGTCGCGGCGGATGTAAGGCGTGAAATAAACGAGCTTAATCCCATACTGGACGCGAGGCTGCCTGATGGTTCCAGAGTAAACGCTGTCTGGAGGAATATCGCTGTCGACGGTCCTTCACTTACTGTCCGTAAATTCGCGCGTGAAAGAGTGACACTGAACGAGATGATTTCACAGGGATCCCTGACCCCGGAGTGCGCCGGATTTTTAAATGATATGGTGAGAAGAGGCGCGAACGTGTTCATAAGCGGCGGTACATCGTCCGGCAAGACAACGTTTCTGAACGCTCTGTGTGACGCGATATCTGACAGGGAGCGTGTAGTAGTGATTGAAGATTCGCGTGAACTTATGCTTCCGCAGATCGGAAATCTGGTTCAGATGGAATGCCACAGGGCCAACGCTATGGGTAAAGGGAGCGTTACCATGGAAATGCTTATAAGGACAAGTCTCAGAATGCGGCCCGACAGAATCATAGTGGGGGAAATCCGGGGGAGCGAGGCGGCCGATATGCTGCAGGCCATGAACACCGGTCACGCCGGGATATCCACGGGACACGGAAACTCGGTAAGGGGAATGCTCAGAAGGCTTGAGGCAATGTATCTCATGGGTGTTCAGATACCTATGGATGCCATACGCGCTCAGATAGTGGAAGGAATCGATCTCATGGTTCATCTGGTGCGTCTCGATGACGGCAGGCGATGTGTATCCGAGGTGCAGGAACTTACAGGATTCAGGGACGGGGAATACTGTCTGAATCCTCTTTATCTGAGAAGTGAAGGCAAACTCAGAGCGACAGGGAATTCCCTGTCCGGACGGGAACGTTTCCGGAAAGGAGAAACCGGTGAATCGGAAGGTAACTTTTCACAGGAAGAACAAAGGACACAGTGAATCAGGAAATTTCTTCCGTAAACTTTCTGACAGAAAAGGCGGCGCCGAACGCTCCGGCGGCAATAATCAGCATTCTCATGAAAAAAAGTATATTACAGGGGGTCTTGCCGCAATCTCTTTCATCGCTTCCGCCGGGGTGTTTCTTCTGATAAGCATCTTATTTTACAACAGTATTCTGCCGGCGGTTCTGGTCATCCCGGCGTGGCCGTGGATCAGAAAAATCCTGGAGCATATGGTCGGAGAAAGCAGGAGGGAGAAATTCAAGACCGAATTCAGAGACTTTCTGAACAGTCTGTCCGGTTCATTTGCGGTGGGGAGACAGATGGAAGAAGGACTCGTTGAAGCATCGAACGAGCTTCGCGTGCTGTACGGCGAGAAAAGTCTGATTGTAGAAGAGACTGAGAGTCTGCTGGCGGGAATAAGATCGGGCTTTAAACCGGGAAGGCTTCTGCATGACCTGGCCGACAGATGGGAAATCGAGGAAGCGAGAGAATTAGCCGGCGTTTATGACGCGTGTATCGAAACAGGCGGAGATATATCCGGAGCGCTGGAAAGAGCCGCGGTTATGCTGGGAGAGAAGCTTACGATCGAGAACGATATTCGTGTCACTGTAAGTCAGAAGAAATACGAAAGCAGAATGATCGCTCTTATGCCTCCGTTTATTCTGGTATTTCTCAGACTGATTTCGCCGGGATATCTGGATGTCATTTACGGGACATTCGCGGGGATAATCCTCATGACCTTTGCCCTCATTATGACGGTCGCGGCGTTCCTCTGGACGGAAAGGATTGCAAAAATTGATGTTTAAGAATATCAGGGAAAAACTGCGGGCGCTTTCTCCGGGGCCGGACAGCAGAATAGCGTCCTTTTATCGAAAGGACGAGAACAGGAAACGGGCGGCGTTAATTATGGGAGTCGCGCTTCTTCTTACATTCATTCAGCTTGGAAAAGGCATCGGGGGAGGTCAGAAATATATTACGGATGACAGCGGGGATGTCAGGGGGCTTTATCGTGAGGATTCGGGAACCGAAGCGGCGTATCCTCTGAAGTTAAAGGCTAAAAACGGTAAGATCGAGACTAAACGTGATCTTGTACTTATGCTTAGAGGAGAAGAGGAGAAGGGCACGGAGAAAAGTCCGGAGGCCACAAGATCAAAAGTGGATCAGGAGATTGATCAGATGATCTCGGAAGTGGAGGCATCGAAAGGGAAAAGAATCACTCTGCCCGGCAGACTGGATGACGGGACGGTTTTGAAGTGGTCTGTCAGCAGAGACGCAAGCGGAATCATGTTTATTCTGGGAGCGCCGGTTCTGGTTCTGCTCCTTTATACCGACGAGGTCAGAAAGGAAGCCGAAAGAGCAAAGAAGAGGAGAGCATCCATACTGAGGGGACTTCCGGGGTTTACGGACCAGCTGCTTCTTCTGATGGACGCGGGACTGGTATTTCAGGACGCGTACAGCAGGATAGCGGCAGGATATGAAGAAGCATTCAAACGTGGAGAAGCGAAGGATGATTTCCGGAGGCTGATAACGGACGCGGAACTTAAGTCGCATACAGAGAACAGAAACATAATCAGAGTGCTCCGTGAGCAGGCGGCCAGGGAAGGTGTCAGGGAATTTTCAAGAGTAGTCGGGATACTGTCAGAACATCTGTTTCGCGGAACCGATGTATCCGGGAAGCTGAGAATGGAGAGCCGGATTCTGTGGGAGAGCAGAAAAAAGATGGCGGAAGAGCAGGGGAGGCTTGCCGAGACGAAACTCACGTTTCCTCTCGCCATGCTGCTGCTTGTCCTGATACTTATTACGGCCGCGCCGGCGGTGCTTCAGACAAAGGGCGCCTGATCTCGGGACAGTTAAACCGCTGTGGTCGCGCTTAATCGCACGGGGTGTCCGGCCTGAATGTTAAGGCAAAAGCATTTGAATTTTTGAATAATTAACACTTGATAAATGTCACTTATGAAATATTGCGGAATACGCAATGCGGAAGATGTCAGGGGACAGGGAACAGGTTCAGAATTACCGTTTTCTTCCGCAATAAAGCGGATTTCGCGGAAAGGCGAAAAAAATGAGTTTTTTTCAAAAGTTAAAGGATAAGGTAAAAAATCTCGGCAGGGAGCTTATGGGGAATAAATCAGGAATGGAACTGGTACAGGTGGCTATTCTGATAGCTCTTGCCGTCGCGCTCGGTGTCATATTCCGGACGGAAATCACAAAGTTTGTAAACAATACATTCCGTGCCCTCAACGGATGAGAAACACAATGTCCGAGTGATATCAGGAAGCCTGAAGAAAATTTGTTTACGGGGGTGATGTATATGGCGACCACCGGCGGACGGAGAACCGGACGGTTCGGGCACCCGCTTCATCTGTTACATAATAAAAGGGGAGAGGCTTATGTTGAGGCAGCGCTTGTACTTCCTCTGCTGTTTTTAATCATTCTCAGCATGATCGGGCTCGTACTGTATGAATTTGAGGGGTTGAGAGCGCAGACGGGCGTCCATGAAAAACTCATTCAGGAAGAGTATGACAACGTCCTTCCCTTATCTGTCGCGCGGAAGGAGAATACGGTAAGCAGAAGACCCGGCGGAATCGTGACATTCAGTATGTCACGTGAGGTCAGGGGGCGTTGCTACTGTATCAGAGAGGCGGAGGCCATAAGACTTCAGGAGGTGATCGGCGATGGAACCGCCTCTGAAATCACTGAATAAAAAGGGTTCGGTTACGGTATATGTGACGCTGTTTTTTGTCACTCTTACCGCCATGATATTTTCCTTTGTACAGGCATCCGAAAAAACCGCTGTTGAAACGGGCGTAAGAAAATTAGGATCAGTATGGACAGCGTCTGTACTCGCGGAATATGACAGAAATCTGATGGAGAGATACGGACTGTTCGCTTTTTACGGAACGCCGCAGACTACATCGAAAAAACTCGGTTTCTACGGGAACGAGACATTCAGGGGAAAGGAATATATTGATTTCAGGGGCGCGACATGTTCACTTAACCGTTACAGCATGGCGGACGTCGACATTGTAAAAAGACAGATTGTCCGGATGGGGGAACTTGAAAGTCTGGGAGAATTAAAAGATTTATCTTTTCATGAATCAGACGAATCAGGGATAAGCAATCCGTACTTTTCCGGCGAGGATACCGGTATCGGGGGAGAAATAAGAAATCCGGAGGCTCTGAGGAATCTTCCTTCCGCGGGAAGCAGCGACGGCATAACGATTTCCGGCCTGAAGGATCGTGTAACGGGACTTACATCTCTGCCGGATATAGTTTCGAGCGGTACAGACGCGTTCTTTGAAGAAAAATATCTGTTCAGATATTTTAAGGACGGACAGGATTCGAGAAAACTCGGAAGAACATTTTTCAGAAATGAGATCGAATATGTGATTTGCGGAAAGAAAAGGGACGACGACAATCTTGAAGGCGTCAGGCTGAGGATCATCGCGATAAGGGAGGCGGCTAATCTTGCCTACCTTCTGAAAGATCCCGTTAAGCAGTCGCTGATACTGGAAGCCGCCGCGGCATTTGCAACTCCCGCAGGCGCGCCCGCCGTGGCGGCTGTCATCGAAACGGGATGGGCCCTCGTTGAAAGCGTAAACGATTACAGGCTTCTGATACGCGGAAAGAAGGTCCCTTTTATTAAAGACGAGGCATCATGGGCGACAGATCTGGACAGCATTTTTGCGGGTTCCGGAAGGCCTTCGCCGGGAACCGGGGAAAGTGTCCCGCCCGGAGATTCCGCGGGATCGGGAGCCGGGGCGGCCGGCGGCGCGGGCTCCGGAGAAAGCGCCGGAGAAACGGTTATGCCCGAGATTAAGACAGAGGTGGGGCTCATAGATCCCGGAAATACACACGGGGAAACATATCAGTCGTATCTCCGGTTCCTCACGGCTCTTCTTGATGAGAATATCAGGATATTGAGGATGATGGATATAATCCAGCTTAACATGCAGAATCAGGTCAGTCCCGGGTTCTTATTAAGAGATCATTATTCGGGACTGGAAGCGTCATTCAATGTAAACGGGAGCGAATATGAGATCGAAAATGAATACCAGCCTGAAAAACCGTAAAGGAAATCTCATAGTAGAAGCGGCCGTGATATTCCCGATTTTCATTATCTCCGTACTTGTGCTTATTCAGATTATTCCGGTCATAAGAGAAAGTGAGAACATACTGTTTGCGACAGCGGACGAGGTCAGACTGGAACAGGGGAAAAGCGCGTTCAGAAAGAGCGATACGGCTCTCCCGGCAGCGGTTTCGCTTAGAGTAAGCGGTGAAAATAATAAGCCCCGTGTCATTTTTTATGTAAGATCTTACCGGTACATGTACACGAAATCCGGGATAAAAGATTTGTTCTCGATTGACAGCAAGTCCGTGTTTAATGTGGGGAACAGAACCGGGATTTCCGGGAAAGCGTCTTTTCAGGCGAAAATAACAGCGCGCGCTTTTACGGGCGCGGAAACTGTCAGAACGTCGGGGAGCGGTCCCGGGGACACGGATGACGATGAAGCGGTCTGCATTTTTCCGGAACACGGGACTAAATATCACGATCCGGACTGTACTTATGTCAAAGCGGAGTGCGAGCTCACTGTTCTCAGTCAGGATATAAAGAGGAGATTTCACCCGTGTCCGGAATGTAACGCGAAAGCGGCCGGAACGGGCTCTCAGGTCTTTCTCTTCAGAGACTCGGGCAGGGCCTATCATACAGAGGGCTGCAGGTATATCGACAGATATTATGTAACGGTCGGGAAAAGAGAGGCGATCGAGAAAGGTTATACGCCGTGCAGTAAATGCGGCGGATAGGACTTACAACATTTTTATGGTTTTCCGGGCGGCGGCAGCGTCCCAGGAATCGTGCGGGTGAAATAACGGAGCTTACGGCGGTTCGTCCCGGAGAGAAATTGTTCAGAGGGCAAGTGAACATAGGCAGCTGGCGGGGCGGCGGCATAACACAGCTGCGGAAATTTTCCGCAGTTGAGCATGCAGTTTCACGAAGAGCGAGAAAGAGAGCGGCAAGGCGCGGAGGTTTAAGCGCAGCGGTTTGACCCCGCGCCCCGCAGGA
>CAZTIY010000069.1:0-2841 GCA_964613765.1 uncultured Eubacterium sp.
TTTTTAAATAGTATCAGAAAGCCCGGTGATATAAAAATAAAAATATCTAAACAAATAACAAACAGTCTTCTGATTTTAATGCTGGGAATAATGCTGGGTATATTCTCTAAATGGTTAGATAATACGGCAATAGATGATACAGTATGGTGGCAGCATATATTAGGAATATTAGATTTAAGAAATGTGTTTTCTGTATTCGGCATATGGATTTTATTTGGAGTTTCAATTTCTGTATATAGCAAAACACCATTAAGAGCAGGTTTAAATGCCTTTTTATTTTTCCTGGGTATGACAACCAGTTATCATTTATATACTATTATTTTCAGCGGCTTTAATCCAATACAATATATGTTGATATGGTACGGTATAACTTTTGTAACACCGCTATTTGCTTTTATTTGCTGGTATGCAAAAGGAGACAGTATTATTTCAATAATAATATCCGGTATTATAATTGCGATAATGTTAAGCTCTTCGTTCAGTATTGGTCTTTGGTATTTTGATTTTAAAAGCATCATAGATACTTTACTATTCTTAGGAATAATAGTTGTTTTATATGTTAAACCCCGAAATACAATTTATAGTATTTTATTCGGAATAATATCAGCATATGGTTTAAGCATAATTATATAATTACAAATTCCGGTTTTACGAGCATAAAAATACCTCCCGACCATCGCAGCCGAGAGGTATTCCTTTATTTCCGTTCCGTTCTTGAAGGTTACCCGGACATCGTCCTTGCCGTACACCGTGTAGTAATCGGCCGGCTGAACAGTACGGGGTCGAATGATTTTATCCTTCCAGCATACGGGTGCCGTCGGCGCATACCGCGGAAAGAAGTGCATCTGCTTCCTCCGCGCTGCCGCCTTTTACCATGACGTAAAGTTTGACTTTGGGTTCTGTCCCCGACGGACGGATCGCCATGGCGGAACCGCTGCCGAGTTCATAGAGAAGCACATTGCTCTCCGTAAGTCCCGTGGGCTCCGTTTCACCGGTCGCGGTATCAGTGATGAGTCCCGTCAGATAATCCCTGACCCTCTTCACCGGGAGACCTCCGAGCGTCTCAGGCGGCTCGTTTCTGATGCTTTCCATGAGTTTCGCCATTCTCTCCGGGCCGTCGAGCCCCGTTACGACGTGAGAGACGACCTTTTCGCGGAAGAAACCGTATTTCTCATAAAGTCCGCAAAGCGCCTGATAGAGGTTCTGGCCTTTTACATAATACCGGCAGGCCATCTCCGCGACCAGCATGGACGCTATAACGGCGTCCTTGTCTCTCGCGTATGTCCCGGCGAGATAGCCGTTGCTTTCCTCGAATCCGAAAATGAATGTATAATCTCCGGATTCTTCTATCTCCTTAATTTTCTCGCCGATGAACTTGAAACCGGTCAGTGTCTCAAATATCTTCACCCCGTTAACGCGGCAGATTTCGTTTGCCATGGTTGAAGAAACGATGCTCTTTATCGCGGCGCTGTTCGCGGGGAGCGTGCCTTCTTCTTTTCTCACGCTTATGATAAAGTCGAGGAGCAGCACACCAATCTGGTTCCCCGTGAGCGCCTCGTAACCGGAATCGGTTTTCACCACTACGCCGCAGCGGTCGCTGTCCGGGTCCGTCCCTATTATGAGATCTACATCATTCTTCTTCGCCATATCAATCGCTATCTTAAATCCCTCCACGAACTCGGGATTGGGAGACGCGACCGTCGGAAAATCGCCGTCGAGCACCATCTGTTCGGGAACCGGCGTGACCTTTTTAAGACCGATCCTCTTCAGAACTTCCGGAACGAGTCTGTAACCCGCGCCGTGGAACGGCGTATATATTATCTCGAATTCATCGGCGGCTTTTTTCACGTAGTCCTCCGCGACGGACTGGGCGAGAATCTCTGAGATATAGGCCTCGTCAATTTCTTCTCCGAGCGTCGTGATGAGACCGGAATCCTTCGCGGCGTCGAAATCCGTCGTTTTCACATCGGCGAATATGTCGATCCCTGCAATCTGATCCGAGACTTCTTTCGCGTGCTCCGGAGGAAGCTGGGCGCCGTCAGCCCAGTAGGCCTTGTAGCCGTTATATTCTTTAGTGTTATGGCTCGCGGTGATGTTGATACCGGCGATCGATCCTGTCTTGCGGATGGTGTATGAAAGTTCAGGCGTGGGCCTCAGAGCGTCAAATATGTTCACGTGAATCCCGTTTGCCGCGAGCACGCAGGCGGCCTCACGAGCAAAAAGCGGACTGTTGTTACGTGAATCCCAGGCGATAGTGACGCCGCCTGAAAAGTCCTCTCCGCATTTCAGAATCAGGTTGGCGAGTCCCTGTGTCGCGTAACGTACAGTGTAAACGTTCATTCCGGAAAGGCCGGCACGCATTATACCTCTTAACCCCGCGGTTCCGAATTCGAGCATGGCTGTGAAACGGGACTTTATCTCCTCCTCGTCATCACGTATTGCCTTGAGTTCCGCCTTTGTCTCCGCGTCAACCTGAGGCGCGTCAAGCCATTTCTGATAATTTTCCAGACACTTTTCATCAATACTCATATCTCCTGCCCTCCCGTTATTTCTTTACAAGGCGCGGCGGTTAGCTGCCGCGTACGCGACGTTTTTCGACGTTTTTCGACGTTTTTCGACGACCCTCGACGAAAATCGCCCCGCTTTTATTCTCCGCGCCGGCATTGTTAATGCGACGGCTTTCGACGAAATTCGACGGTTTCAGACGAAAATCGTTGCTGTTCCCGCTCGCGGCGCCGACACCGCCGGTGCGTCGATTTTCGATGATTCCCGTAATTTTTCGACGATTTTCGACGACCCTCGACGAAAATCGCCCCGCTTTTATTCTCCGCGCCGGCATTG
>CAZTIY010000069.1:2941-5289 GCA_964613765.1 uncultured Eubacterium sp.
TTTTCGACGACCCTCGACGAAAATCGCCCCGCTTTTATTCTCCGCGCCGGCATTGTTAATGCGACGGCTTTCGACGAAATTCGACGGTTTCAGACGAAAATCGACAAAAATCGTCGCCGCTCTCCATAACCGCCGGGATTCCTTCAACAATCTGTCCGCTGATTATTTTTACGACACGTTAGTGTCCGGTATAAGCCGGACTAATAATCCGTCCGCTTATTATTTTGACCCGGCGGGCGTCAGCAGGAGTACCTGCCCCGGAAATAATGTGATGTTACCCCGATAGACTTCTCCCGTCAAAGCGTCCCTCCATGTTCCGGACAGAATCAGCTTTTCATCCGAACCGCCGGCGTTCGCGGCAGTGATAACCGCGCTGTTCTCCTCATTCTCATCAAAGCGTTCGAACGCATATATTCCGCCGATCGCTGCCATTGTGCGGTAGCTTCCTTTTTTATATACGTCATGAGAGCGCCTGAACGCTATAACTTTCTTATACCAGTTCAGTATATCCCGGTCCTCATTCCCCCACGGATAGCATGTGCGGTTGAACGGATCTTTATATCCCTCGACGCCTGCCTCGTCCCCGTAATATACGCAGGGAACGCCGGGAAGCGTCATCTGAATGACACATGCCGTCTTGAGTTTTCTCACCGCCAGGCGGCGCTCATCCTGATCCATACGCGTTGCCGCCTGCAATTCTCTGTCAGGGTCAGGTCCGAGATCTCTTCCGCCGAGAGCGGTCAGAATCCGCACGGTGTCGTGTGTCCCGA
This sequence comes from uncultured Eubacterium sp., assembly GCA_964613765.1. Classification (GTDB taxonomy): domain Bacteria; phylum Bacillota; class Clostridia; order Peptostreptococcales; family Anaerovoracaceae; genus Aminicella. Next base: position 3,712 of record CAZTIY010000069.1, read on the forward strand.
GAACATTCATAAGACAGTCGACGACGTCTTTAGGATAATTCTCCACAATGCTCTCAACCGTCCGCGCGATCGCCGCCGCGTTACCGTTTCTGACGAAATCTATGACAGCGTCCTTAAAAGGATAATTCATGACGGAATCGAGCTTGTCACCTTCGAAATAATTTTTCCGCTCGCTGTATGCAATCTTATTCGAGGCGTCCTCCCAGACCTCTCCGAGAAACAGGGCATCGGGCTTTTCCGTCTTGACAGCCTTCGCGAGGATTTTTAGAAAATCATTGGGAAGTTCGTCCGCCACGTCGAGCCTCCAGCCGGAAGCGCCGGCTCTCAGCCACTTACGCGCGACGCCGTTTTCGCCGCAGATAAACTCACGGTAACTTTCACTCGACTTATTGACCTTCGGCAGTGTGTCGATACCCCACCAGGCCTCATACGACCCGTCCGGACGGAAATAATACCAGTCCCGGTACGGGGAATCGGGATTGCCCCAGGCTCCTTTTTCCGGAGATTCCGCCCCGGCGCTTTCTCCGGAAGAATCGCGGGGGCCGCTTATCCCGGCATTCTCCCCGCAGGCGTCTCCTGCATATTCTTCTCCTCCCGCGGATACCGGGTCTCCGTCAGAGAACGTACACACTTCTCCGCGCCTGCTCGCGTTCTTTCCCTGTTTATCAAAATATATCGAATCCGAACCCGTATGCGCGAAAACCCCGTCCAGAATGACACGCATTCCGAGTTCGCCGGCCTTCGCGCAGAGTTCACTGAGATCCTCCTCTGTCCCGAACATCGGATCAACAGTCATGTAATCCTCCGTATCATATTTATGACTGGAAAAGGCTTTAAAGACCGGACTCAGAAATATGCATGTGGCGCCGAGAGCGTGAATATACGGGAGTTTCTCCGTAACGCCTTTCAGATTCCCGCCGAAGAAATCGTTATTCAGTATTCTCCCTTCACTGTCCGGTCTGTATTCCGGGACTCCTCCCCAGTCCCGTCTGGTAATCTTTCCCTCCATCTCCGCGTACGGGCCCGAATGATTGAACCTGTCCACGAATATATGATAAAACACGCCGCCTTCTATCCATTCCGGCACTTCATAATCACGCCTGTACACCGTCTGCTGCCATGATAAACCGGGCGCATAACTCATGACAGCGCGGTTGTCCGCATCCGATCTGTTTACATGGATATCGCTTCCGTCTGTGTGAAGTATAAAAGAGTACCAGTACAGACCTCTCTTCTCCATGGGTACGCTCACCGTATACATCAGAAAATCATCCGTTTCTACGGGAGTTTCTCCGGCTTCCATGCCGAAAGTCCTCATGGAACTGTCTTTATCAAATGTAATCTGTAATTCCGCAGATTTCACCCCGAGGGAACGGGCGGTCAGGAGCCGGAACAGAGTAACGGTTCCTTCTTTTACGGCACCTGCCGGTTTCTTGAACATTTCATCTCTTGAGTCAAATACTACCTGCGCGTTCATGCCCACGCTGATTCCTTCTTTCCGTATATCAAAACTAGTATTGAGGCAGATCCGTTTCACCGGCGCCCGGGAAAACCCCGGGCGGACGCGGACCGGAGCGG
>CAZTIY010000069.1:5389-8252 GCA_964613765.1 uncultured Eubacterium sp.
CCCGGTTTCCGTAACAGCGGCCGGGCGTATTATTCCGCGCCGCACTCAGAACCGCTCCGGGTTCAGCCGGTGTCCGCCCGGGCCGTAACCTGCCCGGATTCCGCAGGGCCGATACCTGTCCGCCGCTGTAATTCTTCCGCTCCGGATCCCGCGCCGGTTCTTATATCAAATTCTGGAGTTGCGTTCCACCATGAACGGGCGCGTCAGATATCCGGAAAGCAAACGCCCCGGTTCGATGAACACTTCCTTATCCAATATAGCGTAATTCAGCCGGACACCGTCGCTTACCGTCGTATCCTGCATTACGACGCAGTTCTCAACGACCGCGTCCGATCCGATTTTGACTCCGCGGAATATCACGGAATTACGGACCGTCCCGTCGATGATGGCGCCGTCCGCTATGAGAGAATTGCTCACACGGGCCTCCGGGCCGTACCTGGTGGGCGGACTGTCCTTTACCTTTGTTATGACCGGCCTCTCCTCATTCCGGAAAAGGCTCTCTCTGATGTCGGGATCGAGAAGAAGCAGACTGCTCTTGAGATACCCCGGGACGGTGTTCACAAACAGTATTCTCTCATCCGTACCTACTGCCCTGACCTGACCGCCCCCTTCCTTCACCATGGCATCCACGATATCATGTCGGAAACTCTCATGGCGGGAGCGGTAAGTCTCATTCAGAATCTCCAGGAGATCTCTCCTCTTCATTATGTATGTGTTAAGTGACAGTTTGGCGCCGGGGAAGGGTCTGTCCTGCGATGTCAGTATTTCCGTTACATCCCCTGCTTCCGTCACGGTCATCCAGGACAGGTTACGTCCGTCCTCAGGGTTTATCGGCTTGTTCGCGTAGAGGCACGTGATCCTCGCGCCGCTCTGTATATGGAAGTCAAAAGCGAGGGAATAATTAACGTTATATACATGATCGCAGCCTGTTATGATCACATATTCCTCTTCAAGTCTCCTTAAATAGGAGATATTCGCCATGAGCCCCTCCAGCCTGTTTTTATACACCTTTTCTGTATTACCTTCCGTAGAAAAGGGCGGAAGTATCTGAAGCCCGCCGTTCTTGCGGTCGAGGTCCCACTCCCTGCCGGACTGGATGTGGCCGAGGAGGCTCTGATAGTTCTGCTTGACGACAAGCCCTATGTTCCGGATTCCGGAGTTCACCAGATTGGACAAAGTAAAATCGATAAGTCTGTACCGCGCTCCGAACGGTATCGCGGCGAGTGTCCTTCTGAGAACGAGATTGTTCAGTTCTGTTCCGTATGTATCAGAGAATACGATTGCTGCGAGATCCATGCTATTCTCCTTTCTCCTGCTTCACCACGGCTCCGGGTTCCGTGACCGCTCCGGCCTCTACTTCGGCGTTATTCGCGATTACGGTGAGTTTTCCTTTTTCCTGATCACCCTTAACCTGAGCGTTTGTACCCACTCTCGCGCCTTCATCGAGGATGGCGTACGAGACAGCGGCATTCCGGCGGATCACGGAGCCTGTCATAACGACGGAATCCCTGACGTACGCGCCTTCTTCCACGACCACGTCCCCGAATATGACGGAATGTTCGACTTTACCCCGGATATCGCAGCCGTCACCGATCAGGGAATTATTTATCTCGGCGTCTTTACCTATATACTGGGGCGGAATGTGGTTATGTCGGTAATAAATGCGCCAGCCGGAATCATTCAGAATCAGAGGCGTTTCATCAGGATCCATGCCGATTGCATCCATGTTGGCCGCCCAGTATGAGTTGAGTGTCCCGACGTCGCGCCAGTAGCCTTTATAAAGGTATGAATACATGCGGCATCCGTCGGCGAGCATTGCCGGGATGACATTCTTCCCGAAATCGTTGGAGGACTCCGGATCGGCCTCATCCTTTTCAAGGTAGGTTATGAGTTTTCCCGTCGAAAAAATATATACGCCCATTGAAGCCTGCGTGCTTTTCGGATGAGCCGGCTTCTCCTCAAATTCTGTTATCCGTCCGGAGGCATCGGTACTCATTATCCCGAACCTTGACGCCTCTTCAAGCGGCACATCGATGACCGCTATGGTGCAGTCCGCTCTGTTCCTGATATGCTCCTGCAGCATGAGATCGTAATCCATCTTATATATATGATCTCCCGACAGAATCAGGACATAATCCGGATTGTACCTTCTTATAAACCTGATGTTCTGATAGATTGCGTTCGCCGTGCCCTTGAACCAGTCGGCGCCGGAAGTGCCCTGATAGGGCGGCAGTATATGAAGCCCGCCGTGTCTCAGGTTCATGTCCCAGGGGTCCCCTGTTCCGAGATAATCGTTCAGCTCGAGGGGCTGATACTGCGTCAGCACGCCGACGGTGTCTATCCCGGAGTTAATGCAGTTCGACAAAGGAAAATCGATTATCCGGTACCTGGAGCCGAACGGTACGGCGGGCTTGGCTATCGTCTCCGTGAGAGGCATAAGTCTGCTCCCCTGCCCGCCGGCGAGCAGCATGGCCACGCACTGCTTTTTTTTACTCATTTCTCTCCGCCTTTCTGATTTTTATATCCGATAAATCGTTCTTAAATATATCCGCAAAACGAAACCGCAAAATAAATCACGTTTGAATACATTTTCCACCCGTTCTGCCCGGACCGGGCTTTGCCGGTGCCGGAAATTTACCTGCTTGCGGGAGACCGCCCCGCAGTGTATCATACGGCCCGGACTTTTATCTTCAGCGTCACGGACATCATACGGCCGGGGCTTTTATCTTCAGCGTCACGAACATAATACAGCCGGAACTTTTCTCTTTCTGCCGGAGCCGTTCCCGTTACCGGGATTCGCCCCGCCTCACCAGTATTATCCCGGACAAAGCGGGAAGCGCCATTGTTATATGCTGCTCTTCTC
>CAZTIY010000070.1:0-8250 GCA_964613765.1 uncultured Eubacterium sp.
CGCGAAGCGAGGACCTTTTTTCGCAACGGTGCTATGCCGCCCGACCTTCAAATACCATGTGTGAACAGTAACGACGAACGTTACTGTTCAGAGGAGTGAACATAGGCAGCTATCGGGGTGGCGGCAATAAGTCCCGCAGTACCGGTTATTTTAATGTATGAAGGTCCCGGGCCTCTCGCACCGTATGACAAATTACTGACTATTGTAATAAATCTGTCAGTGTTAAGGTAACAGGTCCCGCGTTCCGGAAAGTCTGACAACAGAATCGAAATTATCCGGAAGCGGTATGCTGTTCACCGAAACAGCACGGCAGCAGAAAGGAGTCGGAAAGATGAAAAATATTCCGGAAGGTCCGGCGCCGGGTGATAAAAAAAGAAAAACAAAAACGAGAACCTCCGCGAAAACGCACCAGAAGCCCGATGTAAAGGTCGCGGAAATACCGGACCCGAAAACCGGTTTAAGGACTGGATTTGAAAGCGGCGCAAGGGCTGCGTCGAAAAACGTCGAAAATGATAATTCGCAAACGAAACAGAAAACCGGCGCGAAGGGTGCGTCGAAAAACGTCGAAAATGATAATTCGCATGCGAAATCAAAATCCGGCTTGAAGGCCGCCGAGCCTGCCCCTCTTCGCATTCTGCTTGCGTCGCCTGAAGTCCGCCCCTGGTCCGGAACAGGCGGCCTCGGCGAGGTAGCGGGCTCCCTTCCGCGTGCGCTCAATAAAATCCCGGACGCGAATATAGACTGCAGAGTGATAACGCCTCTCTATTCCGCGGTCTCTCAGGAATGCCGCGATCAGATGACTTTCCTCGGTTATAAATACATACCCGTTTCATGGCGCCAGAAATATATGGGGGTTTTCGAACTCAGGCAGGGCGACATCACCGTGTATTTCATAGATAATGAGGAATATTTTAAGCGTGACGGCCTTTACGGTTATTACGATGACTGCGAGAGATTCGCATTCTTCTCGAGAGCCGTATTCGAATCTCTTGAATTTATGGATTTCACTCCCGACATTTTTCACGCGAACGACTGGCAGACAGCGCTTGTCCCCGTATATCAGGACGCGATTTATCATTTGCCTTCCGTCGCGACCGTCTTCACGATACACAATGTGGAATATCAGGGTCAGTACGGACCGGAGGTCATTCACGATGTGATCGGTATGCCTGACGGCTCTGAACACCTTCTCGATTTCAACGGCTGCTGCAACCTGATGAAAGGCGGAATCACGACAGCGAATCTTGTTTCGACAGTAAGTCCGTCATACGCTGCCGAACTCTGCGACCCGATGTTCGGTTTCGGCATGGATCCGGTCATCCGTGACAGCCGGAATAAACTGAGAGGAATCCTGAACGGGATTGATACTGTATCATACGACCCGGGAAACGACCCCTTCATTCCGGCTCATTTCACGGCGGACGACTTTTCCGGCAAATACATCTGCCGGACGGAACTTCAGAAGGAACTCGGCCTTCCGGAGCGCGACGTTCCCGTGCTCTCGCTGATAAGCCGCCTCGTCCCGGCGAAGGGAATCGACCTCGTCTCGGCCTCCATGGATGATATTCTTAATCAAAATGACTGTCAGTTCGTGGCGCTCGGGACGGGCGACCGTGACCTTGAGAATTTTTTCCGCGGCCTTGAGGAGCGTCACCCGGATAAAGTCCGGTCTCTCATAAGATTCGATAACGCGCTTTCGCACAGGATATACGCCGGAAGTTCAATCTTTCTCATGCCGTCGAGATCGGAGCCGTGCGGTCTCTCCCAGATGATCGCCTGCCGCTACGGGACTGTTCCGGTAGTGAGGAGCACCGGCGGACTCCGGGACTCCATTAAGGACTGCACGCTCGGAAACGGCAGCGGATTCCTTTTCGAGCGTTACGACGCAGCTGATTTCCGCGCCGCCGTCGGAAACGCGCTCTCACGTTACCGGAACAAAGAGGACTGGGACGCGCTCACAGCCCATGACATGAAACTCGACTTCAGCTGGGCAAATTCAGCGCGTGAATACCTGAACATGTATAACGAAGTGAAAATCAAATGATTTCTGACCGGGCGAAACCTCTCTTACATGACCCCTGTGAAGGAGAGGCTATGGCGGTGAATTGACGGACAAAGCCGGAGAGACGGATGTGAAAACATCTTATGAATCATAAGAATACTGTGATGTATGTGCCAAACGTCCGTTTGCGGGTTTAGAGACACGATATATACGTTACTGTTCAGATGATAAGTGAACATAGGCAGCCATCGCGGAGGCGGCATAACACCGCTGCGGAAATTTTCCGCAGCTGAGCATGCAGTTTCACGAGGAGCGAGGAAGTGAGCGGTAAGGCGCGGGGTTTAAGTGCAGCGGTTTGACCCCGCGCCCCGCAGGAGGCAGGCGACTCGTAGAAACCGCGCGAAGCGAGGACCTTTTTTCGCAGCGGTGCTATGCCGCCCGTCCCTTAAATACCATGTGCGAACTGAAACAAAAAATACTTTAAAATACAAGACTTTTAATTTTTACTCTTGACGCGGGTCAGTAACCGGGTTAGCATTTATTCGTGAAGATTTAATGAATATCAACCGGATGAAAACGATCCGAGACATTCCGCAGGGAAGGCCGAAGCGTGAAGGCGGCGTTTGGCGGACGCCGCAGAAAATGACAGGCAAACGGAAGATCGTTCGACGGAACTCTGGAAAGTCCGCGTTACGCGGAGCCAATGAGGCTATAACCAACTGGCAGGGAGACAGAGAGGATGCTGCGCGTTCTTTTTGTCTCTTTTTTCATTTGAGCCGCGCGGCCGGCGAACCGTAACGGACTGCACCCGTGACTGATTTAATTTATTGCTGCTTTATCCGTCATTTTACCGGCGAATTGTAAAATCAACTTGCGGCTGTTATTTTATCCGCTATTTTATCAACTTTATTTTATCAACCGTCTTATTACACATCGTCATCAGTACTTATGAATTTTTTTAAGGAGGTTCAAAGTGAACGAAAAAAACACTGCTTTGCTTAAAAAGCAGAAAATGACGACGATAGGCGTTATCGCTATCATTTTCTCCTTCGTCGCGGCAGGCTGTTTCGGTATCGAAGAAGCTATAGCCGCGAGCGGCCCGGGCGTGACTATCATCATGCTCATCGTTTTCCCCTTTATATGGGGATTCCCGCTCTGCGAAATGGTCGGAGAACTCGGCTCCATCTTTCCCAATGAAGGCGGCGTCTATTCCTGGGGACGCTACGCCTTCGGAGAATTCTGGGGCTGGCAGGTAGGACTCTGGTCGGCTCTTACCACGTGGCTGTGCCAGGCGGAATACTGCGCACTAGTCGCGGGCTACGCCGCAAAACTCATCGACCTTACTCCCACGGGCACCTTCCTCGTAAAAGTCGCGGTCGTCGTGATTTTCACAATCGTTAATATCATCGGCCTCGACTGGCTGGAAAGACTTGAGACCTTTTTCACGGTGCTCGTTGTCGCCGCCTTCGCCGCGGTCGCCATAGTCGGTTTCGCGAACTGGGAGCACAATCCTGTACAGCCTTTGTTCAATCCGGAGGAGGGCCTCCTCCACTCTGTCGGTGACGGCACCGCAATCATCATCTGGATGTATATGGGCTATGAATGCATGTCCAACATGGCCGAAGAAATGGAGAATCCCCAGATCATCCCAAAGGCCATGCGGCTTTCCGGCCCGGTGATCGCCTTGAGCTACGTCCTTCCGACGCTCGGCGCCCTCGCCGCGATAGGCTCCTGGAGCCAGTGGTCCGTTGACCAGGGCGGCGGCGCTGTCGGGTACGCGGACGTCCTCATCCAGCATGTAGGGTCTTGGGCGGGCGTCCTGTTCGTCATAATCGCCATCATTTCCAACTGCTCCATTTTCTGTTCGTACATAGCGCACGGCTCGAGGGCCTTCTTTGTCATGGCCGACGATCACATGTTCCCGAACATCATGAAGAAAGTCGATAAACGCGGAATCCCGACGGTTTCCATCATCCTTCTGGCCATTTTCACCATCATTACCTGCCAGTTCGACTTCACCACGCTTGTCATGGCGACCAACCCCATTCAGCTCTATCTGTATTTAATGATAGTAGCGTGCGTATTTAAATTCCGTGTCATGTACCCGGCAGAAGAGCGGAAGGCCATGGGCCTCACTGTAATGCCGGGCGGAAAGTTAGGACTGTTCGCACTGTCCGCCTGTGTGGTCGCGGTGAGCCTCTTCACGATCTTTGTGAACGGGACAGACTACTTCGTGACGGGCTTCGTTGTAATTCTCGGCGGACTCCTCGCCTACATGGTCTGCAAATGGGTCTACAAAGGCCGCGCGATAGACGACCCCGAGCTTTATCCGATCAATCCGAAGACAAGACTCGACCTCGGCGATATCTACAACATAGGAAACTACCTCGCTCTTTTCGGAGCCATGAGCGTCGCCGCAGCCGTATGGCTGTACTTCTATGAAGGAAGCTACGGCGTTGAGTACTATCTGGAGGAACACGGATCGGGATTCTTCAGCAATTTCTACGCGATGCTGATACTCTGTCTCGTGCTCGGCGTAATAATGATTGTCGCCGGCCTCATCATGAGATACATCGGTAAGAAAACCGAACTTCCTAAGCTGAAGCCTCTCGAAGAGAGAAGAAAAAAAGATCTTGATGATATGCTGAGAGAGTTCCACGGCGCCGTGCCGGGAGAAAATCTGACAGCTTCCGAGAGCGGCCGCTCCTCCGGAAAAGTCTGAAAATATTCACTGTAAGATCAGCATAAAACCCCGGTTCGAGGCGGCATATAGCGGTGGGGTTTGAAAATATTCACTGTAAGATTCAGTATAAAACCCCGATTCGAGGCGACACGCGGCGGTGAAGTCTGAAAATATCCACTGTGAGATCAGCATAAAACCCCGGTTCGAGGCGGCACGCGGCGGTGAAGTTTGAAAATATCCGCTGTAAGAACAACCGGTAAAATAAACCGGTAAAATAAATATCAATAGCCGGGAATTTTACAACATAACCGTCTTTTCCGCGCTGACCGGACTTACATTTATTATATGAAAGGAGACAATCCATGAAAAAAGTAATGGTATGCGGCTGCGGAGCGCAGGGCTCCACCATCTGCCGCAGACTGGACGAAGAACCGAATATCGAAGAAGTGGTATGCGCCGACTATAACATTAAGGCCGCGGAGAATGTCTGCAGACTTATGAAGAAGGGCACGCCCAGACAGGTAAACGCAGCCGATGTTGACGAAATCGTCGCGGCTGCGGAGGGCTGCGAACTCATCGTGAACGTCATGCCGCTCGAGTTCGGCGTAAACGTCATGAACGCCGCTTTGAAACTGAAATGCTGTTATCAGGATCTCTCCGCCTGTGAAAATGTGGTTGAAGGATATCCGGAGTATGACACATGGCTTGAAGGAATCAGATATATGTATACAGAGTACGGCCGCCGGTTCGCGGAGAACGGTACGACCGCGGTTATCGGGACGGGTTCCGCCCCCGGTGTCATGTGCGTCGTGGCGAGAAAGGCGGTTGAGGAACTCGATGAATGCGACACAATCTGCTGCATGGTCTATGAGGGAACCCGCACAAAACGTTTCATCCCGTTCTTCTGGTCGCCTGAAGTCGCTCTCTGTGATATGGAAGAAGACGCGTACGCGTTTGAGAACTGCGAGCATGTCAGGACAAAGCCTTTCAGCCATCCGATCAAACGAAACTGGCCGGAATGCGGCCGTGAGGTCACTCTCGTTGAACACGCACACGATGAGCCCGTTTACATCGGTTTCAACAGAGAGAAATATTTCAAAGGCTGCAGGAACGCCTACTTCAAATACGGCGGAGTCGGGATTGAATTTTCGGAAGGTCTCTATAAGGCGGGACTTCTTCATCACGAGGAAGAGGATTTCAACGGCGTAAAAATAGTTCCTTTCGACTGGATACTTAAGCACGTTCCCGCGACGCCCAAGACCCCCGAAGAGATAAAGGCCATTATAGACGAGGGCATCGTGGAGGATAACGGCGCGTTCGTATGCGAGGCCTACGGAAAAAAGAACGGTAAAGATGTAATGGTCGATCTCCACCTGTCAGCCCCCGGTCTCAAAGAATCATACGAAAGAGCTAAGATGTCCGCGGAGATGTATCTCACGGGTCAGGGCGCTTTTCTCTATACTCGCCTGTTCGTCCGCGACATGATGACAGAGAAGGGTCTGATTTCTTCCGACATGCTGGACGAAAAACAGGTCGAACAGTACCTCGCCTGGGCAAAGGAACTCGGTATCACCTACTCCGTCGACATCAAAGAGGGTGTCACCTGGCAGGAGAAATAATTTCCGCACGGGTTCCGGTTTTACACCGGAAGTTCATGCTGTACCTGCCGTACAGAGTGAATATAATTACGCAGTATAAATCAGCAAACAAATAATCAGCTGACACAGTCGAATCTTAATTGTATTTCGGAATATTAGCGAGTTAAGCGGTTAGTTCTGACTTCTGAAAGACGACTAATCACAACATTCATATTGCAGGAGGAAAAAATAATGACAATTCAGGAATATGTTGACCGCGGACGGAGAGCTGTGGAGCAAATCGCGGACTACACGCAGGAGCAGATCGATAAACTGGTCTATGAATCCGCTAAAGTCATATATCTTCACGCGGAGGAACTTGCGGAGGAAGCTGTCGCCGAGACCGGCATCGGATGTGTCGAAGATAAAATCGCGAAGAATACCGATACACCGACCGCGTTCTGGGAATATCTTAAAGATAAGAAATCCGTCGGAATCATCGGCTTCGATCCCGGGACGGGCATCATGGAGGTCGCACATCCCGTCGGTGTAATCGCCGCCATCACCCCGGTAACGAATCCCAATGTGACACCGCTCGGAAACTTCATGGACGCGCTCAAAGGGAAAAACGCCGTCATCGTGTCCCCCGGACCGCGCGCCGCTCACTCCACGGGTCACACGGTGGAACTAATCCGCGGCGCCCTTGAGAAATGCGGCGCCCCCGCCGACCTGATACAGGTGCTGGAAGAAGTCACCCTTCAGAATTCCCAGGCCCTTATGGAAGCCTGTGACCTCGTAGTCGCAACAGGCGGCTCCGGCATGGTCAAGGCGGCCTATTCCTCAGGCACACCCGCTTACGGCGTGGGTCCCGGAAACCCGCCGGTGGTCCTGGATCGCGGTTACGACCTGAAAGACGCCGCTAAAAAGACTTTCATCGCGGTAGGAAGCGACAACGGCATACTCTGCGACGGGGATAATCTGCTGCTTTACCCCGAAGACGAGGAAAAAGAATGGTTCGACGCGCTCAAAGAGGAAGGCGTCGTAATATTTGAAGATAAAGAAACTCTCGACGCGTTCGCCGGCGCGCTGTTCCGGAACGGCAAACTCAACCCCGATCTCGTGGGAAAGGACGCCCGGACCATCGCGAATGAGGCCGGAGTCGAACTTCCCGCGGACACGAAGGTCGTCGGGCTTAAGCTTGATGTCGTCGGCAGCGCGAACATACTTACGAAGGAAATCCTCGGGCCCATCGTGATACTGAAGAGTTATGAGACATTCGAGGAGGCGACCTCCATGGCTGTTCAGAACATGAGAGAATCGGGCGGCACCGGTCACACCGCCGGCATATTCTCTAATGATAAGAATCATATCGACTACTATTCAGAGAGAATCCCTGTAGCGAGGGTCCTCGTGAACCAGCCGACGCCCGATGCCTGGGGACCGCTCACGAACGGCCTGAGCCCGGCGGTAAGCGAGAGCTGCGGGACATGGGGAAATAATATTCTCTGCGAAAATGTCGACTATAAACATCTTATAAATATTTCAAAGGTCGCAATGCCTCTCGATGTTGAACTCCCCGACCCCGCTGAAGTTTTCGCCGACTGAAAACTGTTTAATTTTTCTGATCCGGTCCGGTCTTCAAATGCCGAACCGGATCTTACTGCCTCCTTACACCGCGCCGGATTTTCGGACATGACGGCAATACGGCGTACCGGGTTATGGATGAGCTTCCCCTTACCCCGCGCCTTTCCGCTCACTTCCTCGCTCCTCGTGAAACTGCATGCTCAGCCGCGGAAAATTTCCGCAGCGGTGTTATGCCGCCGCCTCGATATCTGCCTGTGTTCACTTAACCTCTGAACGCGAAGGTGTGCATTTATTGTCTGACAGTCCGTGTCTGTGGCAGTATACAGGTATTCGTGATATAATCGTGATGTCGGACAGAGAGGAGAGGTATATATGGACAAAAAAACAGAGGCGATAATTTATCA
>CAZTIY010000071.1:0-1750 GCA_964613765.1 uncultured Eubacterium sp.
CGTTGAATCTCAAATATTCTTTGAATCAAAAATGTTCATCGACTCCTGAAGACCCGCTGAAAGCAGGGCCTCGCAGACAGTATACCTCATCAGGGACCGGGAATACAAGGTCGCATACAATGAGGAAAAAAATTAAGAATTTCCTGCCCTTTAGCCCGCGCAAAATCGTTGTGTTTCACAAAATAGATGACGGAATATAGCAGTTTTTTTCATCAATCGGGAACGGTGAATCCGCCATGCAGATTATACCGCCCTCACCTGTTTCTTTCCCGGATGTCTTGAGATGGTCAAACGTCCTTACTGCCCGCATGTCAGGCGCAGTACCTTTTTTAATTTCCAGAGGATGAAGTATGCTGTCACGTTCTATTATCAAGTCTATTTCTCTTTGTCCTTTGTCCCTGTAGAAACTCAGATTGACGTTCTCTTTTGCATACGCATAATTTCTGAGAATCTCGCCTATTATATAATTCTCATAAAAACATCCGGCCGCAGCCCCGTTCATCAGCACATCGCGCCCGGTCCAGGACGAAAGATACGCGCATAGGCCGGTATCACAGAAGTACAATTTGGGCGTCTTTACAAGACGCTTAAGCTCGTTTGACGAGTAGGGCTCAAGCAGAAAAATTATTCCCATTGACTGAAGTACCCTGACCCACTCCTTTGCAGTGACTCCGGATACACCGGAGGCGGCCGCGAGGTCGTTGCAGTTTAACAGCTTCCCGGTAAAAGCCGCGCATGCCCTGAGAAACCTGCGGAATCCTTCAGTATTAGTAATGCAGTTGTCATCCACAGCATCGCGCATCAGATACATTTCCACATATGAATTGTAATATTCACGAAGCTGCTCCTCATTAAGATTCTGAACTTCCGGCATGCCTCCGCGCCATATATGTTCAAATACAGATACAATATCACTTTTAGGGAAAAGCGTCCTGCGGCGCGCCAGTGCGTCAAAAGAAAAATCGAGCTCATCTTCGGGGATGACTTTGAGGAGTTCTCTTTGTGAAAGGCTGTACATTTGTAAAATGCAAATGCGTCCCGCGAGGGAATCCCCGGCCTTTTTTATCAGTTTTCTGCTTTGTGAACCCGTCAGCCAGAACAGCCCTTTTTCTTCGGTGTTATCACAGATAATCTTAATTTTCTCAAAAAGTTCCGGGGCTTTCTGTATCTCGTCAATCAGGACAGGCGGCTTATATATCTGGAAGAAAAGCGCAGGATCGTCCCTTGCGAGTTGTCTTGCCCGGCTGTCGTCCATGCTCACAAAGCTGCGGTTCTCATTCCCTGCAAGATGTTTCAGCATAGTGGACTTACCTGTCTGACGCGCGCCCGTGACCATTACAACCTTGAAAACGCTGCTCATGCTCAGGAACTTCCGTTCAAGTTCACGTTGAATGTATTCCATCTCAATTCCTTTCATGCATATTACCTGTTGATACAAATAGAACAGATAATCCCTGCATACGTCCTCAAAATCCTGTCCGAATAAAAGTTCACTTTATTTTAGACCGATAAACAGAGAACTGTCAAGAAACCTGACTGATTGAAAGCGCCCGTCTATATTTAAAGATTATTATTCACAGCCCGCTTATCTTAAAACACTTCTCTTAAAACGCGCTTAAAACCGTTGAAAAGCAATTCAATCTTAATTATAATTAATTCATTCCGACAGAGAATAAATCGTCCGGGATGTATAGAGAAATCTGTTAAGTGCGTTACACACGGCAAAGAAAGATTCGCTGCACCCGGCGCT
>CAZTIY010000071.1:1850-2986 GCA_964613765.1 uncultured Eubacterium sp.
ACAGTCTGTTTCCGGGAGGTGATCTGAAGTGGATATGGAATATATACGGGAATTTGTCACTCTGGCGGAGTGTCTGAGTTTCAGGACAGCCGCCGAAAGGCTTTTTATCACTCAGTCCTCCCTTTCCAAACACATTCAGACAATGGAGCGGGAACTGGATGTGACTCTTTTTGACCGCACCACAAGGTCCATAAGATTAAGTGAAGCGGGGCAGATATTTATGCCGTATGCCGTTGAGCTTTTGTCGCTTTTCGATGAGGCGGAGAAAAAAGTGAGCAAATTCACGCACAGAAAGCGTCCCGTGCTCACAATAGCCGTCATGCAGAACCCCCAGTACTACGACCTCGCGAAATACATGGTCGGATTCCGGAAAGAGCATCCCGACCTGCCTTTTTCCATGGTAGAAGCGGATGAGTTCGGCCTGTATGAGATGTTCAGGAGAAAGATAGTGAATATTTTTCCTACATACTCCAATTTCCACGGCGTGGGGGAATATATTTTCATGCCGATGGTGCAGAGCACTGTCGTGGCGATTGCGCTCAGCGATCATCCCTTCGCGGGGAAAGAGAAAGTGAGCATAAATCAGCTTTCCATGGAGCGGCTTCTTCTTCCGACCAGGGGAGGGGCGCTGTACAACCTGATCATGGATGCGTTTCGTGATGCGGGCGCGGCTCCGGAAATCGTTTATGAGGGAAGCTCGGTCGGGTGTATCGACCTTGTGAAAGCGGGAATGGGAGTAAGTCTGCACAGCAGGGAGTTCGCAAGGACTCTGTCCGGTGACCCTGAAGTTGTCAGCGTGGATATAGAACCGCCGATCCGCTTCACATACGGTCTCGGACACCGGCCCGTAAACGAGCTCACCGGCGCCGAGAAGCTGTATCTCGAGCACATGAAAAAATTCGAACTGCGTTAACAGCGGGACCGGAAGCGGGGCGGCGCTTATGTCGGTCCTGCCTTGCGGCGGGCACAATTAAATCTATTGAACTTAGATTATGGACTGACGTAATCTTTAAGCCGTGAATCCGCCGCGGTATGGCGTCCGCGACCGCCGTAAATCCTCCGAAACAGGACGTCCGCGGCCGCCGTGAATCCGCCGCGGTATGGCGTCCGCGACCGCCGTGAATCCGCCGCGGCAT
>CAZTIY010000071.1:3086-8196 GCA_964613765.1 uncultured Eubacterium sp.
CACATGAACGCGGAAGCCGGGCTTGATCTGCCGAAGACCCGCGCCTATGTCATGAAAAAACTTAAGGAATACGGCCTTGAGCCGGCGGAATGCGGCGAAGGTGTAACCGCGACTCTCGGACAAGGCGGGAAGGTAATCCTGCTCCGGGCTGATATGGACGCGCTCCCGATGACGGAAGAAAGCGGCCTTCCCTTTGCCTCCGCCGGGGATTGCGCGCATACATGCGGACATGATTTTCATGCTGCCATGTTGCTTACCGCTGCCAGACTTCTGAAGGAAGACGAAGCATCGCTTCAGGGAACGGTGAAATTCATGTTCCAGCCGGCAGAGGAGATATTCCAGGGGAGCCGGAACATGATAGAAAACGGGATTCTGGAGGACCCTGAGCCTGATGCCGCTCTCGCGTACCATGTGAGTCCCGGGAGGATTCCCGTCGGGACGTACTTATATAACGCATCGGGAACGATGATGTTTTCTGTCGACATGTTCGAGATTCATATTAAGGGACGCGGCAGTCACGGCGCTTATCCGCATCTGTCCATAGACCCGATCAATATCGGGGTGCATATCTACCTTGCGCTGCAGGAACTTATCGCGAGAGAAAGCAATCCCAGCGATGCCTGTCTCCTCACGATCGGACAGTTCACAGCTGGTTCCGCGGCGAATATCATACCGGAGACAGCCGTTCTGAAGGGCTCCATGCGCACCAATAAAAAAGAAGCGCGTGACAAGCTTCTCCGCCGTCTCAGTGAGGTTACTGAAGCTGTTGCCGCAGTTTACGGCGGCAGCGCGGAACTTGTGTTCACGTGCAGCATACCCACCATGGTCTGTGACGAAACGCTGACAGGCGAAATCTCCGGGTACATGAATGAACTTCCGATCCCGGATCTGACCGGCTATCCCGGCATTTCTTCCAGCGCGTCAGAAGATTTCGCGCTTATAGCCGAGCGTGTCCCGAGCGTACTCATGTATATTTCCGCCGGGTATATGGACGAGCGCGGCGATTACCCCGCCCACAATCCGAAGGTTGAATTCAATGAGGAGGTTCTCCCGATAGGCGCGGCCTGCCTCGCTCACTGCGCTGTAAGGTGGCTGGAGGAGCATTCGGAACAGGGATGAGGCCGCGCGGTCGCGCAGCCGGAGGATTCAGAATCGCCGGTACTGATCGGAGCCGTATGCCGCCGGAAGTTCACCGGATCGGGATACGCGGCCTTCCGACCGGAGAATCGCCTGATTCCGGGAGCGGCTGTCCGTAGATGTGAAATTTCAGGTCACATACTTTCCGGCCCTCATGCGAGGCCTGTCCGGAACGCGATGCAGTGAAAGGAGAATAAACAGATAATGAAAAAAGTATTAAAGGTCATACTCATAATACTGGCGGCGGTCGTCGTCGCGGTCGGAGTTTTCCTGGGAGTCCTGACCGTCGCGGAATACAAGCCGGAAGAAGTTGAAAAGACGGAAGTAGCGGGGGAATCATCCGCGGAGCTTTCCCCCGGTGACGATCTTACTGTAATGAGCTGGAACATCGGCTACGGCGCGCTCGGGGACGACGCGGATTTCTTCATGGACGGCGGCGAGGACGTCATGAGTTCCGACGAGGAAAGAGTGCTCTCCAACATGGACGGTATCATTAAGGAAGCGGCCGGTCAGGATGCCGATGTGTACTTTTTCCAGGAGACAGACCGGGATTCCAAACGCTCTTACAATAATAACGAGGCGGCTCTTATCACGGATGCGTTCAGCGGATATGAGAACAGTTTCGCCAACAATTATAAGGCCGTTTATGTGCCTTATCCGTGGCCTCCTATCGGAAAAGTGGACAGCGGGGTTCTGACGCTCTCTTCCTATGATATCTCTGAAGCCTCGCGCATCAGTCTGCCGTGTCCTTTCAGCTGGCCGATCAGGACGTGCAATCTGAAGAGGTGTCTTCTCACGACCCGCGTACCGCTTAAGGATTCTGACAGGGAGCTTGTGCTCGTAAACCTTCACCTGGAGGCGTATGACAGCGGCGAGGGCAAGGCGGAACAGACAAGGGAACTGGTGTCCGTACTCACGGAAGAGCGGAAGAAGGGAAATTATGTCATCGCGGGCGGTGACTTCAACCAGACTTTCTCAGACGTTGATCTCAGTCCTTATCCGCAGGGAGAGGGGCTGTGGCAGCCGGGCATTATAGATGTCGGCGATCTTGGCGGGAGCCTCACCGCTCTCATGAATAACGAGGTTCCATCCTGCCGACTCCTGAATAAACCGTATAAAGGCGCGGATAAGGAGAACTTCCAGTATTATGTGATCGACGGTTTTATCGTATCAGATAATATCGATGTCACATCCATGGAGACCCTGGATAAGGGATTCGTGTACACCGACCACAATCCGGTGCTGCTTAAGGCAAGGCTGAAAAAATAAAAAAATAATCAGAACGAAGCCTTTTAAGGAGAAAGAGGCGGCGGACGCGTACAGAACCGTGCCTTCGCGCTGCGCTCGCCGGCCGGGCAGACGGAATCCGCCATGAACCGTGCTATCGCGCCGCGCTCGCCGGCCGGGCAGGCGGAATCCGCCATGGACCGTGCTTTCGCGCGGCGCTCGCCGGACAGGCGGAATCCGCCATGAACCGTGCTTTCGCGCCGCGTTCGCCGGCCGCGCGGAATCTTGCATGAACCGTGCTATCGCGCTGCGCTCGCCGGCCGGGCAGACGGAATCCGCCATGGGCCGGGGCTTCGCGCCGCGCTCGCCGGGCGGGCAGGCGGAATCTTGCATGAACCGGGTCTTCGCGCGGCGCTCGCCGACCGGACGGAATCTTGCATGAACCGGTCTCACGCGGTATCTGCACGGTCTGCGAGCCCTGCCGCCTCTTCTGACTTCCGGCGCTGACGCGCTGCTCCTAACGGTCCGGGAGCCCTGCCGCCTTATTGTCCGGATAGCCGGTTCTCATCTCCGGGCCGCCCCGGTTTGTCTGCCGGAATCATTTGATTTTATCCGGAATATAATAGTATTTACGCATCGCGCCCTCCAGTGTGAGAAGCGCGATTTTTTTATCCGGCCCGCCGGCATAGCCTGTGAGATTTCCGTCAGAACCGATGACACGGTGGCAGGGCACGATAATTGAAACAGGGTTACTGCCGACCGCTCCGCCGACCGCACGCGCGGACATGCGGGGTATTCCTCTGTTAACCGCTATCCGTCTCGCTATCTCCCCGTAGGATATAGTGTGTCCGTACGGAACGGTACAAAGTATTTCCCGGACTTCATTTTGAAATGCAGTGCCGGTAAAGTGAAGAGGCACGTCGAAATCCGGTTCTTTCCCCGAGAAATAAACAGTGAGCCACTCTTTCGCCTCATTGATTGCCGGGCATTCCTCAGACATATTCTCCGTCATATTCGCCGGCATATCCGGGGGACAGACCTTCTGTTCTCTGAACCGGAGGCCCGTAAGGCCGGTTTCGTCAGCGGTGAGCAGAATGTCTCCCAAAGGAGACATATATCTTCCCGTGTACTTCATACTGATATTCCTCATATCAGGGCGCGCAGATCCCGGGGTTTCCGGGAAACGGTTATTTGCCGCTGAGGTCGTGCTTAATCCGGGTAGTAGATATTTCCGGCGTCCTCGGAAGATAGACAACATCACAGTATTCTTTGAGAAAGTCGAATTTTCCTGTCCAGTCATCTCCGATTACGAATGTATCGACGTGATATTCCTTTACGTCCGATATCTTCTGTTCCCAGCTTTCCTCCGGAATCACAAGATCCACATAGCGTATCGCCTCTAATAGGCGCTTTCTCTCGTCATACGTGAAATAGCACTTCTTATGTTTCATGTTCCGGTTGAATTCATCCGTGGACAAAGCGACAATCAGATAATCGCCGAGCGCCTTTGCTCTCTGAAGAAGATTGATGTGTCCGTAATGAAGAAGATCGTATGTCCCGTAAGTTATGACTCTCCTCATGATGCACTTCTCCCTTATCCATTTTATTTATTGTTTCTTCCGCAATCTGTTCGCAATATGTTTCAATGCCCGGTTCCGCGTGCCCGCTTAAAACCATCTTTACAATTATATCACTTGTATCTGTTATGTATTGTTCTTCCGCGGTTTATTTCAACGCTCAGTTCCGCGCACATTTATACACCCGCCCCGCAATTATATCACTTTTCGCCGGCAAGTTTCGCGGAAACGTCAGAGAAACCGCTTTCGAAGACTGCAAACAGTTTACTGTTCAAAGGACAAGTGAACACAGGCAGCTGTCGGAGCGGCGGCATAACACCGCTGCGGAAATTTTCCGCAGATGAGCATGCAGTTTCACGAAGAAGCGAGGTCGGGCCTTTTCAGTTCAGCGATAAGCTCATTCTCTGTTTTCACAATTTTACCCGGCAGCCTGTTTATATCGAAATCATACTTTCCTTTCATCACTTCCGCGGAGCGGCGCGCTGTCAGACTGGCGGGAGGTAAAAGTTATTTTTATCATGACGCGGCAAAGCCTGACTGGTGCGTATACCGTCCGCAAGAAGGAAGTGAAAATTTTAATAATGCCTGAATTCATAACAGATTTTCATTCTCCTGACAACTTTTTCATAATAGCGGTATAATATGATCTGTGTGCCGGAAGTCTGCCGTAACCTGCCCGGATGCAGACGGGGACCCGGTAACGATGATCGGAGATGCCGTTTTGATATCCGCGGCGGCACTCGCTCGCCGCGGACGGCCGCGTGCGAACGGATAATAAATATTTTTACGAGATGCTGAAAGCAGGCTGAATTCAGGACAATATTTTTGAGAAGTGTGAACCTGTCCGCGGCATCTCCGGAAGTATACATACGGACATTTGAGAAAAAGATGTAAATACTTCTGCGTAATGCGGGGTGATTTTTATGGGTAATGAACTTACATGGGAGGAAGTGCGGAGCCGCGCGCGCGATATACTGAGCCCGGGCTGCCTGGTTTGTCCGGTTTGTGACGGGAGAGCCTGCGCGGGAAGGACGCCCGGACCCGGCGGAAAGGGAGGCGGCAGAACTTTCATGCGGAATTATGACTGGCTCCATGAACACGTCAGGCTGGAGATGAACGTGTTAAGTGATCCTTTCGCCGCTGACACTTCTATAGAGTTTGCCGGAAGA
>CAZTIY010000072.1:0-8175 GCA_964613765.1 uncultured Eubacterium sp.
ATTTATAAGTTTCAGCAGTGAGAGGAGATTCTACATGGCAAAAAAAGTTGTAAGTATCGTCCTCATAGTAGCTGCCCTGTTCGGAGTATGGGGCGGAGTCATGAATGTCAAAGACGTTCTTGACTGCAAGAGCTACTGGGAGACTAAGGGAGAAGAGTCCGCCGCCAACCTGGACAAACTGGAGGGCGGACTGAATCAGCTTAAGGAAAACGAGCAGGCCTATCTCGACGGACTTGTCCAGGTCGAGGAAGGCGAGAAGGCTCTGGCGGAAGGCAAAGCGACACTTGCCCAGGGCGAAGCGGACTACGCCGCTGCTCCCGCGAAGCTCGCCGCGGGGCGCAAACAGCTGAGTGCAGGCAAAGCGCAGCTTGCGAGTCTTGACACTCTGATGAGCGGGATAAACCAGGTATCCGCCGGATTTAAGGAGTTGAACGCGAAATATCCGGCACTTAGAGACGGAATGAAAAACAACACAAGTTCGGACGCAATAGCTGAGGCTGCTGGACTCGGAACAAAACTGGAGGGTTTACTGCCTACTGCCGTACAAGCCGGGCTTATTAAGGATTCGCAGCAAGCTCAAAAGTTGCAGGATGAACTTAAAGCCGCGAATGCAAAGATGAAAACAGTTCAGAAATCCAAGGCCTTCTCGGACGCGCAGTATAACGCATTCTGCGGCTCTGATTCATATTTATCCCACAATAAAGTCGTTCTCAGCGGAGCGCTTCCGGTGTTAAACGGAGTCAAAACGCAACTTGCTAATTTAGCGACCAGTCTCACACAGCTTGCCGCCAGCTCTGATGGTACCGATAAAATTAAGGGTGTGGTGACACAGTATGAGACTCTTCTGACAGCCTTAATCAATAATTTCGCAGCGAATGAAGAACAAAAAACTCAGTTGAATGGTTTAGTCAGTAATGTAAAATCACAAGGTGAAGCTAAAGCAACCAAACAGCTTGCGGGTGATTTGACCCAGATCGCAGGTCAGTTAGGCGGAATGGCTGACGGTTTGAATACAAAGATTGCTCTTGCTGATCAGGCTCTTGCGGGTTATCCCACTCTTAAAAAAGGAGCCGCTCAGATGGTCGCCGGACTTGATCAGATTTTCAGCGGAGTGATGAACAGCGGGAACGCCCAGCTCATTAACGGCATGAACGCCGCGGCGAAGAAGGCCGGATTTAACGCGAAGACCATAGTCTCCAAGCTTAAGAAAGATATTGCCGCGAACGGCAGCTATAATACTTTCATCGCGGATATGAAGAAGGTCAACGCCGCTCTCACGGCTGTGATGCCCGGGCTCAGGCAGGTGAAGCAGACGGGCCTGCAGACTTATAACGCCGGCGTTAAGGAATATAACCAGGGTCTTGCCGACTATGCGGCGGCTCCTGCCCAGCTGGAGGCCGGACGTCAGCAGGTGGCTGAAGGCGAGAAGGCTCTCGCCGACGGAAAGAAACAGCTTGCCACGTATGAAGACGGCGAGCAGCAGGTGAGGGACGGACTCGCCACTCTGATGGCGACGAAGGCCGACGGCAACCTCGTAAGCATCTACGACAGGATGAAGGGTGACGACGAGTTTGACAATGAGGACGGACATCTCGTAATTTCTGAAGGTCTGGAAGCCGTTAAAGCCGGAAGAGCTTATTCCGATGACAGCGGGGTGGCCATTACTGCGGAACTCACGGGGAGGGCTGTCGGCGCTGTCGCCGCGCTCGTCGCCGCCGCTCTCGCTATCCTTGCGGCCGTGCTTGCACTGCTTAAGAAGTACAAGGCCGCCGGAGTCTTTGCCGCTCTGACTGCCGTAGCGGGCGTGTTCGGCATTGTTTACGGAACGCACGCGGGTACGGTGTTCTCGAGCGTCGCGGGTTCCGCTGTCGGAACGATGCCGTGGATTGCGGCGGGTGTTCTGGCTGCCGTTGCGGTCGTCGCCGTGATAGTGAACTTCACCGGTAACAAGAACGGCGCTGACGCGAAGAAAGCCTGAGAAACCGCGCAGGTATGACGTTCAGGGAATAAACGGATGACATGACGCGGCCTGAGGTCCGTAAGACGCCTGGGAGGCCGCCGGTACGTCGGCGGTGTCCCGCGTCTTCGGACCGGCCCCGTTTATCGGAGAAAGGTAATAATATATGAAGAAAGAGTATGAACCTCTGTTCACGCCCTGGAAGATAGGAAATGTGGAGATTCCCAACAGGATCGTTCAGACATCCATGGGAGGGACCTCTCTTTTCGGATGGCTCGAGCCGTGCCACTTCGACAAGGAGGCCGCGTACCACATTCTGAGCCGCGCGAAGGACGGCGTCGGCCTTGTTCTTCCCGGAATGCAGTGTGTCAGAGACACGATGGGCAGAAGATGGCTCTATGACAATAAGAAGATGTTTAAGGAACTTGCCGAGTGGATTCCTGAATTTCATAAGTCGGGTTCCAAGCTCTTCGTCCAGCTTGCCGCTGGATTCGGCCGCTCCATGGCGATTAACGATATGTTCGTCAAGATGCTGGAGAACAAGGCTTTCGGAAAGATAGCGAAACCTTTTGTCGACATAGAGTACTGCTGCGCTTCCTCCGGGGAGACCCCGAACAGATGGTATCCTTCCATAAAGTCCAGGATGCTCACGGTGGATGAGATCCATGAGATGGTGGAGGCGTTCGGGAAGACAGCGAAGCTCCTTCAGGAGGCGGGCGTCGACGGTGTCGAGATTCACGCCGTCCATGAGGGCTACACGCTTGACCAGTTCACCATGGCGAACATGAACCAGAGGACGGACCAGTACGGCGGCTCGTTCGAGAACAGGTACAGATTCGCGGTCGAGATCGTTCAGGAAATCAAGAAGGAGTGCGGACAGGACTTCCCCGTTTCACTCAGATACTCCGTCGTGTCGAAGACAAAGGGATTCCTCCAGGGCGCGCAGCCGGGCGAGGAATATAAGGAGTTCGGCCGCGACATGGAAGAATCGGAGAAGGCCATCAAATATCTGGCCGACGCCGGATATGACATGTTCAACTGCGACAACGGAACTTACGACGCGTGGTACTGGCCTCATCCGCCGGCATATATGCCCGACAACTGTAATATGGAGGAAGTCGAGCATATCAAGCACTTCACCGACAAGCCGATTGTCTGCGCCGGCAAGATGGACATTAAGGTCGCCGCGGAGGAGATTAAGGCGGGCAGGATCGACGCTCTCGGCATAGCCCGTCAGAACCTGGTTGACCCGGAGTGGGTGACGAAAATCAGACAGAACCGGGACGAGGAGATCAAGCCCTGCATCAGGTGCCACAACGCCTGCTTCAGCTTCGCCAAGTCTCTTCACACGGCGAACACGCAGCCTCTGGAGGACTCTCTCCAGCTCGCGCGCTGCGCTCTGACGCCGAGCACCATGCAGCATAACAAGTATAAGATCGTACCCGCGAAGAAACCGAAGAATGTCGCGGTGGTGGGCGCCGGAATCGGCGGTCTTGAGGCGGCTCTCGTTCTTAAGAAGAGGGGGCATCACCCCGTAGTGTTCGAGAAGAGCGATAAGATCTTCGGACTCTACAACACGGCCTCCGCGATGTCGTTCAAGGACGGCGACAAGAGGCTCATGACGTGGTATGAGAACGAGCTTAAGAAGTATGATATCGACATCAGGCTGAACACCGAGATTTCCGATGTCAACTCCCTGCTGAAATCCTACGATGATGTCATTGTCTCCGTCGGCTCCGCCCCGAAGGCGCTTCAGATTCCGGGATTCAACAAGACGATTTCGTTCACTGATCTTCTGATCGGCGACAATAAAGACAGCTATGATAAGATCGTGTTCCTCGGCGGAGGCCTTTCCTCCTGCGAAGCGGCATACGACGCCGTCCTCGCCGGGAAGCACCCCGTTGTCGTCGAGTACGCCGATGACCTTATCACGGCTCCGGGAACCTGCCTCGCGAACTCTTCGTTCCTGAGAGAGGCTCTGCCGTTCAAGAACGTCCCCGTGCATCTCACCTCGACGGTCACGGAGATAGGCGACGGCTACTGCGTAATCAAGGATGTTAAGACAGGGGAGACCTGGAGAGAGGAGTGCGACTGCGTCGTGAACGGACTCGGATTCGTCCCGAACGACCGGTTCGCCAGCATAAAGAACAGGCATCTCCACAGGTGCGGAACCTGTGTCAAGTGGGGCGCCCTGAGAGAGGTCATCTGGAGCGCGTGGGATGTCGCGATGACAATATAAGATATATCGCTTTTTTACGAACTGAAGATCCGGTGAAACAGGCGGGGCCTTTTCATCACACTTCCGCCGGAGCATTCCCTGAGTAAATAAAGAGAGAGCATTTGAGATCCGGTGGAGGGTTCGCCTTCCGCCGGATTATGCGATTGAGCAACTGTACGCGGCCGGGCGTACGCGGGGCCGGACCGGATCGGGAACCCCGGCCGTCATGTACGCATGTCGCCGGGTACCCTGTACCGGATCACTGAGCGGACCCCGGACCCGTTTTCACTCCGGCTCCCGGAATGTACTTCGGGCCCCGGACCCGGTTTCACTCCGGCCCCGGAATGTACTTCGGATTGCGGGTGCGGTGCGGCAGGGCGTATGCGGGTCCGCTGTATTTATCAGTTAAAGTTTATTATTAAGAAAGGTGACGACATAATGCGCGACTTAAAGCATTTGATCTACTTTGAGGATCTGCTTCAGGAGGCGAACAACGAGCTCGTGCGCAGGGCCAAGGATGAGGGAAAGCTGTGTCTCGGCTATACATGCTACTTCATGCCGGAGGCGCTCCTCGATCTACCGGGATGTTTCGCGGTGAGACTGAGAGCGCCGGGCTGCACATCGCCCGACATGGCCTCCTATTACATGTCAAGCAGAACCTGCCACTACGGCAGATCCCTTCTTGAGAGAGCGCTTGAGGGCGGATACAACTTCCTGGACGCCCAGCTCTCCACCGAGACGTGCACGGTCACGGCCAGGTTCCAGGAGCATCTGGAATATATGGACGGCGTTATCGACAACGTGAAGTTCAAGACCGATTTCACCGACGTGCCGTTTAAGAAGAATGAGAACAGCATCGACCATTATAAAAAGCAGCTTCAGATCCACGTCCTCGATTTCCTCAACAGGGAGTTCGGTGTCGACACTTCCGATGAAGCCATCATGAAGGCGATCGAGATCAATAATGAAGTGAACGATATCGTTACGGCGATAGGCGACTTCCGGAAGCTTGACAGACCCACCATCACGGGTTACGAGTTCAGCGTGATAACGCTCGTATCCATGGTATGCCCCAAGTATCTCATCATTGACAAGCTGAGAGAGACGCTGGAGGAGCTTAAGACGAGAGAGCCCGACGACAAACCGAATTACAGAGTTAAGGTTCTTGTCGCGGGTTCCGAGAACGACGACCCCGACTTCATCAAGCTCATTGAGAGCTGCGGGGCGCTCGTTGTGGCGGACAGATACTGCTACGGCTCGCTTGAGGCGAGGAACCACATTAAGGTCGAGCCGGGCGACGACGCGCTTACGACAATAGCCAAACACTATCTCCTTACAAGCCAGTGCGCGAGGTTCATGGAACAGCGGGAGATGAGGAACCGCAAGCAGGTCATAGCCGATTACGCGAAGGAGTACAAGGCCGACGGCATTATCGTGGTGTCCAACAAGTTCTGCGAGTACTGGAGTTATGAGAGAATGATCGACACCATCGTGATTCCGAGGGATTACGGCATTCCTGTCTGCTCCATCGAAAAAGAATATATCAACAGCGCGTCCGGACAGTTGAGGACCAGGTGCCAGGCTTTTGTTGAAAGTGTGGAGCTGAAGAAGCTTCAGGG
Organism: uncultured Eubacterium sp.; assembly: GCA_964613765.1. Classification (GTDB taxonomy): domain Bacteria; phylum Bacillota; class Clostridia; order Peptostreptococcales; family Anaerovoracaceae; genus Aminicella. Next base: position 5,795 of record CAZTIY010000072.1, read on the forward strand.
AGGACAGCAGAAATGAAAAAACCGGATATAAAGAAAGGCGTTGAGAAAGGTCTGGAAAAGGTTAAGAACCTTAAGAACACCGACCCGAAGAAGCTCGTCCGGGATTTCGTCTACGGAAAGCCTCACGGTGAGAGAAGACTCGGCGACCTTTATGTGCCGAAGACCGGACTCTACAAGCACAGAGAGTGGCGCGGCATAAAGGACACCATGTATTATTTCAACAGGATATGGCTTTACAACTATATCATGGCCGTGCATGACGTTCTTTCCTTCGGCGGGCCGAAGGGCGCAGTCCAGTTCGTAAAGGGGATCTGGAGATACAGATGGATGGGTCAGACATATCTGACGTTCCTTCACTGGTTCGACAGAGGCCTTGAGGGTACCAGGGGCGAAGTAATGAAGGCCTCCGCGTGGCATTACAGAGGAATGGTAAAGGCCATGCTCACCCAGGCGTGCGGCATGTTCAACAGAGACATCACCATGGGCGGGAGCGCGGAGCTTCGCGCGAAGACGATGGCGCACGACGAGACGGTCTGGGGCGGCATTTTCTACCCGTTCAAGGATCAGATGGAGAACATACCTCTTCAGATGGTTCCGTATTTCGTGACCTGCCACGTTAACAACCACACCGTGCTTAACTACATTGACAAGATTCAGGCCTACGGACTCCCGGGCGACCCGTGCCCGATGTGCCAGGCGGAAGCCGGACTGTTCATCGAAGATGACATGCCCGATTTCTTCCCCGCGTATATCACATCCAACGAGGCCTGTGACGGTTCCGTCGCGACGACCATCATCCATGACTGGCTGATCAACAAGCCCATGTTCGCGATGCCGCAGCCTATGCAGTTCGATGACGATTCCGTCCTTGAGAACTGCGCCAGAGAGATTGAAGGCGCGTGGAAATTCATTGAGGAACAGCTCGGTGTCGAGTTCCACTGGGACGAGCTAGTGAAGAACATTGAAGAGCAGAACGAGCTTATGAGGTTCGAGTGGGAGAAATGGGACGTTTACGCGAACACCAGAAACTCCCCCGTGAACGGCGTGGCCCAGGCTCTGTACAGAATTTTCCAGTCGCAGTACGGCAACAGGCCCGGCTGGCACGAGATGGACGCAAAGGTCAGAAAGATCATGGAGAAGTGCGTAAGGGAGGATATCGACACATTCCCGATGACGAGGCACAGAGTGATCGCGTGGTCGTGCGCTCCGCTTTACTATTCATCGTGGTGCACATGGGCGTACAACTGCTGGGGTCTCAACACCGTCATCAACATGGACTCTCTCATGTTTGACATGGAGATAAGGACCGACACCTACGAGCACTGTCTCCTCGATATGGCGAAATACCATGAGTGGGCGCCGATGAGGAGAATGGCCGTCGGAGGACTCCACCACATATTCGAGCTCTGGGAGAACATGGAGAAATTCCACTGCGACATGGTAATGATGTATGACCAGCTCCAGTGCAAGGGAATGCAGGGCGTCGTCGGTCTGTTTGAGGACGAGTTCAGGGCGAGGAACATCCACGCTATCTGGATGCCGCACGCGCTTCCGGACAAGAGGACGGTGCCGAGGTCGGAAATCAGAAAGATCATAAACGACTATATGTTCACCGTAATGGGAGAAGAACCGCTCGATCCGTCACTCCTTGAGTTCGACGACAGTGACAGCTGGTAAAGACCGCGCGGGCGCTTCCGGACAGACCCCCCCGGCGCGAACTGCGCCGGGCAAGCGGCCCCGTACAGCGGCGCGCCGATGTCCCGGACGGTCATATACAGTGCGACCGAACCGGCATCCCGCGCCCGGACCCGCAACCCGCACCCGGAACGGCATCCCGCGCCCTGGACAGGAACCGGGAAAACGCCCGGTGTGAATCCCGGGTCCGGATGCAATACGCGCATACAGCGCGGGAAGCGCGGGACAACGGAAACCGCCCGGCGGTGATTGGCAGAAAGGAGACCTTTCATGAACGAAAAGGCGAAGAAAGCAGTTAAAAGAACAGCGGGACTTCTCGCGGCGGCATACGCCGGACTTTTCCTGGTGTTTTACTTTGACCTCGACGGCAAACTGCTCTATTATGTGGTTGAACCTTTCCTGAGGAATCATTACGATAACATGGAGAGAAGAGATCCCGCGACCGTGCCGTACGAGCAGATCAAAGACGAATATATGAAATGATTTCGGCGGGCGCGCTTCCGGACAGGACGCGGCGGGGAATGCGCGGGGCACGGAAGCGCATTTGCGAGCCGATGTCCCGGACGGTTATATACTGCGCCGCAGGACCCGCAACCCGCGCCCGGAACGGCATCCCGCGCCCTGGAACAGGAACCGGGAAAACGCCCGGTGTGAATCCGGGTTCCGGGTGCAATACGCGCGTACAG
>CAZTIY010000073.1:0-8129 GCA_964613765.1 uncultured Eubacterium sp.
TCGGACAGAGAGGAGAGGTATATATGGACAAAAAAACAGAGGCGATAATTTATCACAACCGCCAGTATAACTGCTGCCAGGCAGTTCTCTGCGCTTTCTCGGACGAGGTCGGCGTACCTAAGGACATCCTTTTCAGGGCGGGCGAGGCCTTCGGACGCGGAATGGGTTGTATGGAAGGTAACTGCGGCGCGCTTTCGGCAGCAATCATGCTTGCCGGACTTTCAAAAAGCAACGGAAATCTCGCCGATCCGCATTCCAAAGAAGATACTTATAAATATTCAACCGAGATCTACAACCGGTTTAAGGAACTCTGCGGGGCTACGGTCTGCCGCGAGATAAAAGGGCTTGATTCCGGCACTGTACTTTGCTCATGCAAGGATTGCATAAGGAACAGCGTAAAAGTGGTACAGGAGGTTCTCGAGATTTAAGATGCAATCTCAGGAAGTCAGTGTTCGTTAAATGTCATGCCGGAATTTGACCCGGACTTAACCGGGAAGGGTCGAAATATCAGCGGAGCGTTAAGAGCAAGCAGGTTCGGAAGTATTTACATGAACGTATCTGCATGAACGGTATCACAGTTAAAATGTCGGCGGAACGTTAATAAAGAACTACCTCAGGAACCGTCGAAAAATTCATAAGTCAGTTCAAAAAGAAAGAGGGGAAACGGAATTTCGCGTTTCCCCTCTTTTATTACACCGGTCGATACCGGCATACCCGTCCTTACTTGAAATATCTGTTAAGAAGACCCTGGAAAGCCGCTCCGTGGCGTGCCTCGTCCTTCGCCATCTCGTGAACCGTATCGTGGATCGCGTCAAGGTTCTGCTGCTTCGCCTTCGTCGCGAGAGCCTTCTTGCCCGCGCATGCACCGGCTTCCGCCTCTACCCTCAGCTCGAGGTTCTTCTTCGTGGAATCTGTCACGACCTCACCGAGGAGCTCTGCGAACTTGGCGGCATGCTCAGCCTCCTCATAGGCAGCCTTTTCATAATAGAGACCGACTTCCGCGAGACCTTCTCTGAAAGCTACTCTGGACATCGCGAGATACATGCCGACCTCGGAGCACTCACCGTTGAAATTCGCTCTGAGATCCTCGATGATCTCGGGATCGACACCCTGAGCGACTCCGACAACGTGCTGATCCGCCCAAGAAATTCCCTCTTCCTGTTTGACGAACTTGGAAGCGGGAGCCTTGCACTGCGGGCAGTTAGCCGGAGCTTCAGGACCCTCATAGACGTAACCGCATACAGAACATACCCATTTCATAACAGCATTCCTCCTCTTCAAATCTCCCTGCCCGCGAACACCCTGACCGCACCGCGTTCCTTATCTTATGACTTTCCGAATCAGACTTAACGCCTGAGAAAGAAGCCGGCGGCCCGGATTCACCGGGGCACAAAAAAACATCAATCATAAACTTTGAACATATACTCGTATCCCGGGCTTTCCCCGGGACGCTCACTGATTATACTACATTATTCACTTCCGGCGCAACGGCAACATATCAACCACTTCTTTAAAATTGACGGCATATTCGCATCTGCCGCTCTGCGCGAAAGAAAAGACGGAAGAAACTTCCGTCTTGATCTGATGCGAATATCAGTGTCTTTTGTCAATATCATTTATGCGAAACCCTGATTGCCTTTATCTGCATCTTTTCAGCAACGCCGCACGGATTCCCATAAGGATTCACAGTATATGTAATCAACCATTCAGGATCTTTACAGCAACGCCGAATGAATCCCCAAAAGAGTCGCGAACAGAATACCGCAATAATTGCCGATGACGTAGCCCCAGAGTCCGACGAGGAGCCCCGGAATTATCATCTTAGTCCAGCCGCCGCTTACCGCCATAGCTGCAGCCGTCGGAGGTCCTCCGATTGAAGCTATGCTCGCCAAAGCGGCGTCCTCCAGACTGGATTTCGTCAATTTGGCCCCCACGAAACTGAAGATTAAATTGACAATATAATCAATTCCAAAAATTATGAGAAGAACTGCGCCATACTCCAGCATCAGGGAGATGTTACCCTGAATTCCCAGAGTGCAGAACCAGAGCAGAAAGCAGATATTTCCGAGTTCCATTGTTCCGTGAATGCTGTCAAAAAACTTGTGGAAAACCGTTGCTAAAAGAACAGTGATAAGTGTCATTATCATGTAGACACTTCCAAAAAGGTTCGCTATGAACTCGGGCGGATTGAGAGAAAGCACCCAGTTCGCGATGAACTGGCTGACACCAACTATTACGAATGTAGTCGCAAGCGCGACAGCGATATCCTTGAGTCCGATATCCTTGCTTCCCCAGAATTTCGCAGCTAAAGTCCTGCCTGATTCAATATCGTCACCGCCTGCCTCTTTTTCAAAGCTGTCAATGTGCGGATGAGGCAGATATCTGCGCATACGCTTACTGTTGGTCAACATCTTCAATACAAGTATCAAAACGATATTGCACATGTTTCCTATCACTGTAACAGCGGTTAACATATCCTGCTTAACCCCGTACATATCAGCCAGAGCTACAACGTTTACTGTTCCGCCGATGTGACCGCCTACAAGCGGAGGTAACAGTATTGTATAATCCGGGAAGAATTTCACAGCCAGGAAATAAACTAATACCATACCCACAAAGGATCCTACTGCCGCAATGTGGAATACTATTATCAGCTTTCCGCTGTTTTGTATAATATCCTTTACATTCGCCTTAAACAGCATTAACGGAATCGCGACCAGAAGTATCATGTTGCTTATCACGTCATAAACCGGAGAAGTGTGCGGTATTAATCCGATATTGGAGAGCACAAAACCTCCGACTATACATAATAAACATGCGCTGATCTGGGATGCCCACTTATAACGCTGTTCAAGAAAAATCGAGACAGCGACTATTGTGAACACTATACCGACCAGTAAAATCGTCTGATCCTCTTTAATGATAGAAAAATTCACCTGAGAATGCCTCCTTTCTTTAATGGTAAACACAGCAATCGATTAGAAACAGAATTTACAGAACGGACTGCCTCTCTTCTGCCGAAAAACGCACCTGAGGGCTGAAACCGATCGACAATTGTCGTGCGCTCAGGATGATTATTTATCCGCGTCGAAAAACGTGCCCAAGGGTCGAGACTGATCTACTTCGAATTTTGATTTGACGCTTGCTCAGTTTCCGCGAAGCAGTATCTTCCCCGGCTTAGCTCCGGTGAGTTTACCGTCGTGATAAACTACTTCACCGCCTGTTATGACATATTCGATTCCTCCGGCAAGAGCATTGGGATTCCGGTAATCTGCGTTATCCTGAAGATTCTCATAATCAAACACAACCAGATCCGCATCCATACCGTCAGCAATTTTCCCCTTGCCTTTCAGAGAATAAATGTCCGCCGTAAGGCCAGTCATCTTGTGAACGATCTCCTCCAGAGAAAGCACTGTTTTATCTTTCGTGAAAGCGCAGATTGCCCTGACCGCGGTACCCCATCCACGTGGATGACATTTTTCTGTCGCTGTGCGAACTACTCCGTCACTTCCGACAACTACATACGGTCTCCGTATAATGTCATATATATCTTCATCACCTATAGAGTGATATACGGCCGGTCCCTTCCCTTTGTTCGCAATCATAATATCAAAATAAGCGTCGAACGGATCCTGTCCGTTCTTTTCCGCATACTCCGCAAAGGTGAGTCCCTCAGCTTCAGGGACGGCGTCACAGGCGCATATCGTTATGCCGGTCCAGCCTCCAGCGTTAAGATACAGATTCTCATATCCCGTATCAGGAGACTCCATCTCGGCCCGTACCTTACTCCTCATGTCGGGATCTTTAAGCCGCTCCGCCGCCTTTTCCAATCCGTCGGCAAAGTACCAGGGCGGCATGCACGGATAGTAATGTGTCATGCTGCAGTTATACGGGTACTGGTCACATGTCACTTTAAGCCCCTCGTCTCTCGCTTTCTCTATTACGTCTAAGGCTTTGGAAACATTTCCCCAGTTGCTGCGTCCCATTGCCTTGATGTGAGATATGTTCACCTGTATGCCCGCTCTTCGTCCTATCTCAATTGCCTCTTCCACGGAAGCCGCAAGGTCGAAGGATTCGTTTCTGATATGGGACGTATAGATTCCGTTGTAGGGGGCCAGTACCTTCGCGACTTCCGCCACGGTATCGGTATCGTCGAACGCTGCGGGAACATAAGCAAGTCCGCTGCTCATGCCAATCGCACCGTGCTCCATGGCATTCCTCACCATATCCTTCATACGTTCCAGTTCTCTCTCCGTCGGCTTACGATTGTCATAGCCCATGACAGCTATACGCACTGTGTTATAACCGACGAAAAGAGCCGTATTAAGAGCCTTCGGCAGTGATTCAACATAATTGAGATAATCCGACCAGTGTTTCCACTTTGCTAAATCTTCAGGAAATTCCACGCATCCGGAGCTCAGAAATTCTTTTAGTCCTTCCAGATTCTCCTCCGCGACCGGGGCCATGGAGCATCCGCACATTCCGGCGATCTGGGTTGTGAATCCCTCATTTATCTTGCAAAGGTCACCATATTCTTTCCCCAGAATATTATCCCCATGTGAATGAGCATCGATAAAACCGGGCGATACACATTTTCCGGAGGCGTCTATAACAAGATCTGCCTCTCCGGGAAGTTCCCCGAAGACTATTTTGTGATCAGAGACACCGACATCTCCCGTATATGACGGAGCTCCAGTTCCGTCAATAATCCTCGCATTTTTAATAAGAATATCCATAAACAGCACTCCTTTTTATAATTTTTATGTCGCGCTCATCTGACTCTGATAATCACGGTATTAAAATCGGTTCAATCTTAATATTGATTGGAGTAAACATATTTTTTTGCCTGTTTTCTGTGAATAACCACCATATCGTCCGGAAAAAATAATAGTGCTATTATACCCCCCCCGAGAAGATTCGCAAGTTCAAATTGTTTAACTCCTTTTTCGCCTGCTAAAATTTTACGCTAACTTGTTTAACAGACGGAGGGCGGCGGAACATTAACTGAGTATTATAATTAACGACTGCGTATCAGCCGGTAAAAAACTGAGCCATCAGTATTCGTTTACGGATTTCAACCAGTCCTGCGGCATGCAGCTTGACGCATCCAATAAGTGGAGACGGCTGGCGGACAGAATACCATGGATCAGAATGGAAGAGAAATACGCTGCGATGTTTCCTTCCAAATACCGGAAGACCCGCGATACCGTTTCGGATGGCTCTCGGTGTCAAGATCATTCAGAAGAGGAAAAGGTTGTCAGACAGAGCGGTTATAAAGGAACTGACGGAGAATCCGTATCTGCAGTATAAGGAACATAATATCGCAGTCTCCGGACCGAAGCCCGGGCGCAGATCAAAAGCTAATGACGATCTGAGAGAGAAAAAACAGGACAATGCCGACCGCATTGAAGTAGAGCGGTTCTTCAGCCGTGACAAACGGTGCAACGGGCAGGACTTATCATGGCCAGGCAGTAAGAGACAGCGCTGTCAGAGATAGCCCTGTCTGTATTTGTGACGAACCTGTTTTCCGCAGAGATTAACAGCTTTTTTGCTCTGTTTCATGTCAGAGCATGGATGTGAAAAAAGAGAGCATTACATCATCTTTGATGAAGTTGTTTAAAAGAATGAGCGTGAATGAGAGAAGTTTAAAAAATCTCTCCCCTGTCAGTAATTGCCGGTAAATTGACAATATATCCGGCTCTATTGACAAATCCGCGCCCTGTGTCAAAATACAGTCATAAATTATTGAGAAGCGTGTCCTACGCGCAGCTTAAGAAGATTGCGTACCGGCGGCTTCTCCCCGGGATTCACGGCTACACGCGGATGACCCCTGATATTTAAGCGTACGGACGGATGTTCCGATGCTGCCGGGGCAGCCGGGCCGGCTCTCGTGAGAATCGCGGTATTGACCGTTAACACTGAAAGTGAACATCCTGTTCACAGGAAGGAAAAAGAAGAAATGAAAATATCCGACAGAGTCGAGGCGATGCAGTTTTCTCCCATCAGAAAATTCAATCCCATCGCGCAGAAAGCTAAAGAGGAAGGCAAGCACGTCTACCATCTTAATATCGGTCAGCCAGATGTTGAGACACCCCCGTGCTTCATGGAAGCAATCAGAAATTATAACAGTAAAGTGATAGCGTATGCCGAGTCAGGCGGTATCACAGAGCTTCAGGACGCGATTTCTGACTATTTCAAGACATACAATATGGATATCGCGAGAAAAGATATGATTGTGACCACGGGCGGAAGCGAAGCCCTCATCATGACCTTCCTCTCCATACTTAACGAAGGTGACGAGGTCCTGATCCCGGAGCCGTTCTATACCAACTATCATACATTCGCGACAGCCGCCGGAGGGATAGTTGTTCCGGTTACCACCAAGGTCGAAGACGGATACACCTATGCGACACGTGAGCAGATAGAACCTCTTATCACAGACAGAACGAGGGCCATCTGCTGCATCAATCCCGGAAACCCCACCGGTGTCGTACTTACAGAGGAAGAAATGGAAATAATCGGCGACATCGCCATAGAACATGATCTGTGGATAGTAGCGGATGAGGTATATCGTGAATTCGCCTATGACGGCAGAAAGGCGCTCTCGTTCGGACAGATAAAGAGACTTGAAGACCGCGTTATCGTGATCGACTCCGTATCCAAGAGATTCTCCGCGTGCGGCGCCAGGGTCGGTGTCATAATCTCCAGGAATGAAACTCTCATGAAGAATGTTATGAAGATAGCGCAGGGGCGTCTGTGCACCGCCACCGTTGACCAGGTCGGCGCGGCCGCTCTGTACCGTCTCCCGCCCTCATACTTCGACGAAGTAAAAGCGGAGTACTGTGCCAGAAGAGATGTGGTATTCGAAGAGCTTTGCAAAATCCCGGGTATCGTCTGCCGCAAGCCGGGCGGTTCCTTCTATGTAACCTGTAAGCTCCCGGTCGATAACGTGGAGGACTTCCTGATATTCCTCCTTACAGAGTTCGATGACAAAGGCGAAACAGTCATGTTCGCTCCCGCTGAGGGTTTCTACGCTACACCGGGTCTCGGAAGGGACGAGATACGTATCGCGTACGTACTTAATCAGGATGATCTCCGACGCGGAGTCGAACTGATACGACTCGGACTTGAGGCATATAATAATAAAAATTCCTGACACAGATCAGGTCCATCCGTACGGCAGACCATTTTTATCAGGTTTTCCGTAAGATCCCGCGCCGGAATCGTCCGTATCGCGGGACCTTCTTTTCATAAGCCCCTCCGCCGCCGGATCGTCAGAGAGTACTGTTATATCGGAATGAAGCTGAAGCACACTTATCCGCATTTTTCCATGGCAGTATGGAAATGTTGCAGTTAAGCGATTTTATCCGCCAGAGTCCGTACTTTCACCCGCAAGAAACGTACGCCGCCGGGCGCACCGCCGAAAAAAGGAAAAAAGAGAAAGGTTCTTAATGAACCTTTCTCTTTTAATTCACGTTGAACCGCATCCGGACGAGCCCTCACGGCGACCCGCGATGTTACTGTGTCACATCAGGATACATGAACCGCGCGGCGCCCTTCGGATGTACGTCCGTCATCCCGCGAGGCGCGTTACAAAAGACGCGCCCGGGTCAGATGCCTAAGGCGATGCCTACAAGTGTACCCGCGTAGTTACCGATAACATAACCGAGAACGCCCATCAGCATGGCGGGACCTACCAGGTTGCTCCAGCCCTGTGAAATGGCCATGCCGGCAGCCGTCGGCGGACCGCCGATGTTCGCGTTGGAAGCGATAATCGCGGACTCCAGATCAAAATTGAAGATCTTCGCGGAACCGAAGCAGAAAATCATGTTGGTGATGACCATGATGGTGGTCAGTACCAGGAACAGCGGAGCCTTCGTGATAACTGTCCAGATATTGGCGGGAACGCCGATTACGAACAGGAACAGATAAATCAGGTAGGTACCGATTTCCTGAGAACCGTGCATCTTCTGTACGGATCCCTCAAAGAATGTCGCGACTATGACGGAGATGGTCGTGATCCACACATAGTTGCTTCCGAAGAACTTGCCTACGAAATCCATGAACGGACTGGGATTCTCCGGTACCATTCCGGCAAAGATTCCGGCGATGATGTTGGAGACCCAAAC
>CAZTIY010000074.1:0-4183 GCA_964613765.1 uncultured Eubacterium sp.
TTTTCACCAGAGCACGGGCTCCGTAATGAGCCGCGGTTTGAATCTGTTAAGCTGGGTCAGAATGTCCAGCACAACCGAAGCGACAGATCTGTCATCGGACTTTACCGTAAGATCCGCGTGCCGTTCATAGAACGGTATGCGGTATTCATAAAGGTCGGCCAGAGTCTGGCCGGGAGCGAGAGTGACGCCGCGGCTTGCGAGGTTTGTAAGCCTCCTTTTCACTGTTTCAAGAGAAATCTGTATATACACTATGACGCCGTTCTCCCTGAACCTTTCCATGGCGTCCTCCGCGTAAATCGCGCTTCCTCCGGTCGCGATCACCATGTTGTCCTCTTTGACATTCAGGCATACCTGACGTTCAATATAGTGAAAATAGTCCGGGCCGTTCGCGTCTATGATCTCCTGGAGAGACATCCCGGCCCACGCCGCGATCCTGTCATCGAGATCGATAAATTTTCTGTCCATGACACGAGCGAGCGCGATGCCCACTGTCGTTTTTCCGCTGGACGGCATGCCTACAAGCACTACATTCCCCATATCACTGTCCTTCCCGAACCGTTCGGATATTTCCGTTTATTAAATGCATCGCGCTCTGTATCGTCCTCGTATGCCCGGTTATTAAACACACCGGGGTCTGTACCATACTGATATTTCCTCTCAATAAAATACGCGGCGCCCGTGCGTATATCCGGCTGAAGAAACGTCACTCATCCTTATCCGCGTTTTGGTGATCCTCTGTCAGACTGTCCAAATCAAGGATCAACTGCCCGCCGTCCCCGGCGTCTTCACTGTTTTTATTGTCATCCTCACTCTCATCGTTTTCCGCGATGACGCCCTCTACATCCTCTATATCGGGAAGATCTGCCAGGGACGAGAATCCGAATTCTTTAAGAAATATCTCCGTCGTCCCGTAGAGCGCGGGCCTTCCGACCGCGTTTGACCGTCCGGTCTCTTCTATAAGACCCTTTTTCAAAAGTCCCTCCACCACGCGGTCACATTTAATGCCCCGTATCTGATCTATCTCGCCTTTTGTTACCGGCTGGCGGTAGGCTATTATAGCGAGAACCTCAAGCGCCGCCTGCGAGAGTTTCTTCATTTTAACGGGCGTGCAAAGGCGCCGCACAAATTCTGCGGTGTCAGGAGGCGTGACATACTGGAAACTGTCGCCGATTCTCCTTATCCTGAGACCACGGTTTTCTTTTTCATATTCCCCGGCAAGCTTAAGAAAAATTTCTTCCGCCTCTTTTTCCGTTACACCCGCCGCGAAAGCCGCGTCTTTAGCGGGGAGAGGATCGCCCCACATAAAAAGCATTGATTCGAAAGCCGCTTTAACGGTTTTTTCATCTGTCATCCGCCGTCTCCTTCTGTACCGTCCCGCTCTGAAAGCTGTGCACCCGCGCACCGTTTCTTTATCGCTTACACGCGTACGACGCCCGGGCGGTGTGAAGACACTTAATTCCCCGATGATGTCTCTTCATCGTCCGCACCCGCAAGGCGCCGTCAAGTCTTTTCGTTAACGGTGTATTCAATCCGTTTTTTCAGCTTGCGGCCGTTCCCTCTTCATCATCGCCGTTAAGACCCCGGGAACCTTCTCTCAGCATTATCTCACCGTAAAGAGACCCCTGTTCAGCCGCTAAATACCGGTCGCGGACGAGCTGAAGAACCGCGAGAAAACTCACGATCCTTTCCGGGACATCTTCCGCGGGACCCGCGATTTCGCTGAATGCCATACTTTTCCTGCCGTTCTTTAGCCCGGTTCTCATCCTTTCTGTGAGAAGCCGCATCCTTTCCTCCAGCACCCGGCGGTCGCGCTCGACTATGCCGTATCTCCGGCGCATTTCATCCGCTCTCTGTTTTCTCGCGAGAAATGCCCGGAAAGCACGTGAGAACGCTTCGGGTTTAATGCTCAGATATTCCCCGGGATTTTCCTGATATACGGACAGATCCTCCTTCGGTTTACAGAAGACATCCTCCATGGCCTCCGCCCTTTCCTTAAGGAGTCCGGCCCGCGCTTTACATCGTTTATAGGCGATGATGCGCTCCACAAGCCCGCTCCGGGGATCTTCAGCCTGAGCGGCAACCGTTTCTCTTTTCTTCGCGGGAAGCATCATCATGCTCTTTATTCTGAGAAGCTCCGCCGCGAGCACCATGAATTCCGATGACACATCTATGTTCAGATCTTCCATGGCGCGGATATATGAAAGGTACCGGCCCGTGATTTCCGCTATGGGAATATCGTAAATATTCACACGGGCATCCTCTATCAGGTAGACCAGAAGATCGAAGGGCCCCTCAAAAACAGGCAGACTGACTCTGTAACTCACGGAACGTCAACCTCCGTTACTTCTTCGCCGTCCGGGACTCTCCCGGCTTCTGACATGATTTTCGGAATATTAACGTCGTACGGCGGCCTGACTATGCCTCTTTCCGTAATAACCGCCGTTATGTACCGCGCGTCCGTTACGTCGAACGCGGGATTGTAATATTTTACTCCTTCAGGCGTCATCCTGCCGCTGTACCACATTTCGCCGATTTCCGCGCCGTCCCGCTCCTCAATCGGGATGTCTTCTCCCGACTTCGAGGAAAGATCTATAGTAGATGTCGGCACGAACATATAAAAAGGTATTCCGTACTCGTGCGCAAGTATTGCCGCGCCGGACGTTCCGATCTTATTCGCCCCGTCCCCGTTTCTCGCCATTCTGTCACAGCCGACCGCGACGGCATCGATTTTACCCTGTTTCATGACTATTGACGCCATATTGTCGCAAATAACGGTAGTATCGACGCCCGCCCGCATCAGCTCCCAGGCGGTAAGCCTCGCGCCCTGAAGAAGGGGCCTCGTCTCATCACAGAAAACATGAAATCCGTATCCCTTTTCCTGTCCGAGGTAGACCGGCGAAAGGCACGTCCCGTACATGGATGTCGCGAGCGCCCCGGCGTTGCAGTGTGTCAGTATTCCCATTCCCGGCTTGAGGAGCGTGAGACCGTACTCTCCCATCGCAAGATTCGCGGCCGCGTCCTCGGCCGCGATCCTGTCCGCCTCGCGGAGCATGATTTCCTTAAGACGCGCCGTATCTCTCTCTCCCCGGGAAAAGGCCTCCCGTACCGCGTCCGTTGTCCTTCCGAGTGCGCGGGAAAGATTTACGGCAGTCGGCCGTGAACCGTTAATATACGCCGCGATTTCAGAGGAAAAACCGATGAAGTCATCCGCGTCCGTTCCGCCGTAAGCCCTGCAGGAGACATAAAGTCCGTAAGCGGCGCATACTCCTATCGCCGGCGCTCCGCGGACCATCAGACTCTTTATCGCGTTCCTGACTTCTTCCGCGTTTTTTAATTCTGTATATATTTCTTCGCCCGGGAGACGTGTCTGATCAAGTATGATGAGTCTGCCGTCACGGAAAACAACAGGCCGGACCGGGGACTTACGCCGCCTGTCTTCGTACTTATCGGACGAAATCCGCCGTTCATATCCCGCCATGACATTCTCCTGAGAATCCTCCCGCATATCTTATTACTTGATAAGTTTCTCAGCCCAGCCCGTGAGTTCGCTCTCGGATCTTACGCATTTCGCGTCTTTGATCTCTCCGCCGCTGACATACGGTTTAAGTTTATCACCGCTTTTCCCGATTCCGCTTCCTCCAGAGGTCGCGAACACGCCGATCTTTTTCCCTGTCCAGTCATAGCCCTTGCAGAATGTGTTCACGACATTCGGCGCGCAGCCGTACCAGATCGGGAAACCGACAAAAACAAAATCGTAATCCCCGAAATTCTTTACTTCACCCGATACCGGAACATCCAGACCGCCCCGCATTTCTTTATTACAGCGGGACGCCGGGTTCATATAGTTGATATCAGCCTTTGTATAAGGCTTTTCCGGGGTTATCTCAAAAATATCCGCCCCGATGTTTTTCGCGAGCGCTTCCGCCATGCGCGCTGTCGTTCCCTCCGCACTGAAATACGTAACAAGTACTTTCATTTTCTGCCGTCCTTTCTGTGTTTATTTTTTTCGGAGAATCCTCTTCCTGTCTTTCCGGGAGAAGAGTCCCTCGTTTCGCGATTCTTTATCCGGGTATTCCGGAATCTTCCGTCCCGGAATCACAGACTACTGAAGTTTCTGTTCCGGGAACCTCCGGCCCGTGATTCTGTCCGGAGAAGTCACAATTACCTGAATTTCCTGCTCCGG
>CAZTIY010000074.1:4283-7619 GCA_964613765.1 uncultured Eubacterium sp.
GATTCTGTCCTGAAGGGCCATGAATACCTGAAGTGCCCGCTCCGGTTTCCTCAGCCCCTGATCCTGCATCCCCATGCTCGCGATTCTGTCCTGAAGGGTCATGAATACCTGAAGTGCCCGCTCCGGTTTCCTCAGCCTCTAAATAAAGAACAGGTTTTGTATGGTGCGGATCTGTCAGGAAAATATAAAGATATGTTATCGCTATAACTACAAGTACAACAGCATCCTTATAAAGTTCTCTGCTTACAAGCACGGCGGCCATGCCCATGATCCCGCAGATTCCGTAAATCATCAGGACGGCGCGGCGCTGACCGTATCCTGACGCCATCAGACGGTGATGAAGATGCCCTTTATCCGGGGACATGATCGGCCTCCGGTTCACAAGCCGGCGAAGTATCGCGAAGAATGTATCAAAGATAGGTATTCCGAGAACCACCACGGGAATAACCATCGTTATCAGTGTAGAACGTTTAAGCGGACCTATCACCGACATGGTCGCTATCATAAATCCGAGGAACAGAGAACCTCCGTCCCCCATGAAGGTCTTAGCAGGGTAAAAGTTATACGGCAGAAAACCCGCCGCGGAACCCGCGACTATTACCATGCTGAGACACACGCCTGTCATGCCGAGTTCCGCTCCGTGTATATAGGCCACATACGCGATTGAAAGCGACGCTATAGCGGCAACTCCCGCGGCGAGACCGTCGAGTCCGTCAATCAGATTGATTGTGTTGGTGATACCCGTGATCCACAGCACAGTGACAAGAAAACAGAGAACACTTCCGAAATAAACTTTTCCGGGACCGAAGATATTACTTATGAACGTAATGCGGAGCCCCATGGCGTACATGAGCGAGGACACCAGAAGTTCGATGACTAATTTCACTTTTGCCGGAAGTCCCCTTATATCATCTGTCATGCCAAGGAGATAAATCAGTATCCCCCCGAGGCATGCCGTCATCACACGTCCGTTACCGCGGAGAAAAAACACAAGCGGAATCAGAATACCCGCAACCATTGCTATCCCCCCGAATCTGGGAATGGCATGATCGTGCATTCTCCGGCTGTCTTCCGGAACGTCCATAGCGTGGATTTTCGGCGCGATCCTGATCGTGAGGGGGACCAGAAGCGCAGAAATCACCCCGGCCGTAAAAAAGGCAACGAGTAACAATTTCGTTGTGACAATCGTATCCATCCTTAATTATTCTGTTCCCCTTTAAGCACGATAACCTTCAAACCGGCTTCGGCCAGAAGTTCATCGGAAAAATCATCGGGATAATCTTCACGTACCACTATCCTTCTGATTCCCGAATTGATTATCATCTTCGCGCATATAGAACAGGGACGGTTGGTGATATATATC
The DNA here is from genome assembly GCA_964613765.1 of uncultured Eubacterium sp. Taxonomy (GTDB): domain Bacteria; phylum Bacillota; class Clostridia; order Peptostreptococcales; family Anaerovoracaceae; genus Aminicella. The sequence goes on from CAZTIY010000074.1 coordinate 5,647, forward strand.
GTCCCGTCCTCAATATTCTGTCCGGTTATGGCTGCCTGTATGATGGCATTCTGCTCGGCGTGCAGCGCGCGGCACAGTTCATGCCGCTCTCCGGAAGGTATTCCGAGACTTTCTCTGAGACAGCCGCCGAGTTCGGCACAGTGCTTAAGTCCCCGCGGCGCCCCGTTATATCCGGTCGATATAACATGTCTGTCTTTTACTATCACGGCTCCGACATGGCGCCTGAGGCATGTGGAACGTCTGGCGGTGAGTTCCGCCATTTCCATGAAATACTCGTCCCAGGAGATCCTGTCATCTTTATACACTGCCATGCGTTCTCCTCTTCTGCTGTTTTCAACACAATATTTCAGGTTCGCTCACGCGCGGCCCCGGCATCATTCATCGGCCTGACAGTCACGCACTGCTCCCGGCTCCGCTCATCAGCCGGACGGTACCGCGCAACGCCGGCCCTCATCTGTCAGCCTGACGGCCATGCGCGCCCCGGCATCTTTCATCGGCCTGACAGTCACGAGCAGTCCCCGGCATCGCTGACCTGTCGTAATACACTCTGTAAAGATAAAGTCCCTGAGGAGGCGCGGTCTGCCCCGCGCGCGTCCTGTTCCGCCCTTCAATTATATCCGGTATCGCCGACGCGGGAATCCTGCCGAGTCCGACGTCCGCGAGCGTACCCGCTATGATCCGTACCATATTATACAGGAAACCGTCACCCGTCACGGAAATACAGATGTCTCCGGAAAAAGAACCCTCCCGGGATATGCCCGCACCCGCAGACACCTCTTCTCTTAAAGCGGTTCCGTCTTTTTCCGTCTCTGAGCCCGCGGCATAAACCGGCCGCTGTAACACATCTCCCGCAACGGAAAAAGCCGGGCCTGTTTCGATTGTGAGATCTGTTACGGTTCTGACCGTGGTCGTTCTTTCATAAGACCCTGCCGCCTGAAAAGCCGCGAAATCATGCGTTCCCTTTATCAACTCCGCGGCATCACGCATTGAAACCGTATCAAGAGGTCTGTCTATGTGATAACGGTAATTTCTGAGAAAAACCGGCATACCGGGGGCGTTCCGGATAATGTACCGGTATGTCTTCCCTACAGCGTCATAACGGGCATGGAATCCCGGCGGCTTTTCCTCCGCGGAAATTATTCTGACGTCAGAACGCGCCCCCGGGTTCCGTCCGCCGCTCAGAATGTTATTAACGGCGACAGCGAGCCTCTCTGTCGGAATCCTGAAATCCCCTCTAACGGTCGCGGTCTGTCCGAGCGCGTGAACGCCCGCGTCCGTACGTGAGGCCCCTTCCGGTCTGACCGGAGCACCGACCGCCCGTGATACGGCATCTTCCACTGTGCCCTGAACCGTTCTCACTTCCTTCTGAATCTGCCAGCCTGAAAATCCTGTGCCGTCATATTCGATAGTAAGTAAAATGTTTTTTTTCATACACGTGCAATTCTACCACATTCACGCGCCGAATAACAGAACAGGCATCTGCCGCCGCGGATGTCGTCGCGGATGTTACTTATAATATTTTTTAGTTGGAAGCATATGTTTTTTAGTATACGTATTCTCTTATCACTTAGGAATGAGGCGTCACATTCTTGGCACTGATCATCAGCCGCGTGCATATGCGCGATGCAGGCCGGCAGCCCGCCGACGTAATGCTTATTGACGGCGGTACACAAACTCCGGCGTTTTGTACTGAAGGCTTGAGTACGGCCTCTCCGCATTGTAGAAACGCAGGACCGGTCAATCTCTCGCGGGCGTCCCGGGGAGTCTCGTAGTCATTGATATAGACATCCTCGTACTTAACGCTCCGTCAAAGACGTTCGACAAAAATGTTGTTACAAGCCCGTCCCCGGTGAACCATGCTGATTCCGGAGACGGCATCGAGGAAGATCTTCGTGTATCTCGGACTGGTGAAATGGCTTCCCCGGTCGGAATTCATAATCTCGGGTGCCGCTGTCCTGACGGCCTTTTTTGCT
>CAZTIY010000075.1:0-5642 GCA_964613765.1 uncultured Eubacterium sp.
GCCCCGTTACAGTTTACACTTGGTATTTGAGGGACGGGCGGCATAGCACCGCTTCTGAAAAAGGTCCTCGCTTCGCGCAGTTTCTGTGAGTCGCCTGCCTCCTGCGGGGCGCGGTGTCACACCCGGAGAGCTGTAAATACCGCGTTCCTCATTTCTCCGGGCCCGATGACCGTGTCGTGAAGGACGGGCTTCCTGTCAAGTCCCTTAAGGCCCTCCGGAACCGGCACACCGGTGATCTCATTCAGTTCTTCTATAGCCCTGATTCCGACAGGTTCATGCGGGTAAGACCCGTCACAGAACGCTCCGGCGGATGCGGCGGCATCGTGGGCGCTGCGGTTTATGTCAGAAGGAGGTTCCTGTTCCTTCGTGAAGGAGTCCGTCTCCTCAGGCCGTATACACGCCGACCTGATCGCGTTCAGCACGCTTGAGGCGAACTTATACGGACTTGCGGTGGATGCGATTACCGACGGTGTCAGGTCTCCGGTATCACTCACGTAATCCCTGTATACTTTATAGGCGACCGCCGTGTGGGTATCCATAAGATAGCCGTTTTCGCGGAACATTCCGCCTATTGCGGTTTCCGTATCCTCCACATTACAGAATCCCCCGTAGAAGAGTTTCAGCCCGTCCCGGATATTATCCGGCACTATATATTCTCCCTCCGTCTCAAGTTCGTTCATAAGTGTTGCCGTCTGTTCCGTATCGCCGCAGCACAGGTGATAAATGAGCCGTTCGAGATTGCTTGATACCAGGATATCCATAGAAGGAGAATTTGTTGTGTAGAATTCCCTGTGAGTGTCATATTCACCTGAATTCAGGAAATCAGTGAGTATCTTGTTCTTGTTTGACGCGCAGATGAGACGGTTCACTGGTATGCCCATCCTGTATGCGTAATATGCCGCGAGGATATTTCCGAAATTGCCTGTAGGAACGACGAAATTAACGGGCTGTCCGCTTTCGACGGCGCCCTGCTTTATCATCTGACCGTAGGCAAAGACATAGTACGCGACCTGGGGCACCAGGCGGCCGATGTTGATGGAGTTCGCGGATGAAAGCCTGATGCCGGAGTCCAGAAGTTCCTTTCCGAATTCCCGATCCTCGAACAGGTCCTTAACGTGTGTCTGTGCATCGTCAAAATTCCCTCTGATCGCGAATACATGGACATTGCCGCCCTCCTGCGTCGTCATCTGAAGCCGCTGCACCGCGCTTACGCCGCCCGCAGGATAGAACACGCATATCTCTGTCCCCGGCACGTCAGCGAAACCCTGAAGAGCGGCCTTTCCGGTGTCACCCGAAGTCGCTGTCAGAATGCATATTTTACAGTCTTCATGCTCCTTCCTCATTGCGGAAGTCAGAAGGTACGGCAGTACGGACAGAGCCATGTCCTTAAACGCCGATGTTCTCCCGTGGTAGAGTTCCATGAACCACACGTCTCCCGCCTTATGAAGGGGAGCGATCTCGGGAACGCTGAAATTACTCGGGCTGTACGCCCGGCTGACGCAGTCTTTTATTTCTTCTTCCGAATAGTCGTTAAAAAACGAACCGATCACGCGCTCTGCCGTGACGCGGTAGGGAAGTTCCGCTATCTCATTAAAACCGCTGAACGGAAGTACGGGAAATTCAGTCGGGACATAAAGTCCCCTGTCGGGCGCAATCCCCCGGAGTATCGCCCGCGCTCCCGTGATCTTCTCCGGATTTCCTCTGCTGCTCTTAAATCGCATGAAATGTTCCCCCTGAAAATTATTTTTATAAAAGCCGGACAACTTACAGATTGCAGAGATCATCGGCATAGCAGTCTGATACAGTATAAAAATTCATCATATATAACTTCATTGCCGGGACGTGAAGTTATGTCTTCCGCAAGTTCTGTCTGTCACGTCAGACAGTATATATTAGCCGCCGTATGTTTTCAAGGCGCACGGCAGTAATGTCCGCTACGGTAATGGTGGTATTACCGGATTAGCAATTTGTTTTTTGAATACATATTTTCGCAACGGTGCTATGTCGCCCATACCTCAAATACCGTGTGTAAACTTTAACGTGGTATTACCGGATTGGTAATTTGTTTTTTATTAAATACATAAGCAGAAGGGGCGGACAGGGGTTCAAGGCTTGTACGGATATGTTTTTTTGTAATGCCGAAGTATTTGAAAAACCAATAAAACAGACCGTTAATAACACTCATGCGTTCTTGACAGTTTTTATTCTGTGTGATAAAAAATAATCAGTTAATGGCCATGTGGTATGACCACCGGCCGCGCTATTCTTAATTTCCTGATTAGGAGGATCAGACATGGGCGATAAGAAGAAAATGACAATTCCCGATTTCCAGAAGTATAAGGATGAGGGAAGAAAATTCTGCTATGTGACTGCTTATGACTACACTACGGCTACTATTGTTGACGAGAGTGAAATTGAAGTCATTCTGGTCGGCGACTCTCTCAGCATGATTATGCTCGGTAATAAAACCACAGTCGGCGTCACCCTTGATGATATGATTCATCACATCAGGCCCGTCGTTAAGGGCGCACCGAACACGTTCATCGTCGGCGACATGCCGTTCGGTTCTTACAACGTAAGTAAGGAGCAGGCGATCGCTTCCGCTAACAGGATTCTCATGGAGACGAACTGCGACTGCGTCAAGCTCGAGGGCGGTGTCAACATGGCCCCGACCATTGAGGCCATGGTTAATGCCGGCATCCCCGTCATGGGTCACATCGGTCTGACACCCCAGACTGCTACTAATGTCGGAGGGTTTAAGGTCCAGGGCGGAACACCCGAAAGCGCCAGGAAACTCATCGATGACGCTAAGGCGCTGGAGGATGCGGGAGTTTTCTCAATCGTTCTTGAGTGCACGCCCTCCGTTGTCGCCCAGGCGATGACACAGGAAGTCAAAGTGCCCATTCTCGGAATAGGCGCGGGCCCCTATGTGGACTGTCAGGTACTCGTGACACAGGATCTTCTGGATATGTACGGCGATTTCAAACCGAAGTTCGTCAAGCATTTCGCGCATGTAAGAAAAGCGATGGTAGACGGTCTCAATCTCTTCCACCAGGAGACCATGGACGGAACATTCCCCGATCGTGACCACTCATTTAATAAAAAGGTGGAGATTCCGAGACTGTATTAATCTGTTCAGGCACCGGCCTTAACGGTGTTACTCGCGGACGGCTGCCCGGGCGTATGATTGCCGCGCCCGGGTTTTTAAAATGTACGGCACTTTGTACCGATTGCCTGAACCCGCGTGTGTTTAACGTGAAGGAGAGTGCGCGGGTTTAGTCCGTTTCGGTTAATCTGTTCATCCGGGAGATTGATCAATGAACAATTCACTTCCTCAAATAATCGCTTTGAGACTCCGGACCATGATCCTGGAAGACGGTCAGTTTAAACCTAATGAAAAACTTTCTGATGAAAGGACTCTGGCCGCGGAGCTTGGAGTGAGCAGATCTTCTCTTCGCGAGGCTATTAAGATCCTTGTAGGAAGCGGGATACTGACGGTAAAACGCGGGGTCGGGACTTTCGTTGCCGAGGATCCGGGTATGGTCAGAGATCCCCTGGGACTTAATTGTCTGGAGGACAGGCTCAAGCTCCTTTTGGAATGGTATGATATCAGAATCATGATTGAACCCCCGGCCACGGGTCTCGTTATAGACTCCGCCACGGAAGATGAGATCCGGAAGCTCAGGGATACAGAGCGCTCATGCTCCCGAGCCGCGAGAAACGGTGAAGAATTCGCGAGACTTGATACGGCTTTCCATGTTTACCTTGCGGAGATCTCTCATAACAGGATACTCGGACGCATTATGGAGGGCGTGAACGATGCTGTGGAAACCGGCATTATAGCTGATGAGGAACGGGGCAGGGAGAATGCCGCGCGTTACCATTATCTCATCATGAATTATATAGAGCTCGGTGATAAGGAAGGCGCCTACCACGCGATGAGAGAGCATCTTCTCCTCGGCAGGGGAAACGCGATCAGGCTGTTGCAATAATACAGGAACACGGAATAATCAGTTCATATAGAACGATAAGAAAGGATGAAACATCATGTTGGGCGCAATCATCGGGGATATCGTCGGTTCACGTTTCGAATGGGATAATCACAGAAGCAAGGATTTTGAACTGTTTGCTTATAACTGTATGCCCACGGATGATTCTGTTATGACGGTTGCGATCGCAAAGGCGCTTTTGTCCTGCGAAGGAGATTACAGCGATCTCGGGGAGAAGGCAGTATACTGGATGAGGGAAATAGGACAGCATTACCCGTTTTGCGGATACGGCGACAGATTCTGGTCCTGGATTTATTCCGACGATCCGAAACCCTATAACAGTTACGGTAACGGCGCGGCAATGCGGGTCAGCCCCTGCGGTGACATGGCCGGAAGTCTGTCAGAAGCGAAGATGCTGTCAAAGGCGGTCACAGAGGTGACCCACGGTCATCCGGAGGGAATAAGGGGCGCGGAGGCGGTGACGGTAGCGATATACCTCGCCCGGACAGGCGCGAGCACAGACTCGATAAGGGATGAAATCATAAAGAACTACTATCCGCTTGACTTTACGCTGGACGGGATACGTGACACATACGAATTCAATGAGACATGCCGGGAGACCGTGCCGCAGGCCATAGAGGCGTTCCTGGAATCTACCGGTTTCGAAGACGCGATAAGAAACGCGATCTCAATCGGCGGTGACAGCGACACGCTTGCAGCCATCACGGGAGGGATAGCGGAAGCCTTCTACGGTATTCCTGATGAAATCAGAAAGCAGGCGGAGGATCTGCTTGATCCGGTGCTTCTTAAGGTACTTCGCGAGTTTGAGGCGAGGACGGGCAAATAATAAATACTGTATTTAACGGAGGGCGGTACAATGAAGTATGATTTTACATCTATAATAGACAGACACGGGAAGGACGCGACCGCGATTGACGGCGCCGGTCGTTTTCCCGGATTAGGTCCCGAAAGGCCGAAAGAAGGTTTTGATTTCATCCCGATGTGGGTGGCTGACATGAATTTCGCGACGGCGCCGTCGGTCACACGGGCTCTTCAGGAACGCATAACGCATCCGCTTTACGGGTACTATATGCCGGCTGACGAGTATTTTCAGTCAATTATCCGCTGGCAGGAAAATCACCATAAGGTTACGGGACTCACGAGAAAGGCTATCGGGTATGAGAACGGCGTCCACGGTTGCGTGACAAGCTGCGTGGAGACTCTGAGCCGACCGGGGGAAGCGATTTTTCTCCATACACCTTTCTATATGGGCTTTTCCATGGACATTCAGGAGCTCGGACGCGTACCGGTGTACAGCGAGCTTAAGAAAGACGAACAGGGCGTATACCGCATGGATTTTGAGGACATGGACGAAAAAATCAGAGAAAGCAAATGCCACCTCGCCATCATGTGCTCACCCCACAACCCCGGAGGCCGCGTCTGGGAGCGCTGGGAACTGGAGAAAGCCATGGAGGTTTTTGAGCGAAATGAGGTCCTCGTCATAAGCGATGAGATCTGGGCTGATATAACTTATACCGGTCATCAGCATATCCCGACCCAGACGGTTAACGACTGGGCAAGGGAGCACACGGTCGCGATCTATGCCCCGAGTAAGACATTCAACCTCGCCGGCATGATCGGAAGCTATCATAT
>CAZTIY010000075.1:5652-7492 GCA_964613765.1 uncultured Eubacterium sp.
ATCATTTATAACAAGTATCTCAGGGATCGTGTGTCACACTACGCGGGTCATACTCACTACAATGATCAGAACGTGCTGTCAATGCACGCTCTAATCGGCGCTTACAGCGATGAGGGCGCGGAGTGGACGGAAGAACTTAAGCAGGTACTGGAAAAAAACTGTGCGTATCTCTCTGATTATCTTAACAGTGTCGACGGAATCTCCGCGACTAAGCCGGAAGGCACATATATGGTATTCACTGACTGCTCAGACTGGCTTGACAGGCACGGGAAGACAATTATCGAACTTCTCAGGTCAGGCTGGGATGTCGGTGTGGGCTGGCAGCCCGGCCGCGTGTTCGGAGGGCCGAAGCACATACGTCTTAACGCGGCTCTCCCGTTTACACGGCTTGAGGAGGCGTGTGACAGACTGGATAAGTATGTTTTCAGTGACTGATTGCGGACCTTACTCCGCAGTTGAGTGTATATACTGAGATTAGATCATGATGCCGGCGGCCGCAAAAATGCCGATGTCCCGCGGCCGCCGCCGGCGTCAGCGAGGGGGCTCTTCGGAATTACATAAGATATCAGGAGTCCGCCGCAGCATATAAATAACCGGATGTTCAGGAAATCCCTTCCGGGTACGGGAAGCGGACAGAACCGGTAACTGGAGATTGCGGGCCGGTTTCCGGGATCTCCTGTTTTTTTTATTTCTTTGGGTTTATAATTTGAGCCGTAAAACCACAAAGCTTAAGCTTCGTGGATGTAAGGCCTTAAATCAGGCCCGCCTAAGCGGGCTGTATGCTATATCTGATCTTTGATATCATTGTAGAAGTCGGAGGTTAATTACGCTTCGGAACCGAAGAAACGGTGAATCTCTGCTTCAGCTGTTTCCGGGCCGTCTGATCCGTGAATTATGTTCTCTGTCGTGGATGTTGCGAAATCGCCCCTGATGGTTCCTGCTTCGGCTTCTTCATAATTTGTTCTGCCCATCAGTCTCCTCATGCCCTCTATCACCCCGTTTCCCTCAACTATCATGGCGAGGACAGGGCCTGAAGTCATAAATTTCATCAGATCCGGGAAGAAGGGTTTATCTTTGAGGTGCGCGTAGTGGACATTCAGGATATCCTCATCGAGAGTCATCATTTTAGCGGCCGTGATTCTGAACCCCTTCCGTTCTATCCTTGAGATAACTTCGCCCATAAGGCCGCGTCGCACGCAGTCGGGTTTAAGCATGATATAAGTTCTCTCAGTACTCATGATCATCCTCCTTAAGTTTTTTTACTTAATGTCTCAGCAGTAAATAATGTTGGCCGCCGCCGGAGATCGTGTACGCTTTCGTTTATCCTGTTAATCTCAGAGCGTGCGTGACGTATCCTGCAGGGCGGAGAATTTTTCACTTCATTCTGTGTGATTAATTCATGAACCGCCGGGGGTGTTAGTTATGTGATTAATTTATGGACCGCGGGGAGCGTTAGTTATGTTATTAAATTCATGGATCGCGCGTAGCGGGCGTTCCGGCAGCTTTCTTACGGCGCTGAAATTGCAGTTTTCTTCCGGCGCGTAAATATCACAACGCGCCTGCCATGCGTAATCATGAAAAATCCCCGGACACATGTCCGGGGAAATTCGGCTGGTACCGCCTACGGGAATCGAACCCATGATTCAGCCTTGAGAGGGCTGCGTCTTAACCTCTTGACCAAGGCGGCACAACACATCCTTTATAAACAAAACCCTCAGCAACTGGAATTATATACGGACTCAGCCGGAATGTCCAGTAAAATTTTCGGTTTCGTCTCATGTACGGGGCCGCCGTGCTACTGCTCAGAGGGTAAGTGAACACAGGCAGCTATCGGAGGCGG
>CAZTIY010000076.1:0-7140 GCA_964613765.1 uncultured Eubacterium sp.
GCGCCGTTTACAACGCGGTCAAGGAAGCGAATATCATTTATTCCAACCCGCCGGCAAGCTTTTTCGGGCCGCAGAGGATAAGACTCAGCGATACCGTACTGGAACAGAAATTCGGTTCCTGCATGGACATGACTATACTGTTCGCATCCTGTCTTGAGTCGTTCGGGCTCCATCCGGTGCTGATCACCGCCCCGGGGCATATCTTCGCCGGCGTCTGGCTCACGCAGGAAGGCAGACTCGATGAGGCTGTCATTTCCGATCCCGCGCGCATTCTGAAGTATATTAAGGAAGGGAAACTGGTTGCGGTAGAGTGCACGGCCATGAATGTCGGGCAGGATATCGATTACGCCAAAGCTAAAAAAATTGCGCTGAACACAATCAAAACCATTGAAAAAAACAATATCCCGGATCATGAATGCATCGATGTTCAGATAGTAAGGGCCGGGGGAATAAAGCCGCTTCCGGTGAGACTGCATGACGGCTACACGCCTTCGGGAGATCCCGGGGAGAAAGTCGTTTCCGCTTCCTCAAAGGCCGCACAAGCCGTGATCCCCTCGCAGGCTGAGTCTTCCGCGAGGGCAGAATCCGCCTCGCAGGCTGAGCCGCCGCGGAACGCCTCTGCTAAGGCAGAAACACCAGAGCAGTCAGAAGCTCCGGTGAAACGGGAACAGTCGCGGAAGGAAACCCCGGCGCAGACTGAAACTTCCGCGAAGGAAGAAGCGCCTGAACAGCAGGCAGTGCCGCCGGAACAGGAACAGGCGGAAACCCCGGCGCAGGCCGAACTCCCGCGGGAGAAAACAAAGGCGAAAGAGGAAACACCCGCGAAGTCAGAAACTCCGCGGAAAGAGGAATCCCCTGCCGGCGGGCCGCCGGGACAAGCGAAAAACCGGACAGATCAGAGAGAAAAGAAATATATAACGGAAGAATATAAGACGTTTAGTGACGATCTGTCGGAAATAACCGGCGATAATTTCTACGATAAGAAAACGAAGAGGGTGTTAAAGGATGCCATCGCGGAGATCGTGTCAGTAGAAGGGCCGATAAGCCAGCCTCAGCTTATGAGAACACTGATAGGCGCCACAAGCCTCGGGAGAGTGGGGAAACAGATTTCCGAACATCTGGATAAACTGATAGCGGCCGCCGAAGTAAAAATCACCAGAGAACAGGGTGTCCGCTTCCTCTGGACAGCCGGATATGATCCCGCGGCGTATCATTTATACAGACTCAGAGAGCAGAGGAACCCGGAGGACATCTGCAAATATGAACTGAAGAATGCCGTATGTTATCTCCTGCAGGAGAACGGTCCCATGACACGGGAGGAGATCCTGAGAAAATTGATCGGCATGTTCGGTTACAGCAGAAACAGCGCGAAGATTGAAGAGGGCGCGAAGGCAGCGTTAAAAGCCGCGCGGGAGCTCAAGGCTGTGAGGTTTAACGAGGACGGCAGATTCGAGCTCAGCGAAGACTGAGACCGCCGCGCGGTTTCAATCCGGGAAATGAACGGGGTGCGGTGACGCTGAACTTCTCGAAGTGATCATGTCCGGGAAGGCGGGGCTGTCCCGGCATGGACTGCCTGAGAGGGAAAGTCTGCATAGTGGAAAACGCCGGGATGAAATAAGTTCCGGAGAAAACAGCGGAGTATGATTTTTCAGTACGGTGAAAAGGAAATCAGTTACCTTAAGGAGAAAGATAAGCGCCTTGGTGAAATAATTGACAGGGTCGGGATGATTGAACGTGAGGTCGATCCCGACCTGTTTTCTTCTGTCGTCCATCACATCGTGGGGCAGCAGATCTCGACGAAGGCACAGGCGACGATCTGGCGCAGAATACGGGATTCCCTCGGAGACGTGAACGCGGAAACCATCCTTTCTGCGGGCGCGGCCGGTCTGCAGACATGCGGCATAACATTCAGGAAAGCGGAATATATAATCGATTTCGCAGGGAAAGTGAGGGACGGAAGCTTCGACATCGACGGCATCCGGGAGATGACGGACGAAGAAGCGATAAAGGAACTAACCTCGCTAAAAGGCGTGGGAGTGTGGACCGCGGAAATGATACTTCTTTTCTGCCTGCAAAGGCCTGATGTTCTGAGTTACGGAGACCTCGCGCTTCTTCGCGGTATGCGCATGGTCTATCATCACCGGAAAATCGACCGGAAGCTGTTTGAAAAATACAGAAGGCGTCTCAGTCCGTGCTGCAGCGTGGCGAGTCTTTATTTCTGGGCGGTCTCCGGCGGCGCGGTCCCGGAGCTTAAAGATCCCGGCGATAAGCACGTCAAAGATAAATCTTCGGACTGAAGGGTCAGAGCGGAACCCGCGGTGTACGGCGAAAATGAAAAATTTCGCGATTTTTTATTTTTGTACACATAAATCGTCCGGGGGGGGTATTGCTATTTAACAGCAAAAGGAACATAATTTCACATGTCAATTATGCCTTGCAGAGAATTATGTCTCATCTCACCGGCTGTCAGCAGGCCGGCCGCCGATTATCTTTTCAGGAGGAAATTCAATATGTTTGCCGGACGAAAATCATTGCAGCGGAGAGTCGCTGTCTCAGCGTTAATTATGTCGGTTTTCCTTGCGGTAACGGGCGTTTCTGTTTATGCCGCGGAAGATAAACCGGAAGGCGGCGGGCAGCAGGTGTCAGGTCAGACAGTCGCGTCAGAGACTGCATCTTCGCGGGCGGAATCCTCAGACAGCACAGCGAAACAGGAACGGCAGGAGACTCCGGCATTAACGGGCGAGTCGGAGATTTCTGATATTTCCGGCTCCGCAAATAAAATTGAGGAAGTTGAAACAGCCGTAAAGGACGGCTGGGTCCGGGAAGACGGGAAGACCTATTACTATAAGAACGGAAAACCTCTTACCGGTTATCAGAAGATAGGGAACGCTTACTACTGTTTCCGGTATAATGGGGCTGAAATGCTGACCGGCGTAGTGTCGGTAAAAGGCGGATATTATTACTTTAACAGGGACACGGGGAAGGCCGCGCCGAAAGGCTGGATAAAAGACAACGGCAAGACATATTACTCGCTCGGGCGCGGCAAACTTGCGACAGGCTATCAGAAGATCGGAAACGCTTACTACTGCTTCCGATATAAAGGCGCGGACAGACTGACAGGGAAAGTAACAGTTAAAGGCGGATACTATTACTTTAACAATAAAACGGCGAAGGCCGCGCCGAAAGGCTGGATAACGGACGGCGGCAAGACATACTACTCGCTCGGAAACGGCAAGCTCGCGACAGGCTATCAAAAGATAGGGAACGCCTGGTACTGCTTCCGGTATAAGGGCGCGGACAGACTGACAGGAAAAGTAGCAGTAAAAGGCGGATATTATTACTTTAACATCAATACTGCGAAGGCCGCGCCGAAAGGCTGGATAACGGACGGAGACAATAAATATTACTCGCTCGGGGGCGGGAAACTCGCGACAGGCTGGACCGGCATAGGTAATAATTTGTACTATTTCGATAAGCGCAAATGCACCATGCTGAAAGATACCACCGTCAACGGTTTCAAACTGAACAGCAGCGGAGCAGCAGTTAATCTGACCGGAGCTTATGCCCGGGCAGTAAAGGTGCTGGAAAAGAAAGGCTGGTCATTAAAGGCGGCATACAATTATTCTGCAGGACTTAAATATTACAGGAATCTGCCGAAAGACGGCTCACCGGGAGTCGAATGGTACGCGAATTACGGCTTTACAAAGGGAAAGGGCAACTGTTATGTGATGGCGTCAACATTCTACTACATGGCGAAGCTGCTCGGATATGACGCCCATGTCATGTCCGGATTCGTGAAAGGATATACAAGCGAGGTGCATCATTCATGGGTAGAGATCAACCAGGGCGGAAAAGTTTATGTGTATGATCCGAACTTTAAGAATGAGACGGGGAGAAACGGTTTCAAGATCAAATACGGTCAGAAGGGTACATGGAAATATGCCCTTAAACACAGCAAAAGGATGAACTGAGAAAAGCAACTCGACCCGGCGGATGCCGGCGCGTATTCCGTGTGAAATTTTTGTCGCCTGCCTTGCCGCGGGCGGAGAGGACCGCGGACGGATATACGGATTTTTCAGAACCGCACCGTGAAACATCAGGAAGCATTAAAGATTAAGAAGTGCTGTACAGAACAATACAGGGGAAATTTTATGAAAAGGGAAAAGACATCACTGTTTTTTATCATAGCGGCAGCCGTATGTATTGCGCTTCTCGCCGGCTGCTCCGGCCCCGGTAAAAGCGACGAACCGCCCGCGGTCACATTCCGGAACAGTACCGGAAAAGATATAACGGAAATTGCCGTTAAAGGTCCTGATGAAGAAAATTATTCCGGAAACAGACTGACGGATGATGAATCTCTGAAAGACGGGGACGAGTGGAAATTCGTTTACGGTACGAATGAGAAGCAGGAATCCGGAAGCTCTGATGATGGCGGTGAGGACGGAGAATCCGGGGAAAACGGCGGAGAGACGGTAAACAGCGCCGGCGATGAAGATACAGATGTCATATACGATATACAGCTTACCTTTGACGACGGAAGCAAGCTTATATTGAATGATGTGACCGTTTCCGATATGGAAGAGGCGGAAATCCTCATTGAAGATAAAGTGGCGTTCATCAAATACATCTCACTTGAGACAAAGGAAGCGGCTGACACGAAGGATTATGAACTGAAGCTGATGAAAGAAGCCGAGGAGAAAGCCGCGAGAGAGGCCGCGGAGAAGGCAGCCGCCGAAAAGGCCGCAAAGGAGGCTGCGGAGAAGGCAGCGGCAGAGCAGGCGGCAAGAGAGGCCGCCGCCGCGCAGGCCGCCCGGAACAGTCAGAAGTCTTCCGGAGGCGGAAGCGGAAACGCGGGCGGGCAGAATACAGAAGGATGCATACCCGATGATCCGAGTTTCTTCAACTGAGAAAACCGGGAATACATCTGCCGGGCCGATTAAGGAAGCACTGACCCGTGGTGAACGGACCGGAACCGGGATTGTTACAACCGGGGAGACGCCGACTGCGGAATTACCAGCCGGCGGTTGCGCGGAGGGGCGGACTTCTGCGGCCGGATCCCGCCGGATCCGGCGGTTTTCGTATGTAAGGGTCTTTGCGTGCGTAGCCATAATCGCTCTCCATACCGTTTACGCCGCGAACATCAACTGCCTCGATGTGATAAGTATAGCGGAGAATACCGTGTCACGCGCGTTCGAGAACTGCCTTATGTGGGCGGTCCCGTCGTTCCTTATGGTAACCGGCGCGCTTCTTCTTAACCCGGAGAAAGAGATTACATTACAGAAACTGTTCGGGAAGTATATTTTCAGAGTAGCCGCGGCGCTTCTTCTGTTCTGCGTGATTTACCGGGTGTTCGACATTATAGCGGGACATGAGGTGTTTACCGCTGCCGCGGTCATGCAGGGCGTTCTCGATTTTTTCCGCGGTTCGGGATGGCAGCAGTTGTGGTATCTGTATCTTCTTATCGGACTTTATCTGCTGATGCCTTTTTACAAAAAAATAGCGAAATACAGTTCCGATACCGAGCTGAAATACCTGATGGCGGTTTACGTCGTGTTCGTTTCAATTCTTCCTGTCCTTAATATATGGGGGATAAACTACGGGTTCTACATCAGCACCACTTTGATATATCCTCTGTATCTCTTCCTGGGGCATGCCATATATGAGAAGAGACTGAAAATCGGCGCCGCGCCTGCGATCGCGATGACAGTTCTGAGTACACTTGCGCTCATCGGGGTCACGGTCGTGAGATGGAAGACAGGTTTCAGCGAACTCAGTTTCCTGTACGGTTATTCGTCCATATTCGTCGTCATACAGACCGCGGGAATCTTCTCGTTATTCTGCGGTCTCAGGCTGAACGGCCGCGGGGATATGACTAAGCGGGGCATGCCCGGGAATACGGACGATCTGAATAAGCGGGACAATCAGGATAAACCGTACATATCGGGAAGGCAGTATAAATCCGGGGAATATGATAATCCCGGTGAACATGTAAAACCCGGGAGTCAGGATGAGCAGAGCAGTTCCGGGGGACAGAACAACCTGAATATACCGGACAAATCGAATGAACCGGGAAATCCGGATGAGGCAGGCGGGCATGGGAAGTTCAACAGGATTATAGGAAAAATCGACGAGTGTTCGTTCGGCATTTACCTGATACATATTATCTTTGTCAATCTGATTTTCAAATACATCGGATTCAATCCGTATGAATACGGCGGAGTCCTGTGTTTTGCGGCGATAATCGCCGGAAACTTCCTGATTTCCTTTCTCATTACGTGGGCGCTCAGAAAACTGCCGGGTCTCAGGAAGATACTGTAGATATGAAGCAGATATGAAGCATCAAATTTTGAAAATTCTTCTGCCTTTATCTGAGAGTTTCAGAAAGATACTGCAGATATGAGACGTCAAATCTGAAGGCGGATTGTAACAGTGTTCGCGGCGAAGCGGATGACGCGGCCCTCGTGAAAGTCAAAATCTATAGACGGATCGTAACAGTATTCGCGGCGGAACGGATGACGCAGCCCTCGCGAAAGCCAAATCTATAGACGGATTGAAACTGTGTTCGGAGTCCGGGGTAAGGTGCGCGCGGACAGGCTCCTTTCGGAGTACCGGAAAAGACAGGTTACAACTGAAAATTTATAAGCGCTTCCGCTTTATTTTTTCAGCTGCGTCTGAAGCTCGCGGAGACTCTCCAGAGCCGACTGAAGGTTTTCAATGATGTCCTCCGCGAGTTCGTCCGGGGCAGGAAGGTTGTCAAGGTCAGCGAGTGACTTGTCCTTGATCCAGAAAATATCAAGGCTGGTCTTGTCGCGGCTCAGAATCTGATCATCAGCGCCGCCCACGATGAACCTGCGCCAGCGTCCGTCCGGGTTGTCCCCGGACCATGTCTCTTTACGCTCGTAGCGGTTCAGGGGATTGTAGCAGCTTATGAAATCCTGCAAATCGTCATACGTCATCGGGTGCTTTTTCTGTGTGAAATGAACATTTGTCCTGAAATCGTATATCCAGATCTCCTTCGTTTGCATTTCCGGACCTGCAGGACGCTTATCGAAAAAGATTACATTCGCTTTTACACCCGGCTTATAGAAAATTCCGGTGGGAAGCCTCAGAATCGTATGGAGATCTGTCGTTTCGAGAAGT
>CAZTIY010000076.1:7150-7439 GCA_964613765.1 uncultured Eubacterium sp.
GCCCTCACACAGCACATTATCCGGAACCACTACAGCTGCCTTTCCCGTCGGCTTTAAGAGCGTGTTAATGTGCTGCACGAAGTTCAACTGTTTGTTGGAAGTGGCAGTCCAGAAGTCCTGCCTGTTATATACGAGGTCTTCCTCCTCCTGCTCTCCCTCTTCATTGGTAAATGTTATAGACGATTTCTTGCCGAAGGGAGGATTGGTCAAAACATAATCCACACGATACCCGGGGTCAGAGAGCAGCGCGTCGCCGAGCGTAATCGGTATCTCACCGTAAATATCGCCT
>CAZTIY010000077.1:0-7196 GCA_964613765.1 uncultured Eubacterium sp.
CATAGCACCGTTGCGAAAAAAGGTCCTCGCTTCGCGCAGTTTCTACGAGTCGCTTAGCCGCCTGCGGGGCGCGGGGTCAAACCTTCTTCCTCTGTCTTCTCTTCTTCAGTCTCCGGTCGCTTGTCGTTTGCGGGGCGCGGGGCAAACCGCTGCGCTTAAACCCCGCACCTTTCCGCCGTTTACTGATGTACGACGCGGTCAGGTTTCCCTGCGAGTATGCGGCGCTCATTGTCGATTCCGAGGACCGGGACACCTTTCATAAGGAGAGCGCGGACGTAGTCCAGAGCCCGTTTGGAAATCACGTCACCCGGGCAGAATACCGGTATTCCCGGAGGGTACGGTATCACTGAATCCGCGGCGACCATGCCTTCAGCGGACTCAAGCGGGATTCTGAATATTTCCGCCGGTATATCCGCGCGCGCGAGGCGGTCGGAACTTCTGTAAGGGTCCCAGGCGCGTCCGGACGGATTCTGCCCGGTCACGGCGAATTTCGTCGAAGTCGCGGCGGTTTTCGACGAGGCTGCGACGTTTTTCGACGTTTTTCGACGGCCCGCGCCTGAGTCGTAATCAGGTTCGACGGTTTTCGACGATGCCACGACGTTTTTCGTCGATTTTCGACGGCCTGCGCCGGAATCGTAATCAGGTTCGACGATTTTCGACGGCTCCCGAGGATTGTTTACTGAATCGTGATAAGTCACGACGTTTTTCGACGGCTCCCCGCGCTTCCCGACGAGCGTTTCAGAAATCTCCCGAAGCGCTGAAATCAGGCGTTCGTAGTCATATCGCTTATTACCGATACCTGTCATGAGCAGCGCCAGTTTCTCGTCTGACATTTCCGGAATTATGTTCCGGGCCTCGAGCGCTTTCTCAAGGGATTGTCCGGTCATGCCTTTTTCATAAAAGGAAACGAGAAGTTTCGTCTGATCCATGTCAGGTGATGTTATGACCCTGAGTCCCGGAACAGAAGACGCCTCATTCCTGAACCACGCGAGATCACCGAGCCATTCCCCGATGAGCCTGTCCCCGCGCTCTTCCATGAGCCCAGCGGTAACGTCAAGCGAGAGCATCAGAAGATAAGAAGGGCTTGATGTCTCCAGCATCGCGAGAGCGCGGTCTATTCTGCCGGGATCCGCACGATCACTTCTGAAAGTGAGAACGGATGTCTGCGTGAAACCGGAAAGCGTTTTATGTATGCTGCTGACTGAGATATCAGCGCCGAGCGCATCGGCGCCGAGGGATTCCCCCGCGCTGTCCTTCATAAACGGGAGATGGGCGCCGTGGGCCTGGTCGACTATAAGAATCTTACCGTAATCATGGACCGCCCCGGCGATTTCCTTTATGTCAGGCATGAAACCGTAGTAATCCGGCCTCGTGATGACTACCGCGGAAGCGTCCGGCGTCTCTTCCAGTGCGCGGACAACGGCAGGTGCCGTGATACCCCGGGAGAAACGGGAATATTCATATATAATATCAGACTCGCGTATATCGAAATCCCGGGTAACAGAACCGCCTATACCGGCATCAAGGGTATCAGACCCGTGTGTATCGGCATCCCGGGTATCAGTATTGTGTATATCTGAATACCCGGTATCTGCAACTCCGGTAACTGATCCCGGTGTATCTGATTCGACCGCGCACTCCGTTCTGTGCTTCGCCGGGTATTTCCGGCTCTGATAGCATCCTTCGACGCTGACTTCCTCGGGGTACAGGAACACAGGCCTCCCGCCGGCGAGAAAAACTCCGTTAAGCACTGATCTGTGGCAGTTTCTTGCTATTATTACAGGCTGCCCCGGGCGTGTCACCGCCATGATCGCTGCCTCAAGTCCGCATGTGCTGCCGTTCACCAGAATCCTGCAGCAGTCGGCCCCGAGCAGCTTCCTCCAGCGGTTCTCAAGTTCACCGATAACGCCGTCACGGATAAACAGGTTGTCTGCTCCGGGAATCTCCGTGATATCCATATCGGCCAGTCTGTCTACAACATTCCCGAATCCGTTTCTCCTGAAAAAGTCCGTCCCCTTATGCCCGGGCATGTGAAAAGAAACCGGCGCCGCGGAGGCTCCGGTCGTGAGAACCTCCGTCAGTGTCATCCTTCGCGAAGATTCTTTTTCTTCATCCGCCCCGGGCGGAGCGCAGATTTTATCTTTGTTATTCATTATTTGTTCAGTAAAATTTATTCAAGAGCATCCTGACTTCGGCAGGCTCGCGAAACTGTACGGACATCACGGAACTTACCATAATTAACAGTAAACAGGCCGGATCCTGCATATCCGTACCCGGGCTTACATCAGCGGTCTCATTACTCTGAAAACAAATGCTCACGTTGCCATGACCGGGCTTTGGCTTACATCAGCGGGCTCAATACCCTGAAAACAAATCCTACCAGATTGGAGATCGGATACTTTCTGCGGTCCTCCTCCGACACCAGATGGCTCTTGCTGAAAGTATCCAGGTAATCTTTTTTCATGGCGTCGAAAACCGTCTTATTCTCCATGATAAGCGTCGCGCACTCGAAATGGAGATAAAGGCTTCTGAAGTCGAGGTTGATCGATCCGACTACGCCGATATTATCGTCCGACAGAAAGCATTTCGCGTGGATGAAACCGGGAGTGTACTCGTAGACTTTAACACCGGAACGGAGCAGGGTGCGGTAGTACGACCGCGTGATGGTGTAGACAATTTTATGATCGGGTATGCCGGGCGTCACTATCCTCACATCAACCCCGCGCTTCGCCGCGAGTCTCAGCGCTGTCTCAAGCTCATTATCGATAATGAGATACGGTGTATAGATATAGACATACTTCTGTGCCATGTTGATTATCTCGAGGTAGACATTCCGGCCGAGGTCCTCATCATCGAGAGGATTGTCGGAATACGGCTGTACGAAACCTTCGCCGTCAAAAGGCTCAGGATGCCACCTGTGCGGACTGAAAACCTGATAATCGCTGTCCTGCGGGTCGAACGCATTCCACATATTAAGAAACATGCATGTGAAATTCCATACACCCTCGCCGTAAAGTCTCACCGCGGTGTCCTTCCAGTGACCGTGTTTCTCGAAAAGATTGGCGTACTCGTCTGCCAGATTCACTCCCCCGTTATATCCGATATATCCGTCTATGACCGCGATCTTCCGGTGATCCCTGTGGTTATACACAAGTGAGAAAATGGGCCTCACCATGTTGAAGGCCATGACCTTTATCCCGGCCTCCTTAATATCCCTGAGGAAATGGGGCGGCGACACCGGAAGGCTTCCGAGGTCGTCATAGAAAATGCGGACATCAACTCCTTCCGCGACCTTTTTCTTCAGTATTTCAAATGTATGATCCCAGATCTGACCTTTGCCGATAATAAAGAACTCGATAAAGATGAAATGCTGCGCGTTTTCCAGGTCTTCGAAAAAATCCTTATACATTTTCTCACCGACATCGTAATACTTCAGCTGAGTATTTCCCCACGCGGGGTATTTACCGTGGTCCGCCAGATAATGCGCGGTACCCTGCCGTCTTTCGTCGAGCTCGCCGAGATCCACCGTCTGCTTCAGCTCCTCCTCATGCGCGCGCTCCACGGGTTCAAGCTTCTTCTTCATGGACTTCGCGGTCCGTCTTTCTCCGTAGAGAAGGTAAAGCAGCACGCCTATCTGGGGCAGCACGGAAATCAGTACAATCCACGCGATTTTATACGCCGGATTGTGATCGTGGTATATCACCACAGCAATAAGGAAAAAAGAAACCGCTCTGAATCCGACGCTCACCCAGGCCGCGTATTCAGAAAATCTAAAGAGTATCAGAAGTACATAAACGACCTCGATCACTATGGCGGCGATCGTAACGGTAAGCCGGCTGAACAGTCCGCTAATGATCGTCTTGAATATATTACGGCCTTTCATTTTTTCTCTGTCCTTTCGAGACCGGGGATTTCCGGGCAGACCTGCCTCGCCCGGATCTATAATTTTCGGGATTGTTCCCGGTCGTGACTGACCTTCTCCCCGCGTGCTTCACTCATTCCGCGCGGCAGTTCTGACCGGACCGTGACTGTAAACGTTATACCCTGATTCCTGCGGGATAACTGATTCCGCAGAACAGAAATCTGTGCGGATTATTTATTTTCTCTCTTCTCTATACTTTCAATGCCGCCCATGTAGGGTCTCAGGACTTCGGGGATCACTACACTCCCGTCCTTCCTCTGGTAATTCTCCAGTATGGCCGCCGTCGTTCTTCCCGCCGCGAGGCCGGAACCGTTCAGTGTGTGGACAAACGCGGGCTTCCCGCCGTCCTTCGGCCTGTACCTCATATTCATGCGGCGGGCCTGGAAATCCGTCATGTTGGAGCAGGAGGATATCTCCACATAGCGGCCGTAACTCGGCATCCAGACTTCTATGTCATAGGTCATGGAAGACCCGAATCCGAGATCCCCTGAGCAGAGCCTTACGACGCGGTACGGGAGGCCGAGCCTCTTCAGTATGTCCTCCGCGTTATCGGTCAGGGAGTCCAGCTCGTCCCAGGATGTCTCCGGCTTCACGACCTTAACCATCTCTACCTTATTAAACTGGTGCTGACGCACGACGCCCCTCGTGTCGCGTCCGGCCGAACCCGCCTCAGCCCGGAAACAGGGCGTATATGCGGTATAGTACAGCGGGAGCTCATCCTCGGAGAGAATCTCGCCCGAGCGCAGGTTGGTCAGCGGGACTTCCGCGGTCGGTATCAGGAAGAAATCTTTCTGCGGAAGATAGAACATATCCTCTTCAAACTTCGGGAGCTGGCTCGTTCCCGTCATTGCCTTCCGGTTCACCATGAACGGCGGAATAATCTCCTGATAACCGTGCTCATTTACATGGGTGTCGAGCATGAAATTTATGACAGCGCGCTCGAGCCTCGCGCCAGGCCCTTTATATACGGTGAATCTGGTTCCCGCGAGTTTTGCCGCCCTGTCGAAGTCCAGGATATCGAGGTCCGTTCCGATATCCCAGTGCGCTTCAGGAACAAAATCAAAGCGGGTCGGCTCCCCGTATTTCCTGACTTCGACATTCTCCGTATCGTCATTTCCGAACGGCACTTCTTTCGCGGGAAGATTAGGCACCATCAGCATGGCGTTGTTCAGCTTCTCTTCTATGCGGGCGAGTTCGGCCTCGCCTTCCTTTATCTCCTGAGAAAGCGCCTTCATCTCCGCGAGCACGGGAGCCGCGTCCTCCCCGGCCTTCTTCATCTTCGGAATCTCGCGGGAAACGGTGTTCTGACGGTTCCTCTTCGCTTCGACACCGGCGAGCACTTTACGGCGTTCCTCGTCAAGGGCCTTTATCTCTGACAGCCCGAAATCGCCCTTTCCCCGAAATTCGACACGTTCAAGCACTCCCTCATAATCTTCCCTGATTTTCCTGATATCCAGCATTTTCTCACTCCTGATTCATAACCTTATCCATGTCGCAGTGTGCGAGTTCACCGGCGTTTTTCGACGATATTCGGCATTTTTCGACACCGTCGGATTCACGCGCGGCCGGACGGCTTATTAGCCCGACTCATTGCACAGGTCCGGCGAGGACGTACATTCGATCATTCACTATTCTCCACGTACAGTTTTCGACGGCCTGCACGAACATATCCTTTTTCTTTCTTCACGCGGCTGTGCCGTCTGAACAGCGTTAAGTATATACTTCATCTCATTTCCCGGATGATGGCCGTTCATCCCGGTCTGTTCAACCCGAGCTGCTCATCCCTGTCTGTAAATCCCGGCCTCGGAAATCACTGTCTCAATCTTTACATCATACGAGTCAGCCGGGATGTCATCGCGCATTACCTTTTCTCTGCAAATAACAACGCACGGCGTATCAAGCCGCTCCATGTACCGGTCATAGAATCCTCCGCCGTAGCCGAGTCTCCTCCCGTCCCGGGCGGCAGTAAGACACGGCATGATTATAAAATCAAGCTCTTCCGGAGGGATCAGCGGCGTCCCCTGCTTCGGCTCGCAGATTCCGTAAAAACCTTCCTCAAGGTCACTCCGATTCCTGATCTCATAGGCACGCATGATTCCCTTCCCCTCGACCCGGGGAACTGCCACGCGCTTTCCATTCTTCCATGCGTCGGATATGACAGGAAAAGTATCGATTTCATCCGGTGTGCTCACGAAACAGAATACGGTTCCCGCGTTTTTATACTCAGAAAGGTCCAGAATCAGCTCCGCGATTCTCCTGTCAGCATCACGCCGGTAGCTCTCCGGAAGCGAAGCGGTGACTTCCTTAACTTCCTTACGGAGTAAACGCTTCCGCTCCTTTATGTCCATGCTCTTCTCCCGCCTGTGAGAACTGCCCTGTAAAAAATATTTTTCCTTTGTCCCGGCGCCGCAAACCAATGACGCACACCGGCATCGCACCGGCGGGAACGCGTCCGCTGTACACGGCGAGACATCCCGGCGGATTCCGCCGGGAAAACAGCACCGGATTAACAGACCGGACCTGCTCCGGGATGCCGGCCCGCGCCTGTGACCGCCCGTACCGGCAAAGCATTATCGAAAATATTATAGCAACTGCTTCACATTCACTCAAGCACGGAAATAAGAACCGGTCTGCAAACAGCCGTCACGAATGGACGAGACATCCTGAGCGATAAGGAACTTGATGGCTTTTTGTAATATTATTGCACTTTTCTATGAACAACGAAAAAATGGGTTACACCCACGTTGGAGGGAGAACCCATTTGTTTAAATTGATGACATTGACCTCTGAACAGCAACATCCGTGATGATTCCTGTACGGAGTATGAAAATTTTAATCTTAAATGTTTTCAAACCCGTATTCTTTCTGAATATCACGAAGGGCAGAAACGACTTCCGTCCTCGTGGAAAGTGACAGTATTGAAGGAAGTTTCTCTCTTATTTCAGCTGTATTCAGTTTATTCGCTACATATTTCGTGCGCTTCACCTGACCCGGCACTACTGACAGCTCGTTTATTCCCATCGCGACCCACAATGGAATCACGAGGATATCTGAGGCGGCTTCTCCGCACATACGCACTGATGTCCCGTGCCTCGCCGCGTTTTTACATACAAGATCGATGCTTCTCAAAACAGCGGGGTTGTACACGTTATAAAGATACTGCACCTTTTCGTTCATACGATCCGCGGCCATTGTGTACTGAATCAGATCATTGGTGCCTAAACTGAAAAAATCCGACTCAGCGGCAAGATCGTCACTGATCTGCACAGCGGCC
>CAZTIY010000078.1:0-7090 GCA_964613765.1 uncultured Eubacterium sp.
TTATGTGTGTCGCAAGGATTTCCAGATAAAGCACATGGGGCACAGAATCGAATTAGGAGAGATAGAGACCGCGGTATCGTCACTGGAAGGGATTTCCATGTGCTGTTGCCTGTATGACAGCGGACATAATCAGATTGTACTGTTCCTGGAACAGGATATGAGCAGAAACGAGATAAACGGCAGACTGAAAGAACTGCTCCCGGATTATATGCTTCCCGGCAGGGTTATATGTATGGATAAACTTCCTCTTAACGCGAACGGGAAAATTGATCGGCCGCTGCTGCGGGAGAAATATATCGAAAACAGATAGAGGAATGAGATATGGCAATTATAAAAGCGGAATTGACTGATCTGGATCAGTGTGCCGATATCCTTTTCATTCCGGAAATAGGAAAGCTGTACTTCCCTCAGAAGGAGCTTCTAAGAATACAACTGGAAAAGGGTCTGCAAGCAGATGAGATATATATTGAAAAAACGATACCGGACAGAATTGATTCGTCTTCTGAAATAGAGGGCGTTATCTGGTATCAGCGGGAAGGACTTTTTCACTCGTTCCCTTATCTTCACATGATAGCGGTGCGTGACGGGTTCAGACATAACGGTGTCGGCGCGAGGCTCATGGATCAGTTCGAACAGGATTCGCTTCTCAGCGGCAATAACAGGATGCGTGTAAAGGCGTTTCTTCTGGTGAGCGGGTTTAATGTCTCCGCCCAGCGGTTCTACAGGGATCGCGGTTACGAGGAAACAGGCGAATTTGAAAATCTGTTTCGCAAGGGTGTTACAGAAAAGCTGTTCATGAAGAAGGTCACAAAGAAACGTTAAGCAAATAAGAGATCAGGAGATGCAATCATGGAGAAGAAAATTCTGGAGATACTGCGTAACGCAAGTGAAGATCTGATAACCTATGCCGGCCCTAACATGGTGGCTGACGATATTATCGATTCTTTCGGTCTGCTGGCAATTATAAGCGAACTGGAGGACGCATTCGGCATTGAGATCGATGCGGAATATGTGACAGAGGAGAACTTCGGCAACAAAGATTGCATTATCGCGCTTGTGAAAAGACTCACAGGCGGAGAGTAAAAGTAGTTACGGAATAACGAATTGGCGTACATGTCCCGGAATAACGGATTGGCGGTATACGTCCGGGACTCTGTAAGGAAGTCGCAAATATCTATGGGAATCGGATTTATATTTTCCGGCCAGGGAGCGCAGTATCCCGGCATGATGAAAGAACTGTATGAAAGCGAACCCGCGGCACGTGATGTCTTCGATACAGCAGACAGGGTACTCGGAAGGAAGATCTCGGAGCTTTGCTTTGAAGGTACGCAGGATGAGCTTAACCTGACGCATAATACACAGCCCTGTATGCTGGCCGCGGACCTCGCTGCGGCTGCAGCGCTGAAAGCTCACGGAGTTAAAGCGGATGCCGCAGCGGGTTTCTCACTCGGTGAGTACGCGGCGCTTGCGTATGCGGAAACCCTTTCCGTTGGGGAAGCGTTCCGGATCATACAGATACGCGCGGATGCCATGCAGGAGGCTGTCGCGCCGGGGGATGGCGCCATGGCCGCGTTCATAGGAGCGTCCGCGGAGCAGGTTGAGGAGATATGCGGGAAAGTGACAAGCGGCTACGTTATAGCAGCGAACTATAACAGTCCTGTTCAGACCGTGGTCTCCGGAACAGCGGATGGAGTGGAGGAAGCCTGCAGACTGGGCGAAGCCGGGGGACTTCACAGCATGAGGCTCGCTGTAAGCGCGCCTTTCCACTGCGCGCTGATGGAACCCGCGGCGGCCGTATTAAAGGAAGAATTCAGCAGGATAACTTTTCTTTCACCTTCCGTTCCGGTGTATATGAACGCGGACGGAAAAGCGCATGTTGATGTTACGGAGATACCGGATCTTCTTGTAAGACAGGCTGCATCTCCCGTGCGCTGGACGGATACACTGACAAATATGCGCGCCGCCGGAATAGATACGTTCATTGAATGCGGAGCGGGAAGGACGCTCAGCGGATTGGTCAAAAAAACGCTTAAAGGTGTAAAGATTCTCAGAGTTGAGAATATGAAAACTCTTGCCGATACGCTGGAAGCTCCTGGAAACTGAACGATAACATCAGTGCTTGATAAACGGATGGAAACATGGAGGCATCCTGACGCAGCGTAATAATCTTAAAAGGCTGTGTACGTATAGTTAACGATATCCGGATTTATTATCAACAGAACTCTAAGGATTTAAAACTCTGAATTACCGTATGAACAGTCAGCGACATAAGTCAGTGACGGAAATAAAGAGAAGATTTCAACAAATAAAGGGAAAGTTCCATGGAAGGAAAGTGGGAAAGCAGCATCGGGAAACTCACTGAGAAGAGGAGAGATATCGCGAAAGCGGGCGGAGAGGATCGCATTGCGAGGCAGCACGCTGCGGGGAAGCTCACCGCCCGTGAGCGTATGGAAGCACTGTTCGATGACGGAACTTTCGTTGAAACAGACAGCATGATGACTTCCCGCGCGACTGATTTCGGCATGGACCGCAAGAAACGTCCCGGCGACGGAGTAATCACAGGCTACGGCATGATCCACGGCCGCCCGGCGTTTGCGTCTTCCCAGGACTTTACGGTCGGAGGCGGGGCTCTCGGAGAAGCGCAGGCATTAAAGATCTGCCGCGCCATGGATAAGGCGCTTGATATGAAAGTTCCCTTCATATCAATAAACGACAGCGGCGGAGCGAGAATAGAGGAAGGGATAGACTCTCTTGACGGCTACGCGAAGATTTTTTACAGGAACACCGCGGCCTCCGGTGTTATTCCCCAGATTTCCGTGATACTCGGACCATGCGCGGGAGGAGCATGCTACTCTCCCGCTATAACCGACTATATATTCATGACGGAAAAGACAAGCCAGATGTATATCACCGGACCCGCCGTGGTGAAATCCGTTACGGGAGAAATCATTTCTTCAGAAGAATTGGGCGGCGCGGCTGTCCACGCGTGTATGTCAGGAGTGGTGCACTTTGTATATGAAGATGATCTGTCATGCCTTAACGGGGTCCGGCGACTGCTCGGGTATCTCCCTCAGAACAACTCGGAAAGTCCTATGCGTGTAAAGGGCAGAGAGACAGACCGCTGCGCCGATATACCTGAGATAGTTCCCGCGGACTCTAAGAAGTCATACGACGTGAGACATGTAACAGATACATTCGTTGATGAAGGAAGTTTCATGGAAGTTCAGCCTGACTTCGCGAGAAACATTGTGGTCGGGTACGCGAGAATATCGGGAGAGACAGTCGGTATCGTCGCAAGCCAGAGCAGCTGTATGGCGGGGGCACTTGATATCAACGCCTCGGACAAGGCCGCGCGGTTCATAAGGTTCTGCGACTGTTTTAACATCCCGATCATAACGCTTGTTGATGTCCCCGCATTCCTTCCGGGAAGCGCGCAGGAGCACGGAGGAATCATCCGTCACGGAGCCAAACTTCTCTACGCGTATTCAGAGGCTGCCGTGCCCAAGATAGGCATTATCATGCGGAAAGATTACGGAGGCGCGTACATCGCTATGAACAGCAAAGGAACGGGAGCGGACATCGTATATGCCTGGCCGACAGCTGAGATAGCAGTCATGGGCGCTGCGGGAGCTGTTTCCATCACAGGGAGGAAAGAGATAGAAGCGGCGGACAATCCTTCAGAGAAGAAGGAGGAACTCCTCGACGCGTATAACAGCAGGTTCATGAATCCGTATATCGCGGCTGAGCACGGGTATGTGGATGAAGTGATACTGCCGGAGGAGACAAGAGGCAGGATAATAAGCGCGCTTGACATGCTGCGTACCAAGAAGAAGACACTTCCGTCTAAGAAGCACGGGAACATCCCGCTATAACGATACGGCGGGAAATTCTGAATGAGATATATACGTTACAAGATAAATTCTGCCGCGAGCACACATAATCTGTCGACATTCCGAACGGAAATACATCCGTTACATGATGAAGCGTCACACGTGACACTTTGACGGAAGGCGCGGCAGGGACTTTGTTCCGGGCTGAATTGCTGCCCGGGCGTGATCGTGTTCCTGACGAACGGAGGAATGATGGCGGAGACTGAAAAGATAATCGCGATGGCTGTCGCAGCAATAGCGGAGGAGACCGGCATTGAGCCTGAGAGAGTCGTCGTCCGCTCATTCCACGAGATACAGAAGAGCAGTCTGGAACGATACATAGAAGATAATCATATACAGTACCGGAAATACGAACTTGAGAGATGTGCGGGGCACGCGGGACGGAGACAGAAATGAGCAAATACCGTATAACGCTTGAAGGCAAGGTCTACGAGATGGAGATAGAGAAAGCGGAGGAAGAAACATCTCCACGTACGGAGGACAGGCCTTCATACAGGGAATTTAAGCAGACCGGGAGAGAACCGACGGTACTTGTTATAGATCCCTCTTCCGAGAAACCGTATTCCGCGGCTGATAAGGGTACGGTAACAAGTCCTATGCCGGGGACAGTCATGAGGATAATCAGAAATGAAGGCGAGGATGTAAGACAGGGTGAAACTGTACTGATCCTTGAAGCCATGAAGATGGAGAATGAGATTCCTGCACCGGTAAGCGGAAAGATAGAAAAGATGAATTGTTCCTGCGGTGACACTGTTTCCGGCGGAGAGATTCTGTTTACTATAGTGTAAATCGTAAAGAAGATGGATAAGTTATTTGAGACAGCGGGGCCGCTTTATATCTGCGAGACAATACTCAGGGACGCACAGCAGTCGCACGCCGCTACAAGAATGAAGATTGAAGATATGCTGCCTGCCTGCGATGTGCTCGACAGTATCGGATACTGGTCGATTGAGTGCTGGGGCGGAGCCACATTTGACGCGTGTCTCAGGTTTCTGAAGGAAGATCCGTGGGAGAGACTCAGAGCTTTACGAAAAGCGCTTCCGAACACGAGACTGCAGATGCTGCTTCGTGGACAGAACCTTCTGGGATACAGACACTATCCGGATGACGTGGTTGACGCATTCTGCCGGAAATCCATAGAAAACGGAATAGACATAGTACGTATTTTTGACGCTCTTAATGATACTCGTAATATGGAATATTCGATGAAGAGCGTAAAGAAGTACGGAGGCACGGTGGAAGCCGCTCTGAGTTACACGATAAGTCCGGTACATAACGAAGATTATTTTGTGAGGAAAGCTGTCCTGCTTGAAGATATGGGAGCGGACGTTATCTGTATAAAGGATATGGCGAATCTGCTTCTGCCCGCGGCGGCTTACAGACTTATAAAAAAGCTCAAAGAGAAACTGTCTGTACCGGTACATATTCATACGCATAACTCAGCGGGTACTGGTTCAATGGTGTACCTCGCCGCGGCGATGGCGGGTGTTGATATAGTCGACTGTGCGCTTTCGCCGTTCGCTGACGGCACATCACAGCCCGCTACAGAATCGATAGCAGCAGCATTAAAAGATACAGTAAGAGATACCGGACTTGACTTAGTAAGACTTAATACAGCCGCCGGACATTTCCGTCAAGTCGCGCGGAAAATGGAACAGGAAGGGATCATAGATTCCAGGGTTCTGCGGGTCGATCCGAAAGCTCTTCTATATCAGGTGCCGGGAGGAATGCTGTCAAACCTCATATCACAGCTTAAAGAAGCGAATGCCGAAAACCGTCTGGACGAAGTGCTGCGCGAAGTGCCGGAGGTAAGAAGGGATTTCGGATATCCTCCTCTCGTAACGCCGACGAGTCAGATAGTAGGTACACAGGCGGTGCTTAACGTGCTTATGGGACGTTACGCGACGTTTACTAAGGAGTCGAAAGCCCTTCTGAGAGGAGAATACGGGGAACTTCCGGGCACCGTAAATGAAGAGCTTTTAAGAAGAGAGGCAGGAAATGATAAAGATAATGATGAAGATAAAGGGAATATAAACAGGAAAATGTCCGGGGTGGCATCCGGTGATAAAGAGAACGCCACAGATAACCGTGCAGGCGACGTGACATCCGGCGGTAAAGCCGATAACGACGTTACCGCAGCTGTTGATGAGACTGATTCTTTAACGGACAGAGCCGTGGGCGCGCTTGCCGGAACAGATCCTGCGAACGGTATGGATGTTATCAGATCGCGGTACGGCAATATTGCGGGCACAAATACCGTTACAGGTACCGGTATGGACGAAATCAGGACGTTGTACGGGAATATCGCGAAGACAGAAGAGGATCTTCTGAGCTGCGCGATGTTCCCGCAGGTCGCGCCGGACTTCATCCGGAGAAGAGACGATCTCCATGTCCATGAGATTGACGTGGAGTGGATACGATGACAGAAAAAGGGCAGTTGGGGAAATAAGACAAGGACTGAAGAACGAGAGCGAGGCAAAATACATGGAGAGAGAAATAAATCTTAAATATTTTCTGTATGAACTGAGTCGCTGCAGGAAGAAGATCCTGATTTTCGGAATCGTATGCGCGCTTGCCATGGCGGGACTCGAAATGCTGCAGACCTGGCGGGACGCAAGAAATGTTAAGTACGAAACGACAGGAATGCTGAGGATTTTAACTGGAGGGAATTCAAATCTCAAGGATTTCAGCGCTGAGAATAAGAACCTTATAACGAGTGATGAAGTTATAGGGAAAGCGGCACAGAATTCAGTTCTGAAAGAAGCGGGAATATCCGCTGACCGGATACGTGAAAGTCTGTACATATCAGCATCTCAATACGGAGAAATCATGACCGTGAATGTCATTACCGGGGATCAGGACATATCCAATACCATATGCTGCAGCATTATTAATGACTCTGCGGCGGCACTCAGAGATAATGACAAAACTGTAACCGTCATACAGGCCGCAACGGACGTCGGAACTGTATCGGTAAGTTCATGGACGAGTTCCAGCGATCCGAGAGTAAAAGATAATATCATCAACAGAATTGAGGCTCCTCACATAAGTCCTGCGGGAATTATCAAAAAAGCGGTTCTTGGATTCATTGCCGGAGGACTTCTGGCAGCAATGTATATCTGCATCAGTTTCCTTCTCAGGCAGCGTGTGCGGTATGCGGGTCAGACGGAAGAAGTGACAGGACTTCCTGTTCTGGGTGA
>CAZTIY010000079.1:0-5097 GCA_964613765.1 uncultured Eubacterium sp.
ACATGCAACGTCTGTGTCTCTGCTTGTGCCCGGTCGTCATATCACAAACCGGTACAGGAGGCGCGGGGACTGTCCGTGCGTCCTGAGCATACCGGTTCAGGCGCGAGGGAGACTCTGCATGCGCCCGGACGGCATACCGCAAATCGGTGCGGGCGCGAGGAGAACTCTGCATGTGCCCGGACAGCATACCGCATACCGGTGCGGGCGGCGCGGAGACTGTCCGTGCGTCTTAAGCATACGGTACGGGTGGCGCCCGCACCGTCTGTGCGACTCAAATCTCTGCGGCGTTTTTTAAGCGGAAGGGATTCGCCGACGGCTTTTATACGTAATAACGCGCGGGGGATACGGCGGCCGGCTGATCTCCCGCCGTTTTTATGATTGCGAACTGCGGAGGACAGGTATGTTCTCGTTAAGAGCGCCAGGCTCTGGACTGTCAAGGAACATGAGTACATGCTTTTCTCGGAGCGGGACAGGATGACAGAGTCAGACATTGCTGCGGCTTGTGAATGTGAATATTTCGTGAAAAAAATTGCGTTATGTGGAGCGCTCGTGATAAAAAGTGTTGACTTTACAGTCTCTGAATTCCATAATGTTATGTAGCCATTCAGGGAACCTTTTTATTTGAGGAGGATTCATGGGAATGAGGACTTCAGAGTATCTGGACAGACTGTTGATATCTTATGCGGCGACTTTTGATGTTCATGCGGATTTTGAACTCGGCGGCCATAAGTATTCGGCTTTCTGTCAGTACTATTCTGAGGGTGACAGGTATGTTCTCGTTAAGAGCGCCAAGCTCTGGACCGTAAAGGAACATGAGTACGTGCTTTTTTCGGAGCGGGACAGGATGACAGAGTCAGACATTGAGCAGGCCCGCGACGCGATGGAGAACTATCTGGAGCCCGTTTACGTCAGGAAAGGGGCGAAGTATCCCGAACAGGATCACATGAGCTCCTGGCTGACGGCGGTCTTCATTTCAGAGAAGGCGCCTGATCCCGAGGTCAAGCATATGATCAGGAAGTTCAGCTTTGTGCGGAACTATCTGTTCACCGTGAGGGGCCGCGCGGAAGGCAGACTTATCTGCGTGGATCTCGAGAATGAAGAAATCTGTGCCAACGACGCCTCGAAGGAAGTTCTTAAACTTTATGAAACTGTATTCGATGACGTCAGGCAGGGAAAGTCAGGGTTTAAGAAGGCAGTGGAGCAGGGACGGGCGAAAGTCCTCACCGACAATCCCGAGGGGAAGTACTGACCGGACATGATTCCGGTTCCTCGGTTTCCTCGCAGGTCCGTTGTTTCTGCTTTTTAAAGCGGAGATGCGGGCGTCGGCGGTATCGTACGGAAATCCGGAATGCAGAAACGGCGATTTATCCCGGGTGCGGGCTCCGTATACTGGAAGGCTGGTTTTATATTTTATTCTTATTTATTTTTTATCTGTTATAGGAGGGATTTACATGAATGCAGCAATTATTCTTGTTGTAGCGATTGTTGTCCTGGTCATCGGTTACATCCTCTACGGCGGATGGCTTGAGAAAACCTGGGGCATCGATCCGAACAGAGAAACGCCTGCACACACCATGGAAGACGGTGTGGACTATGTCCCCGCTAAAGCTCCGGTTCTGATGGGCCACCATTTCTCGTCCATCGCCGGCGCGGGCCCGATCAACGGCCCGATCCAGGCAGCCGTGTTCGGCTGGGTACCGGTACTTCTGTGGGTAGTCATCGGAGGTATCTTCTTCGGCGGCGTCCATGACTTCGGCGCGTTGTTCGCTTCCGTACGTCATAAAGGGCAGTCCATCGGCGAAGTCATCGATGATACCATGGGACGTCTGGCGAAGCGTCTGTTCCTGATCTTCGCGTACCTGACGCTGCTGCTTGTCGTAGCGGCTTTCGCGTCTATCGTCGCCGGAACATTCGGGACCACGAACGTTGCGGGTGAAGCTCTTGAGGGAGCCACTCTTGACGCCAATGAGTCCACGGCTATGATTTCCGTGCTCTTCATCGTGCTTGCCGTTATCTTCGGCGTCCTGGTATACAGGAAAGGCGTTCCGATTCTTCCGGCGAGCATCATCGGTATCGTAGGCATCATCGCTATCGTGGCTATCGGTCTTAACTGGCACCCCATCGCGTTGTCCTACAATGCCTGGATGTGGATCCTGGGACTCTATATCCTGGTCGCTTCCGTAACCCCGGTATGGATTCTGCTCCAGCCGCGTGACTATCTGAGTTCCTTCCTCCTGTATTTCATGATCATCGTGGCCTTTATCGGCATCATCGGTGCAGGTGTTACAGGAAACGCGAACCTTGAGATGCCCGCATTTGCCGGATTCTCCAACATTCCGAACCAGGGCAACGGCGTATTCACGACAGGAACTCTGTTCCCGGCTCTGTTCGTAACAATCGCCTGCGGCGCTATCTCCGGATTCCATTCGCTGGTATCCTCCGGTACAACCGCTAAACAGCTGAACAATGAAAAGGACGCCCGTCCGATCGGATACGGCGCAATGCTTATCGAGTGCGTCGTCGCCGTATGCGCGATGCTGGCCGCCGGGTTCGTCTGGAAAGATCTGAATCAGCCCGCAGCCGGACTTCCCACGCCGACCGCCGTTTTTGCGAGCGGCATCTCCGGTATGATCGGAGCCTTCACGGGCAACGCCCAGATTCAGAGCATCGCGTACAGCATGCTGGTACTCGCGGTCTCCGTATTCTGCCTGACATCCCTTGACACAGCGACACGTCTGGCACGTTACATGTTCCAGGAGTTCTGGCTTGACAAGGGTGAGACAGTACAGGATGTCACCGGATACAAGAAAGTTCTCACCAACCCGTATGTTGCCACGATCATCACCGTCGTTCTCGGCATCCTGCTCGGAATGACCGGATACAGCAAGATCTGGCCGCTGTTCGGCGCCGCCAACCAGCTGCTCGCCGCCCTCGGTCTCCTCGCTGTCTGCGCGTGGCTCGGCAAGATCGGAAGGAACAATAAGATGTTCTACATTCCGATGGTCTTCATGCTCATCGTGACGATCTGCTCGCTGATTCAGACGATTCAGGCGAAGTTCGCCTCCGCTGCGGCCGGCACTGACGTGATGTGGTCATATATCCAGGCCTTCATCGCTGTCGTCCTGGTAGCGCTCGCTGTGGTACTCGCCGTCATCGGCTTCAAGAATCTTTTCGGTAATAAGAAAGAAGAGAAAGCAGCTTGACCCCTGAACGGAGACACTGACTGAGAACTGTCATTTGAAAATTGAGCGGAATCCCGTGCGGCTTATGTCCACGGTTTCCGTATGAAAGGACGGACCCGCGCGAAAGCGCGGGTCCGTCCTTTGTAGTGCGCCCGGGGAGCTCATTTAGCGTACGCTTTTCCCGCCTCTACGGTAAGTAAACGGTAAATAACCGGTCAACTTTTGGAAACAGTAAGCGGTAAATAACCCGTCACCTTTTGGAAATAAATCTCCTGTAAGAAAATACGTAAACTGTAAATAACCGCTTACGTTCACCGCTTACTCTGCTTCGAAAACGGCGGTCCGGTACATATAAAAATCCGGCGCGGAAGTTTTCGGCCCCGTGCCGGACTTGCTGTTTGTTTTGTAATGATTGTATTCGCGCCGGCGGAACCGGCTTATACGGTCTCACGCTTTCGCGCAGTTTATACGACTCCCTGGGCAAGCATCGCTTTTGCGACACGCTCGAATCCCGCGATGTTGGCTCCGCTTATCAGATCATAGCCGAGCCCGTAACGCTCGCTTGCCGCCATGGATTCCTGATGGATATTGATCATGATGTTCTCAAGCTGTTCATAAACATCGTCAGCCTTATAGAACGTATGGCAGGCGTCCTGGTCCATCTCGATGCAGGAGCAGGCGACGCCTCCGGCGTTCGCCGCCTTGGCGGGACCGATGATTACGCCGTGATCCTTAAGGTACTCAATCGCCTCATTAGTCGTAGGCATGTTGGAACCTTCGCAGAGATAGCGGCAACCGTTGGCGACCATCTGCTTCGCGTCATCAAGCGTGATCTCATTCTGCGTCGCGCAGGGCACGTAAATCTCGGAGGGAACTTCCCACGGTTTTTTGCCGGGTATGAAAGTGGCCTCAGGATATTTTTCGGCGAATGTAGCGCAACTCCTGTGACCTGAGGCACGCATCTCGAGAAGATAATCGACCTTGTCGCCGGAGATTCCCGTCTCGTCGATGATGTAGCCCGCATGGTTGGAAATGGTGATAACCTTCGCGCCGAGTTCGTTCAGTTTCTTTACGGTGCCCCAGGCCACGTTGCCGTAGCCTGATACGACGACGGTTTTTCCCTTCAGGTCTTCTCCGTTATGCCTCAGCATTTCTCTCAGGAAGAACACGATTCCGAAACCGGTCGCCTCTGATCTTCCGACGAGTCCGCCTGTAGTGAGCGGTTTTCCGGTTATAACGCCCTCATATCTTCTGGTCAGTTTTTTATACATACCGAAAAGATAACCGACCTCTTTTCCGCTGACGCCGATATCTCCCGCGGGGACGTCGGTATTGGGCCCGATGTGATTGAAAAGCGCCTCCATGAACGCCTGGCAGAAACGCATTATCTCGCCGTCGGATTTCTCACTCGGATCGAAGTCCGAACCGCCTTTGCCGCCGCCGATGGGAAGACCGGTCAGACTGTTCTTGAAAATCTGCTCAAAAGCGAGGAACTTGAGAGTGCCCATGTTGACCGTCGGGTGGAAGCGGAGGCCGCCTTTATAGGGACCGAGCGCGTTGTTGAACTCGATACGGTAACCGGTATTGACTCTGACTTTGCCGGAATCGTCCACCCAGGGAACGCTGAACCTGAAGACCATTTCAGGCTCGATCAGACGGTCGATTATGCCCGCGTCGACGTACTCGGGGTGAGCCTTAAGAACCGGCTCTACCGAATGAAGAACTTCGGTCACAGTCTGGATAAACTCTGCCTCGTGCGGATACCTCTCCTTAACATGATTAATATATGTATCCGATATCAATGCCATTTACGTTAACCTCCTTTTACTTGCTTACCATTGTTTAACTTCAGCGATTCAGCTTAAACTGTAACGGACTTAAACATCTGACTCTGACTTACTCCGCCGGTGCGGCG
>CAZTIY010000079.1:5197-6908 GCA_964613765.1 uncultured Eubacterium sp.
ATACAGAATTCATCCGTTCCGCCGTAAATCATGCTAACACTATATCTCAGGGCATGCAATATCGCTGTCAGGAATAATTCAGTGAAATAGCGCTACATTAATATGTTCACACAATTATTCGGAAATAAAGTTATATAAACATACAATCGCTCTTTTTACAGCAGTATGTTTTTTGACTTATTTACGCTGTAGCGTTAACACATTTTTTCTCTCGTGAAGTTCCGCGCTGACTGCCGAATCATGCTTCAACGATAATGCTGTTTTGCCGTCAGTGTGCGGGCATACCGCATTACAGCGTGTTTCATACGATACACTGTTTCTCTGACACAATCATTTTTTCTGTTAATGCGGCGCATGTGAGTTATAATGCGGCGTGTCGCTTCATTATTACCTGTTCAGGCCTTCGTATAAGAGTTGCCGGTGTGTTTATGTAAGATGAGAAATATTCTTTCTGTCCGATCAGGCTCTGTGTATCTGCACTTCCGTTGTGCTTTTACAGGGTGCACAGCAATCTCTCTGTCGATGAGTTTTAGTGTATCTGCGCTTCCGTCATGCTTTTACAGAGTACACAACATCTTCTCTATTCGATCAGACTTTCGATATCAACACTGTTATCTTTTTCGCCGCGGAAGAGCGTTCCTATATCTTCACCGTTTATTATCTTATGGATATTTCTGAAATCGTCCCCGTTGGCTATGACCATGTCGCATCCGGCGCTCACGGCAAGTTTCGCGGCCAGCAGTTTCGTTGTCATGCCGCCGGAACCTGCGGCTGAATCAGTGTCTTTTCCCATCGCGAGGAAATGCTCGTCGATACGGTGCACATACGGAATAAATTCAGCGTCACTATTCTTCCGCGGATCATCGGTGTAGAGGCCGTCAATGTCGGAAAGAAGTATTATGAGATCGGAGTCCGTCAGACGGCCGATCATTGCGGCGAGTCTGTCATTATCGCCGAACACGTCCAGTTCTTCGATTTCCGATGTGGCTATGGTGTCGTTCTCATTAACGATAGGTATCGTATTCATTTCGAGGAGCGCGTTGAACGTGTTCCTCGCGTTTTCACGTGACTTCTCATTAAGCGCGACACTCTTTGTCAAAAGTATCTGCGCTGACGTCTGACCGTATTCCGCGAAAAATCTCTGGTATATCATCATCAGTCTCGCCATTCCGACAGCGGAACACGCCTGTTTCTCCGCGATGGTAACAGGACGGTGATCAAGACCGAGAGCCGCGCGGCCCGCCGTGATGGAGGCGGACGTCACGAATATGACATCCTTTCCGCGGTTTCTGAGGTCAGCAAGTTCGCGTATAAGTACTTCTATTTTGATAAGATCGAGCCGGTTCGTCTCCGGGTGTGTCAGAGTAGCCGAACCGGCTTTCACGATAATCCGTTTCTTGTTCTTCAGGTCGTTTCGGAGAGCGGCCGCGCGGTTGTCTTTTTCAGTCATGGTTGTTTCCCCTTTTCGCCGTGTGTCACAATTTCGGCTTTTTACGACAGACTCCATTATATTTTAACATTTTTGTCGGGTAAAAAAATATCTAATAACAGACAATCATTAAACCCTTGAAAACGTTGAATTTTCAATGTTTCAGACAGGCAGGTCATATCGCGGCCCGAGGCATTGAAACTTACCGCACAGCAATCTCTGGAAACGGTGTTCGGGAATCAGCTTGATATGCTTGATAAGCTCATGCGGGAGCAGTATGAG
>CAZTIY010000080.1:0-6890 GCA_964613765.1 uncultured Eubacterium sp.
CGGGAAGGCGCGACCGCCTGATCCGAACCCCGCGGAATCAGACGTAAGCGGCGCAGAACCTGGCGGGAAGGCGCGACAGCCTGATCCGAACCCTGCGGAATCAGACGTAAGCGTACACGAGGCCGGGCGGGAAGGTCCGACTGCCTGATCTGAACCCGCCGCGCCGCGTCATGTCCGCGTAACCGCTCCGTAAAGCGGCGTCCGCTTAAACAAGGACCGCTGGGCCGCGGCGCGTACACAGGGACAATGCGGAACCTCTGCCGCAAGAATCATCATGTAATATTTCTCGTGTGTTCCTCTGCCGCAAGAATCGTTGTGTAATACTTTCCTTGTGTTCCGCGAAAACGTTTTACATAACAAGAAAACCGACGCTCACGGAGGTGATCAGAGAACCTTACCGTAAAAGCGCCTGTCACAGGGCTCATATACGCAGGACCACGATTTCGCTATCCCTTCTTCTTGCCTTATCCTTGTAAAAAACGCGGGAATCGCGATAAAAATTCGACGGCGGCAGTGCCTTTGCGGACTTCAACCTGAGAACGCGGGCACATCGCCACAGCGAAAAAAACGATTCGGGTGAACCGGAGATAATCCCGAAAAGAGCGGGCGAAGGGAATCGAACCCTCGACCAGAGCTTGGGAAGCTCTTATTTTACCATTAAACTACGCCCGCATAAAATAAATACCGCGCTTGCAACTTATATGTTATTATACCGCTTTTCCGGCAGAATTTCAAGATGCCGGGCCGGGGGTACAGTTCACACATG
The DNA here is from genome assembly GCA_964613765.1 of uncultured Eubacterium sp. Classification (GTDB taxonomy): domain Bacteria; phylum Bacillota; class Clostridia; order Peptostreptococcales; family Anaerovoracaceae; genus Aminicella. The sequence goes on from CAZTIY010000080.1 coordinate 767, forward strand.
GTATTTGAAGGACGGGCGGCATAACAACGCTACGGAAAAAGTCCTCGCTTCGCGCAGTTTCTACGAGTCGCTTGTCGTTTGCGGGGCGCGGGGTTAAACCGCTGCGCTTAAACCCCGCGCCTTGCCGCTCACTTCCTCGCTCCTTCGTGAAACTGCATGCTCAGTTGCGGAAAATTTCCGCCGCGGTGTTATGCCTCCGCCACCCCGATAGCTGCCTATGTTCACTTATCCTCTGAACAGTAACCAGGGGCTCCGGCCACCGTTACTCCCGCCGCGCGGAACATTCTGAGAAGATTCCCGGCATGCCGCGGCAATCATGCATTTCATACTGCCGCTACCTCATACTACTGCTATTTCTTTTATGTTGAATTCCTTCCCCTGAATCAGATATGTGCGTTCGCTTCCGCAGTACGGACAAATCTTGGCGTACTTCATTGTCTCATATTTTCCGCCGCAGTCCTCACAATATGTAACAGCCGGTAATGTCTCAACGATAAGTCTGGCGTGCTCCATGACCGGCTCTTTTTTCACCGCCCAGTTCCAGCAGTCCGTAAGCATCTCGTGAATTACACCGCTGAGTTCTCCTATTTCCACGGTTACTGTTTCCACGCTCTCCACATTATTTTCCTCGGCGACCGCTTTCACATCCCGGATTACATAGAATACAACGCCAAGTTCATGCATCTCTTGCGTTCCTTCCGTAAAAATACATTATATCGTCTATTCGCGATTTACATTCCGCCGCCCGGAGAACGCGTAAAACCCGACCGCGCCGGCGTATGTGTACATCCCGCATATCCGCGTCCGCAAAAAATACATTCAGACACGGTATGCAAAAACCCGGACTGTATATTCCATGCCGGTCAGAAAACGGTCGCAGTCCGTATCATTCTCCGCCCGAGGGCGGGAAATTACTCCTGCCAGGCCTTCACCTCCGCGCGGAGCCAGCCGGTCCACTCATCCACGCCTTCTCCGGTCTTCGCGGACATGGGGATGATCTTCGCGTCCGGATTTCGCATCAGAATATTCTCTCTGCACTTATCAAGATCGAAGTCGAAATACGGCATTACATCAATCTTATTCACAAGCACCACGTCGCAGATCGAGAACATCAGCGGATATTTAAGCGGCTTGTCATCTCCTTCGGGAACGCTCAGTATCATGGCGTTCTTAACGGCACCCGTGTCGAATTCCGCCGGACACACAAGGTTCCCCACGTTCTCAAGGAACACAAGATCGGCGTCCCCGGTCTCAAGTCCGTCAAGACCCTGCGCCGTCATATCAGCGTCCAGATGGCACATGCCGCCGGTATGAATCTGTATGGCCTTAACTCCCATATCGGAAATAGCGCGGGCGTCGACATCGGAATCGATATCGGCTTCCATAACTCCGATTGTGAGCTCGTCCCGCAGCCCTTCTATGGTCCTCTTCAGAGTGGTCGTCTTTCCCGAACCCGGAGAGGACATCAGGTTAAGAAGGAAAACTTTTTTCTCCTTGAGCTCCCGCCTGACCTCGTCCGCTCTTCTGTTATTGTCCTCAAATATATTCTGCTTGATTTCTAAAACACGAAACTCTCCCATGAAACCGGCACCTCCTGAATTATCGCCTCACAATTGTATGCATTATAATATATTTTGTGTGTTTTTTTGTGATTTTTATATGTATATCTTCCTGCAGGACGCCCCGCGGAAAATGCCGCAGCTTTTACGGGATCTGAAACCGGGCGGCCGGGAATCACCGCCTCGGTCCCTGTCCGGCAACCCCCGTGTCCCGACTGTCTTTCTCACGCCTTTACCGGAAAGCCTCCGCCGCGGGTGTCATTCCTGTTTTCCCATGATTTCGACAACTTTCGCGGGTATCATTTCACATTGTTTTAACGGAACGGCGGCGAGCGACACTCTGAGACCTCTTCCGAACGGGATCAGAAAAATATTTTCTTTTTCAAGCCGCAGTCCGAGAGACACGGGATCATCACACGGAATAACGGCAAAGAATCCGCCGTCAAACGGCAGGATATTAAGCCCGGCGTCAGCTGCAGCCTTTTCGAACGCCCTGCCGCGCTCCAGCAGCATGTCGCGGAGCTTCTTCCTTTCTTCCCCGACCTTCTCAAGTATTCCGGGATCCGAGTAGATTTTCTCGATTATACTCATACTCACTCTGGGCGGATTGGACCAGCTTGAGCGGGCGGAATATTCCGTCACGCGGGTGAACTCGTCCGCGGTTTCCTCAGTCGGGCAAAGGCCGACGAGAGCTCCTATCCGCATGCCGTACATCGTGAATGTTTTGGAAAAACTGTATGCCAGGGCCGGGAGCACATTCTCCGGAAGTTCCGTAAGTACGGGAAGAAATGTCCTGACCTCATCCTCATCTCCGGCGTAATCGATATATGCCGTATCTATGAGAAGGCAGGCCGTTTTATCCGCCGGGATATCCGAAAGCACGGAGGCTATATCCCGCCACTCGTCATCGGTTATGCAGTAGCCTGTCGGATTCTGCGCCGGGGTGTTCAGAATGATCAGTATCTGATCCTGCCCCGCAAGAATCCCGAAAACACTTTCCCGGAAGCCCGTGACATTGAATTTCCCGGCTTCGTCAAACAGGGGAAATGTCGTGACCGAACGGCCGATTTCTTCGGAGATTTTGCCGTAAGGACCCCAGTGCCAGTCTGTCGTCAGCACTGTATCTCCGATTTCAGAATAATTCCCGACAGCGAGTCTGATGGCGCCCGTCCCGCCGGGAGCCGCCGTTACCCGCGGGAAACAGTTAAGTTTCTCCCCGCGGAAAGCCGCCCTGAGCACGGCATCCTTAAATCCCGGAGTTCCGCCGATCGGAGCGTAGGGCGCGTAGTCCTCCGGTGTCAGTTCGTGAAACACGCGGTCCACCGATGAGAGCACGAGCGGATCGCCGTTATCGTCCAGAAGCATTCCTACTGTCGCGTTGATGACAGCGTCCCTGCCCTTTTCGTTTATAGCCGCCGTCGCCCGGCTGCTGACTCCGAAGATCATGTCCTCAGCCGGAATTTTTCTGCCGTTAGCCTTCGCGATAATAAGTTCATCCATTTCCCCTGCCTTAATCCTTTCTTTCCCCTTTTTCCGTTTATTATATGACACATCGCGGATTTCTTTCCGGTGAAAACTCCGGAGTTATCCGTGATATGCAATCAGAATTTGATTCCGGTTCCCGCGCTGTTTTACAGGACACGTGCACGGAGATAGCAGACCGGAATACCCCGCGTTACGAATTTATCCTCATATTCCGTAGTGACAAAACCGTCCGCGGGCTCTCTCCCGTGCAGATCTTTTGTCATATCCTCTATAACGAATTTTTCCTGTTTTTCGAACTCAGCCGCCGTCCAGTCAAAAAAAATCCTGTTATCGGTCCGGAATTCAACCGTTCCGCCCTGTTTCAGAACTCCTGCGTATGACGAGAGACGGGCGGCGTTCGTAAGGCGGCGTTTCACGTGCCGCGCCTTCGGCCAGGGATCGCTGAAATTAAGGTAAATGCCGTCAATCTCTCCCGGAGAGAACATATCCGTGACATCTTCCGCGTATCCGAGAATCATCCTGACATTCCCGGCGCCCTGCTCACGTATCCTCCTGAGCGCGTACCAGGCGACACTGGGATTTCCCTCTATCGCGAGAAAAAAATCATAAGGATGCGCGGCCGCCATACCGGTTATGAACTTCCCTTTACCCGAGCCTATCTCTAAATAAAGCGGTACACGGCCGGATGAAGTTTCCGCGGGTCCTCCGGCGCACGATACCGGACCCGCTGCGCGTGTTTCGCCGCCAGAATCTGCCGGACGACCGGCGCCGGACGCCTCGTCGAAATCAGATAATCCGGCGGCGCCGGCTGTATCATTATCAGTCGCCGGACCCGCGGCGCATAAAAAGGAAGTTTCCCCCGGCACGATTCCGGATGAAAGATTGACATCCCCGGTGAAAAGCTCCCTCCACCTTCCCTTTCTGTCAGTCTCAAGTCCCGTGAAAAGGTCCTCATAATCCTTTAATTTTTCGTCCAGGTCGCGAATCCTGCGCTGTCTCAATTTCCGCCTCCCCTATAAATTCCTCAGCACGACGGTCGCGGCGAACAGCGTAAAGCAAAGAGCAAGCACGATGATATCCCGTTTATTGAATTTATTATTCCGTATGCTCGTCCTTCCCTCGCCCCCCTGATAGCAGCGGGCCTCCATGGCGACCGCAAGATCGCCCGCGATCCTGAACGCGCTCACGAAAAGCGGTATTATGACAGGTATCATCGCGCGCCCGCGCCTTATGACATTTCCGCTCTCGAAATCCGCTCCTCTTGCCTGCTGCGCCTTCATGATTCTGTCAGCCTCCCCGGTAAGCGTCGGAATGAACCTGAGCGCGATTGACATCATCATGGCGATGTCGTGCGTCGGGACTTTTAGTTTCGCGAGCGGCGACAGCAGGCGCTCCAGTCCGTCCGTCAGCGCTATCGGTCTTGTAGTGAAAGTAAGGAGTGATGAAGCTATTATTATCATTATCAGCCTCGCGGCCATAAAAATCGCGACATATATGCCTTCCAAAGTCACTTTAAAGATCCATACACGCCAGATAACTCTGCCGTCAACCATAAAAATGTTGAGCAGGAACGTGAAAAGAAGGATGAACATTATCGGTTTCATTCCGCGAAAAATATAACCGAGCGGCACCCCTGACACCGCGACCGTAATGAGAAGAGCCGCGGCGAGCATCGCAAATCCCGCGAAATCATCCGCGATAAAAAGCTCCGTGATAAAAAGGAGAATCGCGATGATTTTTACCCTCGCGTCAAGTCTGTGAACAGGTGATTTCGCCGCGTAATATTGTCCGAGTGTAATATCCCGTATCATTTAACTGCTTCTCTGTAAACGGTTTTCCGTTTCCGGCGGCCTCTCTCGGGCCGGCAGACGGAAACGCTTCAGTTTTCTCACATAATCCTGAAGACCGGGCCCGTCCGCTTTATGTTACCGCGTTCCGGCGTGCCGCAATTCCCGGTTTTATTTTCCCGGAAACGCCCCGCTGATACCGTCATCTGATCCGGTCAACCGAGCCGCTTTAATATTGTTTTCCGAAAGCGCGCGGCAGATCTCATCCGCCGCTTCCTCCACATCGAATATCTCCGTCCTTACGGGGAGACCGTCCGCTTTCAGCCTCGTCATAAAGTTCATCACGGAGGGAACATCCAGCCCTATCCGGGAAAGTCCTCTGCGGTGCAGAAAAACCTCCCGCGGAGTGCCCGTCATTATAAGACATCCCTTTGACATAACCATGACCCTGTCGGCTAATTCAGCCACATCATCCATGTCATGCGTAACATAAATTGTAATGTTCCGCGTCTTCTCATGGATATCCCTGATCATGTCCGTGATTTCCCTGTGAGAACCGGGATCGAGTCCGGCAGCAGGTTCGTCCAGGATAAGGATCTCCGGGCGCATGGCGAGGACCCCCGCTATGGCCGCTTTCCGCTTCTGTCCGCCGGAAAGGTCGAACGGCGAGCGGTCTTTGATGTCCTCATAATCGAGACCGGTGAGCCGCATGGCCTCCCTGACGCGCTCATTCACTTCCGCGGGCGGAAGCCCCAGGTTCTTCGGACCGAACGCGATGTCCTTTTCTACGGTTTCCTCAAAAAGCTGATACTCAGGGTACTGGAAAACGAGTCCCACAATCTTTCTGATCCGCTGCATGGACACGCCCTTGCGGGATATGTCCTCTCCCTTTATGATGACCTGACCGGACGAGGGCTTAAGTATGCCGTTCAGATGCTGGATGAGCGTAGATTTACCTGAACCGGTATGACCTGTCAAAGCCACGATTTCACTGTTATACAGTTCAAACGAGACATCTCTTACGGCTGCCTGTTCATCCGGAGTTCCGCGCCCGTATATATGAGTAAGGTTTCTCACCTGTATCATGGATTTCCGACCAGTCCCTCTTCCGTAGTTATATTCTCCCGTACCGGATCAGAGCGTTACAGTTCACACATGGTATTTGATGGTCGTGCGGCATAGTACTGCTGCGGAAAAAGGTCCTCGCTTCGCGCAGTTTCTACGAGTCGCTCGTCGTTTGCGGGGCGCGGGGTCAAACCGCTGCGCTTAAACCCCGCGCCTTGCCGCTCACTT
>CAZTIY010000081.1:0-645 GCA_964613765.1 uncultured Eubacterium sp.
CTCAGCTGCGGAAAATTTCCGCAGCGGTGTTATGCCGCCGCCCCGATAGCTGCCTGTGTTCGCCCTCTGAACAGTAACCTTGACATTCAATTCACAGTCAGAATGAAAACAGGATTTGACATAAAACGCGCTCCGTGTTAGACTAACCCGGTTAGACCGCTCTGAACGGGCTTTATTAAAGCTTTGCTGCCCGGGAAGGCGAGACTGGTTAGAGGAGGTTTTATCGATTATGTATGCGGTGATTGAGACCGGAGGCAAGCAGTATAAAGTAGAGAAAGGCGATGTCATCCGGGTAGAGAAGCTTGGCACAGAGCCGGGCGGGAAGGTGACTTTCGACAAGGTTCTTGCCATAAGCACGCCGGACGGACTTAAGACGGGCAGCCCGTATGTGGAGGGAGCGTCTGTAGAAGCTGTGGTTACAGCCGTCGGCAAGGAGAAGAAGGTCGTCATATTCAAGTATAAGGCAAAGAAAGACTATCGTAAAAAGCAGGGGCACCGCCAGTGCTTTACAGAGGTTGAGATCATGAGTCTCGGCGCTGATGACGGTGAAGAACCCGAAGACGGCGAGGAAGCCGCGGGAAAGTGACAGTCATAAGACAGGAGGTGTCGATTCATGGCAAGTACAAAGGGCGTAGGCAGTTCCAA
>CAZTIY010000081.1:655-6723 GCA_964613765.1 uncultured Eubacterium sp.
GTTCCAAGAACGGCCGCGATTCAGAGTCAAAGCGTCTCGGTGTCAAAACCGGTGACGGCCAGTTTGTGACGGCGGGCAGCATTCTCGTAAGGCAGAGAGGGACTAAATTCCATCCGGGTAATAACGTCGGTATCGGCGGTGACGATACGCTTTACTCAAAGATCGACGGAGCCGTGAAGTTTGAACGGTATGACAAGACCAGAAAGAAGGTTTCCGTCTACCCGCAGGAGGTATAGCGGAGAGATGATGAGGCCCCTGTTAATCCGGGGGCTTTTTTGTTACATTACGGGAGTCGGTTAATGTTTGTCGACAGAGCGAAGATAACTGTCATATCGGGTAAAGGCGGAAACGGCGCTGTTACTTTCAGACGCGAACCTTTTGTACCGGAAGGAGGTCCCGACGGCGGGGACGGCGGAAGGGGAGGAAGCGTGATTTTCCGCGCCGACAGCGGTCTCAGCACTCTGATGGATTTCAGATATAAGAAGAAATACGTCGCGGAGTCAGGTCAGGACGGGATGAAGAGCAGGAAATCCGGTAAATCCGGAAAAGATCTCATAATCCGCGTTCCTTCCGGTACAGTTGTCATTGACGAAGAGAGCGGTCTTGTCATGGGCGATCTCGTGGAAAACGGAGAGACGGTTGTGGCCGCGCGCGGCGGAAAAGGCGGAAAGGGGAATGTCCGCTTTAAGACTTCCGTGAGACAGGCGCCTAATTTCGCGGAAGCGGGAGAGGCCGCCCGGGAGAGAACCGTGATTCTGGAACTTAAAATGATAGCGGATGTCGGTCTCGTGGGGCTTCCGAATGTCGGGAAATCAAGTCTGCTCGCGGTCTCGACCAACTCGTCCCCGAAGATAGGCGATTATCCTTTTACCACGATAACCCCGAATCTCGGAGTTGTTGAGATACATGACAGGAGTTTCGTCATGGCGGATATCGCGGGTATTATAGAGGGCGCCCATGAAGGTCTCGGACTTGGTCTCACATTCCTTAAGCATATAGAACGCACACGGGTTCTCATACACATGGTAGATGTTTCGGGAATCGAGGGAAGAGACCCCGTAGACGACTTTGAAAAGGTGAACGCCGAGCTCGCCGCGTACGGTCACGGCATCTCCGATAAACCGATGCTTGTCTGCGCGAATAAAATCGATCTCACCGGGGGTGTGAACAGTCCGGAATATCAGAGGTTCAAAGAGTACGCGGAAGGAAAAGGCTACAGCGTTTTTCCGCTGTCCGCTCCGTTACATGAGGGTGTACAGGAACTTCTTGATGCCGCGCTTTCGGCGCTTGAAAACGAGGACAGACGGCTTGCGGAGACAGCGGCGGAACCCGCCCGGTTTTTTGACTTTGAAAAAGAGGAACATGATCCGGACTATGACAAGGTTTTTGTGACAAAGGAAGGAGAATCGTTCGTCTGCGGCGGCCGTAAGCTTAGAAAGATTTTTGACTCTACTAATTTCAACGACACTGGTTCAATCAGATATCTGTACAGATATCTGGAGAAGAGCGGCGCCGTTAAAAAAATGAAAGAAATGGGTCTCAAAGAGGGAGACACGGTACGGATAGAAGATTTTGAGTTTGAATACATCGATGAATATGAATAAGCCCGCGAGAATATCCGAAGAAGAATGTTATGAGCTCTTTAAGAAGTTCAATACCCCGGCGCATGTCATAAGGCACTGCAGGGCCGTGAGCGACACGGCCGTAAGGATCGCCGAGGCACTGAACGAACAGGGCTGTGATTTTGACGTGGAACTGATACGCGGCGCCGCGCTCATCCATGATTTGAGAAGAGTGGAGCCCAATCACGACCTGAGAGCGCAGGCCGTTCTGGAATCGCTCGGATACGCGGATGAGGGCAGAATGGTAGGCGTCCATATGCGGCATATTTTTCCTCATTTAAGCGAAGCCGGTGAGGTTGACATTCTCTGTCTGGGGGACAGACTCGTGAGAGAGGACGCCTACGCGGGGCTTGATTCGAGAATAGAATATCTCCTGGAACGAAGGGGAACTACTGAAGATAAGAGAGAAAGCATTCTTAAAATCAAAGAACAGATGAGATCCTTCATGGACGAGGTGGAGGAAGTTCTCGGTACAACAATAGATTCACTGTTTACGGAATAAAGTCCTGATAACGCGGACATGTGATAATCCCCGTTAACAATTCCGGTAAAATACACCTGAAAATATAATTGACATAATTTTTCTTCCGCTGTAAAATATTACCAGTGAGAGCGGTCGGGTGCCTTGCCGTAAAGGCAGGAAGGAGGCACTCGTGTCAGATAATATCAGGTCAATTTTTTTAAGGTTAAAAGAAAACAGGAAAATTCTGAGAGCAGCGGTAGTGATCATGGTGATTGCTGCCGCTGTGCTGCTTTTTGGAGCGAACGGGAAAAAAGACACAATTACCTTACAAGAATCTGAAAAGATTGAAACGCAGAAAGAAAGCGAAACCGAAAAGAAAACAGAGAAAACGCAGAATGTATATGTGGACGTTTCAGGAGCGGTGAATAATCCCGGAGTATACGAGATGAAAAACGGTTCCCGCATATTCGAAGCAGTGGAGAAAGCGGGCGGACTTACCGAAAACGCCGACACTACATCTGTAAATCAGGCAGAGAAGATACAGGACGGTGAAAAAATATATATTCCGGAGAAGGGCGCATCAGGAAGTGACGGCAGTCAGATAACGGATCCTGCGGGAGGCGCCGGTTCCGGTGTCGTCAGCGGAGGCGGTACCGGAGCATCTTCCGCCGGAGGTAATTCACTGATAAACATAAATCAGGCCGATTCCGAGGAACTTCAGAAGATACCCGGCGTAGGGCCTGCGATAGCGGGCAAGATCATAGACTACAGAAACCGGAACGGCCTGTTCGGAAAAATCGAAGACATAAAGAACGTGAGCGGAATCGGCGACAAGACATTTGAAAAAATGTCCTCATGGATAACGGTCTGAATTTAATCAGCCGGTCCGGAAACTGTCACGGGAGCTGTCTCAGCCTTACCGGACGGAAAGCAGCGTCGATTTTAGTCTCCCTGCTGCTCGCTCTTTCACGGATCGGCCCGCGAAGTATTCAAATGAAATTGCAGGCGCGGGCCGGAATATTTAATTCAGCATTATTTATTCATTTTAGAATTACGATACTGTTCTCCCGTGCAGGGGCGGCACAGCCGGAAGATAATCAGACCTGAATTTATTATTAAATGGAAGGAGATTTGAAAATGATTTCTGAGAATTTCGAAGCTCAAAATTTGACAAAGGAATCGGAAGAAAGCTTAAACGCTGATTTAAGCGTGAACTTTCCGGATGCAAGTTTTTCTGATGAAAGCTTAACAGGTTGGGATAACGCCGGTAAGATGACTGAAGGCGGGGAATGCGCGGCTGAAAGGTTTTGCAAAGAATCATTGAACCCCGCAGGTTCAGCGGAAGAAACCGCGGCGAGAGAAGTGTTCTCCGATTCCGGCATCAAGGAAGGGAACGCGGCGCGTAACGAGGCAGCAGGTGAGGTCTTTACCGGGGCGGGCTTCAAGGGAGACGGCTTAACGAACGGAAGTCTGTCAAATGAATACAGCGCCGGAGAGAGATTCTTAAGTGAAGAAGAAACTGAAAGGAGGAATGTACTGAGGCACGTTGAATCCGATATGGTCATGCTCGGATTACAGATGCATATGAACGGGTTCAAGTATATCAGGGACGCGGTCGATATCGTTCTCCGGGACAGTGATTATATAAGATCAATGTCAAAGGACGTATATCCCCTGATAGCAATGAAAAACTATGTAACACCCGGAAGCGTCGAAGTATCGATCAGAAGAGCGATACGTGTCGCCTGGGATCTTCCTTCCGGATGTATGCGCAAGAAAATCTACCGTTATTCTTCCGGGGTGCTCAAAACGAAGCCCACGAATTCCCAGTTCGTCGCGCTCCTTTCGTGGAGAGCCGTGAACTCCGGTGAGGATGTGCTGTTCATCCCGCCTATGGAGAACAGCCGGGCGATTGCTCTTCCTTTGTTCATGTGATATAATCCGCGGCGCAGGGCGGGAATATTACTGCCGGCCGCACCTGTCGTCCGCGGCAGTCTGATTTGTTCTGACTGATCAGAACACAGATGACAGATGTCAGTGCCGGTAATCCTGACATGTTACGCGGCAGGACATAGCGATCCGCGGAGCCGCCCGCAGTCAAGCGCGGATAATCTTCAATGTCCGCTCCCCGCGGAAAGCGGGATCCGTAACACGGGCGGAAGCGTCCGCAGAAAAGAGGTTCATCATGACGAAGGAAGGTATAGACAGAATCAATTTTCTGTACAGAAAATCAAAAAGTGAAGGTCTGACCCCTGAAGAAAAGGATGAACAGCAGTTCCTTCGCCGTGCGTTTATAGATGATTTCAAAGCCAATCTCCGTGAGCAGCTGGATAATATTGAGATCGTTGATTCACCCGTTGATTCACACGGTAAGGATGATGTCTCCTGAGACATGTACAACTGCACGGATAAAGGGGCTGAAAGCGGTATAAAACGGACTTTCTGCCGCAGAAGCAAACAGTCAGCAGACAGAATATTTTTTTCGGGGTGCTAACCGGCCGGCGCACCCCGTTTTCGCGCTTAAGACGGATATAACCCGGCCGGACCGTATGCCGGATTTAATTGCAATCAGCTTCCGTTTTAATTCCGGAACGCTGTATTCCGTCATTACAGCGGGGATTTTTTCACCCGCGCATGTTTAATTTGCCATATTAAAAGGTATAAACAGGAATGTAGATAATAGATTCAGTATTGAAACGGCCGGACCGGACTCAGTCAGAGCCTGACCGCTGAGAATTTACTGTTAGGAGGAGCAATCTGGATATGGACGAGGTCAGAAAGGTTTATCTTGATTATTCCGCGACAACACCTGTAAAGCAGGAAGTTCTGGATGCGATGATTCCTTATTTCACAGAACATTTCGGGAATCCTTCAAGTCTCTATCAGCAGGGGCTCGAGGCCAAACATCAGCTGGATATTGCGAGAGAGAAGGTCGCGGGTCTCATCGGCGCCGATCCTGATGAAATCATATTTACAGGAGGAGGATCCGAGTCTGATAACTGGGTTCTTGAGGGAGTCGCCCACAAACTGAAAGATAAGGGAAAACACATTATCACAACAAGGATCGAGCATCACGCGATACTGCACACCTGTGACTATCTGGAAAGTCTCGGTTTCGATGTCACTTACCTTGAAGTTGACAAGGAAGGATTCGTGACGCCGGAGCAACTTGAAAACGCTATCCGGGACGACACCATCCTCGTGAGCATCATGTTCGTTAACAATGAGATAGGAACTGTTGAACCGGTCAAAGAACTCGCCGGGGTAGCGCATGATCACGGCGTATTATTCCATACCGATGCCGTCCAGGCAGTAGGGAATATAAAGATGGACGTACACGATCTCGGTATCGATTTCATGTCCATGTCGGCTCACAAGATTTACGGGCCGAAGGGTGAGGGCGGCCTTTATATACGCAAGGGCGTAAGGATACCGAGTTTTATACACGGGGGCGCCCAGGAAGGCGGAAAGAGGGCCGGAACCGAGAACCTCGCAGGAATAGTCGGGTTCGGCAAGGCCGCGGAACTCGCGTCGAAAAACATCGACTGGCATTATAAACATTGCTCCGGTTTAAGAGACCACCTTCTTGACAGAATAACCGGCGAAATACCGGACGTCATCGTAAACGGGCCTCATGATCATTCTCTCAGGCATCCCGGAAACGCTAATGTTACATTCAGATATATAGAGGGCGAATCGATTCTTATTCTGCTGGATCAGGCGGGCATTTCGGTTTCAACGGGTTCCGCCTGCTCGTCTAAATCCCTCGATCCTTCCCATGTGCTTACCGCGATCGGCGTGGATAAGGAAACGATTCACGGAAGCATCCGTTTCACCGTCGGCGATTTCACGACGCCTGAGGATGTGGATTATGTCGTCGACCGGCTGAAGGAAGTCGTTTCCAGGCTCAGAGAGATATCTTCAATAGGAGCGAAATAAATGCCGGATATTACCGGATTTATCTTTACGGCAGGACATACATC
>CAZTIY010000082.1:0-6701 GCA_964613765.1 uncultured Eubacterium sp.
CGGAATTACGGACGGTTCTCACATATCCGTGGCCGCCGGTCCGGACGCAGATAATAATGATTCGGATTCCGTCGCTTTCTTGGAGATTTCCGTTGATAATGAGGGCGAAAGAAGTAAGGAAAGCAGCGAGGGACCGGAAAAAGAGCCGGCGGAAGCAACAGAAAAGGAAGCGCAGGTTAAGTCCGGAGGGGGAAAATCCCGGGACGGTTTTTCAGCGGAAAGAGACGCCGCTGTGACAGAAGACAGCGCACATATCTCAGATGATAATGCTTACACGGAAGGAGAATCAGACGTTTCCGCGGCGACTGCGGCTTCTGATAAATCTTCCGGTAAAAGGCAGTATGAACCTGTAAATGAAAGCACGCGGCCGGAATCCGGCAAAAAGCGTTCTAAAGCGCTTCCCGTATTTCTTGTGCTGGTTATCGGTCTCATCGCGGGATTCGGCTTTTTCATTTACTCCGGAGTGACCTCTGACACTTTCCCGAACGGCTCCTCGATAAACGGCGTTGATGTTTCCGGCATGACGCTTGACAAGGCTGAATCTGCGGTAATCAGCGACTATTCATCCAACACACTGGTTATAAAAGAAAGCGGGAGTGAAGTCGCTTCATTTGACGGAAAGGATTTTGATTTTGAAATAAAAGGGGGAATCGGCGGGATTCTCCACCCGGGAACAAAAGAGGCCGTCTTAAGGATTTTTGACAAAAAGCTGCGGAAATCCGAAGTGAGTCTCACGGCATCGCCAAAAGACGAAAAAGCGTTCAATAAGGCATTCTCCTCCATGTCTGTCGTTAAGAACGCGACATATACTAAAAAGACGAAAAACGCCTACGTCGACCTTTCCACCCCGGAATTCAGGGTCGTCAAAGAGGTTTACGGTAACGATCTCGATAAAGAAAAGCTGAAGAACGACATACTCACAGCCGTTTCCGAAAAAAATAGCGAATTTAACTATATCGCCTCAGAGTATTACAAACAGCCGGAGATAAAAGCTTCCGGCAAAGAGATCGAGGAAAGACTCGCGTTCTGCCGCAAGTATCTCTCTCATACGATAAAGTATGAATCGGGACAGCTAAGCTACACACTGAGCCCCGCGGATATTAACTCCATGATTTCCGTGAATAATGAAAAAATCGCGGTAAATGACGCGAAAGTCAAGAAATTCGTTACTGATGTCGTCAAACCTGAAATGAATCTGACCGGAATCACGAGGACTCTTACTTCCGCAGTCGGCGGAACGTATACCGTGAGCGGCGGAACCTACGGAAAACAGGTGAATGTTGACAAAGAGAGCGAGAAGTTAAAGAGTGACCTTCTGGCGCAGAAGGATGTCACCCGTTCTCCCGTTTACAGCAGTAACGGCGGTGATGACATCGGTCCCGACTTCGTCGAGGTGGATCTCAGCGCGCAGATGTGCTACCTGGTTATCAATAATAAACTCATTCTGTCAAGTCCGGTAGTGACCGGGGCCGCCGTCACCGGGCACGGCACCCCGACAGGTGTGTACCCCATAGCGTATAAAACAAGAAATGTTGTGCTTAAAGGCCGTAACGACGACGGGTCTAAATACGCAAACCATGTGGATTACTGGATGCCGTTCAACGGCGGTGTCGGGTTTCACGACGCGAACTGGCGGGGCGCGTTCGGCGGCGGGATATATTACAGCGGCGGAAGTCACGGCTGCGTCAACATGCCTCCGTCCAAGGCCGCGCAGCTGTACGGTTATGTCTACGCCGGGATGCCGGTCATAGTACACGTCTGATACGCACAATGAACCTTAATAAGGCGGTCAGTCCCGCCGGGATGCCCATAGCACATCTGATAAGCCGTGCCGCGGTCATTGAAAAGGTCTTCCGGACGGTCAAGGATTCAGTTGTGTGCGGCCTTCCTTCTATCTTCCCGCGGTCACGGTTTCAGTAGCGGTCCTTCTTCTGTTTCTCAGATTATTTCCCGGATTCCGGCTGTCCCAGTCTCTCCACGCGGACTTTCTGAATGCGGTTGCTTTCCGTCTCCTCTATCATGATCGACAGGTCTTCATATATGAACGAGTCTCCCTCGGCGGGGACCTTTCCCATGCGCTCCATGATCCATCCTCCGAGGGACACGCTGTCGGCCTCGTCCTCTATGTCAAAAGCCGAACAGAAATCGTCGAAATTAAGGTCTCCGTCTATCAGGTAAGTATTAGGATCAATCTGTATAAACGGCTCCTCCTGTTCATCGTGCTCGTCCCAGATCTCTCCGACCAGTTCTTCCAGAATATCCTCCATCGTTACTATTCCGAGCGTACCGCCGTATTCGTCTATTACAACCGCGATATGCGTCTGGTGTGACTGAAGTATCTTAAGAAGCTCATTTATTTTTTCCGTCGGATGAACAAAAATCGGAGGCGTCATAATCTCACGCACCGATTTATCGGTCACGCCGTTACCGGTATAAAAATCTTTCTGGTGGATGACGCCGACGATACTGTCGATATCATCGGTGTATATAAGGAGTCTTGAAAGATGGGATTCAGTGAAGCTCTCCGCCACTTCCTCCTTCCCCGCATCCGCGTTGACAGCGACAAGGTCCACGCGCGGAGTGAGTATGTCCTGTGCTTCAAGATCGCGGAATTCAACCGCGTTTTTCAGAAGGTCGCCCTCGTCCTTGTCTATGCTTCCGTCTCTCTCGGCCTCTTCCAGAAGCATCATGAGCTCTTCCTGCGACATCCTGGACTCGTCCTTTGTCTTGAGAATCCTCGATATGAATTTTTTCCACAGGGAGAAAACGTAGTTAAGAGGCGTGAACAGATAAATCAGAGCATTTATGATCGGGGCGCTGAACATCGCGAATTTCTCCGGAACATCTTTCGCGATTCCCTTGGGTGTAATCTCTCCGAATATAAGCACTATGACAGTCACCGCCAAAGTTGAAAGAGAAACGCCCTTATCTCCGAACCATTTAACGAACATCAGCGTGCCGATGGAGGCCACCGCGATGTTCACGAGATTGTTGCCTATAAGAATAGTTGAAATCAGCTTGTCGTAATTCTCATAAAGCCGGTGCGCAAGCTTCGCGCGTCTGTTCCCGTTATCGGCAAGAACCTTGATGCGGATTACGTTAAGTGAGGAGAAGGCTGTCTCTGTGGCGGAAAAATAAGCTGAAAATATGATGAGAACGAGCATTACAAGCAAGTATGGCCATTCGTCTGATGACATTATTTTACTCCTGTCAAATCAAATATATAACGGATTAAAAACAGTAACTTCTCCCGCGCCCCGGCAACGGGAATTTTGCCGGAACGGTTGTATTTTTCGTCTCTGTTGCTATAATTTTTGAATATACGGGAATCCGCTGTATAAAAACACAGACCGTTCTTATACGGATTCCGGGTTTATAGTGTGTCATTATATCACATATCAGGAGTAAGGGGTGAGTCATGGAGACGAAAAGAGACAGAGAATATGCAAAGTTACTTTCTGAAATGATACAGGTGAAGACAGTATCATCCTGTGATGACCGGGAGCCGTTTCACGAATTTCATAAACTGCTTCGTGATATGTTCCCTGTACTTTTTAAGACTGTTTCTATAGAGGATTTTGACGGCAGTCTTCTGCTTCGCTGGGAAGGAACCGATAAAAGCGGCAGGCCTCTTCTGCTTATGAGCCATCACGATGTCGTGGAGGCTCCCGGCGAATGGAAACACCCTCCTTTCGCGGGGGAAACCGCTGACGGCAGATTATGGGGCCGCGGCACTCTCGACACGAAATGCAGTCTGTGGGCCATGCTTCAGGCGGCGGAGGAACTCGTACGTGAAGGTTTTGTCCCCGGCCGTGACATATATTTTGAATCCGCGTGCAATGAAGAGGCAGGCGGCGCGGGAGCGGACAAAATATCAATGGCGCTTAAAGAGCGCGGAATCCGTTTCTTCATGAGTATCGATGAGGGCGGCATGATGCTCTACGATCCGATCGGGGGAGCCGACGGAACTTTCGCCATGGTAGGCGTCGGGGAAAAAGCAAGTGTCGATTTGAAATTTACGGCCCGTTCAAAGGGTGGTCACGCCTCCACTCCCGTGAAGAACACGCCGCTTGTAAGGCTGGGCAAATTCATGGCTGAAATCGATGATTCGGAGATCTTCGACGCGGAAATCCCGCCGGTGGTGGAAGAAATGTTCCGCCGCATGGCGCCTACGGCGAAGAGTTATATGAAGTTCGCGCTTTCTAACGCGAAAAAGCTTGAGCCGGTTCTCGTGAAAATCCTTCCAAAGCTTTCCGCCGACGCGGGAGCCCTGATAAAAACCACGATCGCTTTTACGATGGCAAGCGGTTCAGCCGGAAGCAACGTACTCCCCCGGGAGGCCCGGATTGTCGGCAACATGCGTGTTTCCCACCACCAGGGAATCGAGGCGAGCATAGAAGCGGTGAGGAAAATCGCGGAGAAATATGACATCGAAGTCGAAGTTCTGGACGGCGGTCCGGAGTCCGGGATCTCCGATTACAATTCCGAAGCGTTCAAACTGGTTGAAAGTGCCGTCTCCGCCGTCTTCCCGAAAGTTATCAGTGTGCCGTACATCATGAACGCGGCAAGTGACAGCAGATTCTTCGACCGCGTTTCGGACGTGTGCATCCGTTTCGCGCCGTTTCTCATAGATAAGGCGCAACTCGCCAGCATCCACGGTAAAGACGAAAATATTAACATAGAAACGCTCGGGCCCGCCGTGGATTTCTATAAGTACATTATTAAGGCTGTTTGAACACATTATCCCCGGCCGCGGCCGCTTAATAAAAATCAGGCAGAATGACCGGACCCGTCGCTGCCCGATTCCGCAATCCGAGAATAAGACCGGGATTCTGAAAGTTTCTTCATAACTGAGAAAAGATTTTTATTCCGCAGCCTGAAGCGAAAACCGGGATCCTGAAGGACACCGGCTTTCGCGGACGCAGCCAAAAGGAGAATAAGATAATGGATAACGGGCCGAAAGAGAAGAAGGGGCTTAATATCAGCGCAAAATCTTTTATCACTGCGATTCTCGTGATTTTCGCGCTGATGGTCGCGACCTATATCATGACTCTCGTGATACCGGGCGGGGAATATGCCAGAATTACCGACGCATCCGGAAATACGGTGATAGACACATCTCAGGGCTTCCATAACGTTGAGGGAGGCATTCCTTTCATTAAGTGGCTGTTTTCCCCGGTTCTGGTTCTGTTTGCTCCGGGAAGCGGATCTCTCATCGCTGTAATGATTTTCCTCCTTGTAATCGGAGGGGTGTTCAACAGTCTTGAAAAAGCGCGGCTGATGAGATATATGCTGGACGTCATAACCGACCGTTTCGCAAGCAGAAAATATATTCTTCTCGCCGTGGTTGTTCTCTTCTTTATGTCACTCGGAGCGCTGATAGGTTCATTTGAGGAATGCATACCCCTTGTTCCGATAGTTGTCGCTCTTGCCGTGTGCCTCGGATGGGACGCTCTCACAGGAGTCGGAATGAGTCTTCTCGCGATCGGCTGCGGCTTCGCGACCGGCGTCATGAATCCCTTCACTGTCGGTGTCGCCCAGGAACTCGCGGGTCTTCCCATGTTCTCGGGGGCGGGATTCAGGCTCGTTATTTTCGTAATCATCTACGCGGTTTTACTGGGTTTCCTCTACCGTTACGCGAAGAAGATCGACAATCCTTCTGCGGTCACATTCTCACGCGGAGAAAACACCGGAGACAGGCGTATGAGGCGCGGTCTCATCTGCTTCTTCGCGATTCTGGGCACCGGAATCATATTCCTGCTGTTATCCGCCGTGATACCGGCTTTGCAGGATTATACGATGATTATCGTCGCCGTAATGTTCCTTCTCGCCGGGATAAGCGCAACGCTCTTAAGCGGGATGAAGGTTAAACGGCTCGCGGTAACGTTCTTTAACGGCGTCGTAAGCGTTCTTCCCGGCATACTGATGATTCTCATGGCAAACTCCGTCAAATATACGCTGGAGGAGGCCCGTATTCTGGACACAATACTTCATGCCGCCGTAAGCGCCGCGGAAAACATCCCGCGCTGGAGTGTCATCCTGTTCATTTACCTGATCGTTCTCGTGATGAATCTTTTTATACCGTCAGGTTCCGCGAAGGCTTTCCTTCTCATCCCTCTTATTGTTCCTGTGGCGCAGCTTTTCGGCATATCACCGCAGCTCGCGATCGTTGCGTTCGCTTTCGGCGACGGATTCTCGAATGTCATATATCCGACCAATCCGGTACTTCTGATTTCTCTCGGGCTTGCCGATTTGAACTACGGAAAATGGGCGAAATGGAGCGCTCCGTTCCAGTGCCTTATCCTGATACTGACAAGCGTCATACTGCTCGCGGGCCTCGCGATATACTGAGTTGCCCCCGCGCCCCGCAGGAGGCAGGCGACTCGCAGAAAATTTGCGAAGCGACGACCTCTTTTCGCAACGGTGCTATGCCGCCCGTCCCTCAAATACCATGTGTGAACTGTAGCGTCAATATTAAAGCGGAGGCTTTTATGCCTCCGCTTTATATTGACTGTCACTGAAAGTACTGTTACCTTTTTATATGCTTTCGAATACGCTTCCGGACAAAGCAGCCTGTTTCAGACTCTCTTTGTATATGTCAGGCTTACCCAGTAGCCGGTCGACGTCTTTCCCCATCCGCTCTTTGTCGATACTATCGTAAGGGTTTTACCTTTCGCGTATGTGCCCTTGACTTTATAGTT
>CAZTIY010000083.1:0-6595 GCA_964613765.1 uncultured Eubacterium sp.
AACCGGGAAAACGCCCGGTGTGAATCCGGGTTCCGGGTGCAATACGCGCGTACAGCGCGGGAAGCGCGGGACACCGGAGGCCGCACATCCGCCGCATGTAAGTTAACGCGAACGGTAAAGCCGGATATGGGAGTCCGGCGAAACAGAAAGTCAGTGAATCAGAATGAAGAAGGAGTTTAAAGCCGAGTCCCGCCGTCTGCTGGACATGATGATCAATTCGATATACACGCATAAGGAGATTTTTCTCCGGGAGATTATTTCCAACGCGTCCGACGCGATAGACAAGATGTGCTATCTCGCGCTCACCGACCAGTCGGTGGGCATGAGCCGGAGTGATTTTGAAATCATACTCACGCTGGATAAGGAGAAGCGCACCCTGACCGTCAGCGATAACGGCATCGGCATGAACTTCGATGAACTGGAGGAGAATCTCGGGACGATCGCGTTCTCGGGAAGTCAGAAATTTTCTGAGGAGCTTGAAAAGAATAAGCAGGAGTCCGGTGAATCCGCGGCCGATAATGTGGACATCATAGGACAGTTCGGCGTAGGATTCTACTCATCGTTCATGGTGTCGGACAGGGTCGAGGTCGTCACACGCAAATACGGAGAGGAGAAGGCCTATAGATGGGAGTCGGACGGCCCCGGCGGCTACACCATAGAGGAGGCGGAGCGCGCGGGACAGGGAACCGACGTCATCATGCACATCCGGGAGGACGGCGAGGAGAAGGATGAATACAGTCAATATATGAGGGAGTACCCGATATATAAACTGGTCAAAAAATATTCCGACTACATCCGTTATCCGATTAAGATGCTGATGCCGCATCCCGTGGTCAAAGAGGGTTCTGATCCGGAGAATCCCGAGTACGAGGAGGTTTACGAGTATGAGGTGTTCAACTCGATGGTGCCTCTCTGGCAGAGAAAACGCTCCGAGGTGACGGATGAGGAGTATGAGAACTTCTATAAGACGACATTCCAGGATGACCTGGCTCCGCTTGAAACCCTCACTGTGTCTGTCGAAGGGAAAGTGAACTACAACGCGATCATGTTCATCCCGGAGAAGATACCCGACAAATATTATTCTGACGAGTTCACGGGAGGAATGCAGCTTTACAGCTCCGGCGTCCTCATTATGGACAAATGCAAGGAGCTTCTTCCGGAGTATTTCAACTTTGTCAAAGGGGTCGTGGATTCTCCCGATCTCTCGCTCAACATTTCGCGTGAAATGCTGCAGCACGACAGGCAGCTTAAGCTGATTTCGCAGAACCTTGAGAAGAAGATCAGAGCGAAACTCGAGGACATGCGGGATAACGACAGGGAGAAGTACGAGAGGTTCTATAAGAGCTTCGGCAGGCAGATCAAGCTGTGCGCCCTCGACGACTTCGGGAAGTATAAAGAGCAGCTTCAGGACTTTATGATGTTCTATTCGTCCGCTCAGAGCGGTATGGTGACGCTCGCCGAGTATGTCGGCCGAATGAAGGAGGATCAGGAGTATATCTATTACGCGTCCGGCGACAGCTTTGAAACCGTCGATAAGATGCCTCAGACTGAAGTCCTTAAGGACAGGGGAATAGAGATACTCTACTTCACCGACAGCACAGACGGGTTCATTCCGGACACGTTCAGGACGTATAAGGAAAAGAAGTTCATGTCCGTCATAGACGGTGACTTCGACCTGGGCGACGGCAAGAAGGAGGAGCAGGTCAACAAGGTGTTCAAGGACACTTTCGACTTCATAAAGGAGACTCTGGGCGACCGCGTGGATGAGGTGAAGTCCACGACCAAGCTCAAGTCACACCCCGTATGCCTGTCCGGAGGCGACGGCGTCACGTTCGAGATGGAGAAGTATTTCACGGCGGTAAACCCGGATCTCGGGATTAAAGCGAAGCGCATACTGGAGCTCAACGTGGATCACGACGCGTTCCTCGCGCTGGAAAAGGCTAGGAAGGACGATCCGGAACGCGCGAAGAAGATGTGTGAGGTGCTGTATAATCAGGCGCTTCTCATCGCGGGACTTCCTTTGCAGGACCCGTCCGGCTACACCGATCTCGTGACATCGTTCTTCTGATGATAAGTCCGGAGGAATCCGGTCCCGGGATTCGTGAGTTCCGGCCCGCGGGCCGCCGCGGAATCAGGCCGGAATGACGGAGCCGGTCAGACCGTGAGACGGACGTTACCGGTCCCGGCTGAATCCGCCGGAACCTGTTATCCGGAACTGTACGGAGGTTCCGTGACCGGCCCGCGATCGGCCGCGAACGCGCCGGTCCCTGAATACGGAATCCGTCCGGCCTGTGACCGGCCCGTGTTCCGGACATCGCGGACCCCGGACGGTATAACGTATCTCAACTGTATGATTTTGTTAATGTTAAATCTGGAGAAACTGAAATGAGTGATTCGAAAATTTTAACGGTCGCGGGAAAGGGCGGCGTAGGCAAAACCGCGATTTCCTCCGCGATGGTCAGGATTCTTACGGAGCATTATCCTGACGCGAGGATCCTCGCGATTGACGCCGATCCGGCAATCGGACTCACGACTGCGCTCGGGGTGGAGCCGACTGACACGCTTGACGGAATCCGCAAGAAAATCGTCGGAACCGTGGAGGACGGCAATCCGAAGGAGGCGATTGAACTTTTGAACGAGGCCAGGTACCGCATTTTTGACACCATGGTCGAAGGGCAGAAGTTCAGCTTCCTCGCCATCGGAAGACCGGAGGCCGCGGGCTGCTACTGCAAGATCAACTCCTACCTTAAGGATGTGATCAGCATGCTGGCGGACGATTTCGATTATGTCGTAATAGACGGCGAGGCCGGAATCGAGCAGATCAACCGCCGCGTCATGGAAAAGGTGACACATCTGTTCCTCGTCACGGACCCGAGCCGCAAGGGATGCAAGGTCATTGACACGATAAAAGGAGTCGCCGACGAGCTTGTTATGTATGACTGCTGCGGAGTTATCGTGAACAGGGTTAGGGAGGAATCCATACCGCACCTTCAGATTGACTGCGCGGATGTCCTGGCGTACATTCCGGAGGACGATACCCTCGCCGATAACGACATCATGGGGATAAGCGTCTTTGATCTCCCCGCGGATTCGCCTGTGATGAAGGGCGCGGAAGAGGCTCTGACGAAGATGGGGCTTATTTAGTTCACCGGAGATCAAGCCGTGCTTCCCGGGTTTCCCCGCGGCCGGCGTCTGTAGCGCTTTCCGTACCGGTCCGGCCGGTTCTGTTTCGCCCGGCGCATGGTTGCCGGCGGGGCGGCTCCGGTGTGCGGCCGGTGTCTGTAGCGCCCTCCGTACCGGTCCGGCCGGTTCTGTTCTGCCCGGCGCATGGTAGCCGACGGGGCGCGGCCGGTATGCGGCCGGTGTCTGTAGCGCCCTCCGTACCGGTCCGGACGGTTCTGTTCTGCCCGGCGCATGGTTGCCGACGGGGCGACCTTTGTCAGAAAGAATATAAGTTAAAGCTGATTGAATGTAAGTTAATGCTGCTGATATATACGTTAATGTGCCGTTAAAAGAAAAGGAGGCTGGAGACATTGAAAGACTTGAAGCATTTGATCTACTTCGAGAACCTTCTTCAGGAAGCTGACAACGAGCTTGTGGAGCAGGCCGCGAAAGACGGCAAATATATCATGGGATATACCTGCTATCACATTCCTGAAGTTCTCCTCAATGTAGACAACTGCGTTTCCGTCAGACTGCGCGCTCCGAGAACGGGATCTATCGACATCGCCACGTATTATATGTCGAACTACGTCTGCGAGTTCTCACGTTCTCTCCTTGAGAGAGCGATTGAGGGGGGATTCCGGTTCCTGGACGGTCTTGCCGGTGTCGACGCGTGCTCGATGATGAACAGATTCTACGAGTATTTCAACATTCTGAAATGCAACGACAAAGAGCATTTCTTCCGTCCGCTTCTGGACGTTCCGTACAAGACCGAGGACTTCTCCTATGACCATATGCAGAGACAGCTTGAGACAAGGCTGCTTGCGGCCATGCAGGAGAATCTGGGCGTGGACATTTCCGACGGGGCGATAAGAGAAGCCGTCAAAGAGCATAACGAGGTGTGCGCTATCATTCAGGAGATCAGCGAGATGAGAAAGGCTGACAATCCTGTTATCACGGGATATGAGTTCCACGTGATAAACCTCGTGACATACACATGTCCGAAATATCTGATACTGCCGTATCTTAAAGAGACGCTTGAGGAGCTTAAGACGAGGGAGCCCGACGACAAACTGCCGAGGGCGAGAGTAGGCATCGTGGGATCTGAGATCGACGATCCCGAGTTCACGAAGATGATTGAGGAGGCCGGCGCGAGGGTAGTGTTCGACAGGTACTGCTTCGGCTCCATTCCCGGAAGGGAGGTCATCGAACTTACGGACGACGAGGACGCGCTTCCGCAGATTGTGCGCCATTATATGGACACATCGCAGTGCGCCCGCTACATCGCCGACAATAAGGTTCAGCAGAGAAGGGATACCGCGGACAGACTCGCGAAAGAGTTCAGGGCTGACGGCATCATTTATGAACAGATGAAGTACTGCGATTTCTGGGGATTTGAAAGAGCTCTTGTAAGTCACATCATGTCGGAGGAGTACGGCTGGCCCGTTCTGTCCATTGACAGACTGTATAACGCCAAAGGCTCCGGCCAGCTGAGGACGAGGTTCCAGGCGTTTGTTGAATCGCTCGAGATCAAGAAAATCCAGAAGGGAGCCGGGAAATAATGGTACTGACGACAGAACTGCTCGGCATCAGAAATTCTATAGCCGAGAAAAAAGAAAAGAAACACCTGAAGGCTGCGGAAAAGGCGAAAGAAAAGACGAAGTTCCCCAACCCCGCTTTCTTCAGAGCGAAGGACAACATCAACTGGAAGGCCCAGGCGGAGAACCTTAAGGAAGTCGCCGGGATCTGCGTTGACATGTTCAAAGAGGCCGATCTGAAAGCGTTCTGGGATCTCCAGGTGTACCGCCGCAAGGACGACATCAGACGGTGCAGGGAAGAGTCAAAGGCCGCCCGTGAAATGACTCACGAGGAGCGCATGGATGTGCTGCTCCACGGAGAGAAAGCGCTCGGCAAACTCTACCGCAAAGAGGACATGGTCATGGTCAGGAGAGAGTGGAAGGGAATCGCCGACACACTCGTCGACTTCAAAGAGTGGGCGAAGATGTGGGGAATGCTGCTTATGACTTTCTCAAAGGATCTTATCCCGGCCCTTAACGCCACTCTGTACTACAGATGGATGATCTCATACTTCTGCTGCGTGAGCTTCATGGATAAGAACACCCTGGGGCAGAGGGGCAGCGCGCTCAAGATGTCGCACATGCTGATTTACGACATCTTCCGTTATGTGGCGGAGAACCTCGTCTTCCTCGCGAAAGCCGACGAGAAGAACGGCAACTCTCAGGAACTGAATAAAAAGATTGTCCTGTTCGATGAGATGACGATGGGCCAGCTTATGGCCGGTTTCCCCGATCTTCTGGGAATCCCCTATCAGCTTCTTCCGGTGTTCCTGGTATCTGAAGTTGACCAGCTGACCTGCATTCCTTATATCGACGCGGTCGAGAGCTACGGGCTTCCTTCCGACACCTGCCCGGTGCCGAGTTCGGAGTGCGGCGCGCTCGTGATCGACGCTCTGCCCCACCTCGGCTCCTGCTTCATTTCAAGCTCGATGCCCTGCGACGGCTCCGTCATGGCGTCGTCATATATGTCCAGGCGCTTCCCGGATCTTCCGGTGTATCATCTGACATTCCCTGTCAGGTATGAGTATGAGGAGACCACCCAGGATGCCGTTAACGATGTCAAAGGCTGCATAAAGTTCGTCGAGGAAGTGACCGGGGCCAAATGGAGCTGGGACGCCTACTTCAAACAGATTAAGCGTTTCAACGAGGAGACGAAGTACGAGCTTCAGAAGTGGGAAGTCAACAAGACCGATTTTCCGCAGCTTATCGGGCCCTGCTACGAGCTGTTCCGCAAATGGAATTATGAGATGGACGGCGGCGCGGATCCCCGTACGCTTAAGACCTTCAAGAAAGTCAACGACATCATGATGAAGGCGTATGAGAAGAAGGAAGAGCCGTGGAGAGGCAAGATGAAGTACAGAGGCATCGTATGGTCCTGCCCGGCCCACTACTATGCCAACTTCACGAACTGGCTCGCCAACTGCTGGGGAATCGACGTCCTTGTGGAGATGGAGTCGCTTAACTTCACCAAGGAGCTCAATACCGATGATCCGGAGGAGGCCCTGAAGGATCTTTCCAGACTGTACGAGCGTATGGTCATGAGAAGACACACGAACGGCGGGTACCAGCACGTTGTCGACGAACTCTGGAGACAGGTCGAGGACTGGAGAGTCGATATCATAATCATGTACCAGAACGTTGCCTGCAAGAACATGTCCACACTGCAGGGCATCCTGGACGATCAGTGCAGAGAAAGAAATTATCATATGATCTGGATCGAGCACGATCTGATGGACCCCAGGACCGTGTCCCGCAAGGATATGAGAGGAAAGGTAAACGAGTACATGAGGACCGTCATGAGGGCGGAGCCGGTAGACCCGACGCTGCTTGAGTTCGACGACGAAATTTCCATGTAA
>CAZTIY010000084.1:0-6552 GCA_964613765.1 uncultured Eubacterium sp.
GGGGTTAAACCGCTGCGCTTAAACCCCGCGCCTTGCCGCTCACTTCCTCGCTCCTCGTGAAACTGCATGCTCAGCTGCGGAAATTTTCCGCAGCGGTGTTATGCCGACACCCCGACAGCTGCCTATGTTCACTTACCCTCTGAACTGCAACTCGGGATCTGTGAACGGAACACGGCATGTAACGCCGGAAATCGCGTGACAGCATCGAATAACGTATGATTTTCACGTTATTTTCTCTAAGCATTTTTATTCATTATTATGATATAATTTCCCCGGGCGGCCCTTTCAGGAGGTGGACAGCGTGCGTTATTTAAGACAGAACAGGATTCTTGAACTCATTGAAGAAAACGAGATAGAAACCCAGGATAAACTCGCGGCCATGCTTAAACAGGACGGTTTCGAAGTCACACAGGCAACTATTTCAAGAGATATAAAGGAGCTTCAGCTTATTAAGGTATTGACTCCGGGCGGCAAGTATAAATATGCCGTGAGTCACCAGTCCAACGCCCCTATCTCTGACCGTTTCATGAAAATCTTCCGTGAGACCGTTCTTTCATTCAAGGACACCAGGAACCTTATTCTTGTTAAAACGTTCTCCGGCTGCGGAAGCGCCGCGGCGGAAGCTATCGACAATCTCGGCATCTCCCACATAGTGGGAACTATCGGCGGAGATAACACCGTGCTTGTTGTCGTCGAGGATGAAGAATATGTTGAGGGCATCCGCGACATATTCAACCGGCTTATTGAGTCTCAGAAACCCGATAATTAAAGTCCGGGATTATATACAGCGTAGTGCCGATATGATTTAACGGCACATTTAATATTGACGAGATTCAGAGGTTATTTACAGCGTACTGCCGGTTTTATTTAACGGCCGGGATGTTCCGCGAATGTTTTCAATCACAGCTGTTTTCCCCGGTACGGTTATTCGCGAATTATCGCGGGGCGTTATTTTTTAGCGATTTTCAGGCATTGTTGTTAAGTATTGTCGTTCTGCAATGTTGTTCATCATTGCTGTTCATTGTTTTCGTTGTTATTCATCGTTATCAGGCAGGCGGTATGATAAGACATCTCAGCATAGATGACTTCGCGGTCATTAAGAATACAGAGATAGATTTCGAGGACGGACTTAATGTGATAACCGGAGAGACAGGCGCCGGAAAATCCATAGTAATAGAAGCTATGAGTCTCGCGCTCGGAGACCGGGCCGATTCATCACTCGTACGGCACGGCGCGAAGAGAGCCAGAATCCAGCTTTTAGCGGAAATCAGCGGTGAAGAACTTTCCGTCACCCGGGAAATCTCTGAAAACGGCCGCAATCTGTGCAGACTGAACGGAAATGTCACGCCTTTATCCGTGCTCCGGGAAGAGACTTCCCCGCTTGCCGATATACACGGTCAGTATGACAACCAGATGCTTCTCAATCCTGACAATCATCTCCCGCTCGTGGACAGCTTCGGACGGACCGGGACCGGGCCCGCGAAGGCCGCTTTCGCTGACGCTTATGAAAAATATAAATCCGCAAGAGGCGAACTGAATGAACTCATACGTGAAGAAAATGAAACGAGAAGACTCAGTGATCTTTACCGGTATGAGGCGGATGAGATAGAAAACGCGGGACTGAGACCGGGTGAAGACGAAGAGCTTTCGGAACGCGTAAAAATCCTTCAGAACAGCGAGAAAGTAGCTGCTGCGGCCTCTTCCTGCAGAAGTCTCCTTTCAGATCCGGAGACCGGGGCGCTCGATCGTCTCGGTGAAGCAAGGACGATACTTGAGAGCGTAAGATCTGTCTCGCGTGAACTTGAGGACTGGACGGAGCGGCTTGAAAGTCTGTGCCTGGAGCTTGAAGACATCTCTTCAGGGATAGACAGACTCGCCTTTGACAGCAGTTACGACCCCGGCGAACTTGACCGGGTAATCGGGCGTCTTTCCGAGATCGACCGCCTGAAGAAAAAATACGGCGGAAAAATTGAGGATATCTTAGCCCGCGGAGTGAAAACAAGAGCGCTTCTTGACCGTTCCGACGTGTTCGCGGCGCAAAAAGCGGAACTTGAGCGAAAATCCGGGGAGGCGCTTGAACTTCTGAAAAAGCGGGCGGACGAACTCTCCGGAAAGAGAATCGAAAGCGCGTCCGTACTGTCCCGGGCTGTGGAAAGGGAATTAAAGGAACTTAATTTCACCGGCGCACGTTTCTCGGCGGAGATAAAGAGGGCCCCCGCCATAACAAAATCGGGGCGGGACATCTGCGAATTCATGATCTCGACCAATCCGGGCGAGCCTTTGAAACCGCTCGCTAAATCTGCATCGGGAGGCGAAATATCCCGTGTCATGCTCGCGATAAAGGCTGTGACATTCAATGACGGCGGGCCGGAAACTCTGATATTTGACGAAATAGATCAGGGAATAAGCGGAATCACCGCAAGTGTCGTCGCGCGAAAACTTCGCAGAATCGCTTCCGGAAGACAGGTAATATGTATCACCCATCTTCCGCAGATCGCGGCGGCTGCCGATCACAGCTACAGGATCTATAAAGATTCAGACGGTTCCGCGGCCTGTACGCATATAGAGGAACTTGACGAGGATGAAAAAGTTTCGGAAATCGCGCGGCTCCTCGGCGGGGATACGGTAACCGGCACAACGATTTCAAGCGCCCGCGAACTGATAGAGATGACGCGCGGACGCGGCTGAATGCCGCCGCTCTTTCTTATATGCCGGCCACGAAAAGCTCCAGTGCGAGCCGCGGCTGAAGCTTCCCGCTGATGATTCTGAAACTCGTCTCATACGCGGAATCCAGAACCCGGCAAAGTTTATCGAGTGAATACCGTCCCGCGTAACCCATTGCCTTTTTCACCCGGAATTCATTAAGCCCGGTCTTCCTGTGTATTTCCGCCGCAGTGATGCCCCGGCGGGAATCCATAAGCTCGCGCACCTCGAGCAGTATCTCCGTCTGGGAGATCACAGAGCCGAGAAGACTCATCAGACTGTCGGGGTCCCGGGAAAGCCGGTTATGTATCATCTCAAATGCCCTTCTCTTATCATTCCCGCTGATCCCGTCCAGAAGGTCGAAAATGAATGTCTCTCCTCCTCCGTTCACCGCTCCCGTAATATCTTCTTCTTTCACGACACCTCTATCTGCGTGCGCGGCTATTTTAACAAGGTCATTTACGAGAAGATCCAGACTGTATTCACTTTCCTTATTAAAATATCCTGTCCTGTCAAGAAGAATGTCCATATCCCGCGGTCTTATTCTGAGTCCCTCGGCATATAATTTCTTCGCGGCGAATGATCTCAATTCCTTCTCTGACAGTCTGCCGAAAGAAAAACAGGATGCCTTTCCCTTAAGCTTTTTTACAAGTTCCGATCTTCCGTTCACTGATTCCGACATGAAGACGAGTATTGTGTTCCCGTTCGGGTGATCGATATAGCAGGAGAGTCCGGAAATTTCGTCCCTGCCCCATCCGGCCGAAACGCCGGCCCGTATAAGCGGCGGTATATCCTTTACAAGCACGATTCTTCTTTCGGAGAACATGGGGAACGTTTCAGCGCTTTCCGTAACAGCGTCCGCCGAAGCGTTCTCCTCATCGAAACAGGCCGTGTCCGCGGTCTCCGCACCTGGGGTTATATATTTAGCGATGAGCATATCTTTAGCCTGCCGGATAAGATAAGACTCTTCCCCGGTAAGAAGAAGCACCGGCTTAAGTGAGTCATTATTAAGTTGTTTTAAGAACGCGGCGTAATCGCCTGCGGTATCGCTTTTTCCTCTGAAATCAGTCATATAACATCTTCTAAAATCATCTGTTTCCGGTCACGGGCAGAGGACCTGCGCGTTAGAAACGGTTCAGTCGCGTAAGTTTTTCCGGAATCCGCTATATCGTGCCTCTCAACCCGCAAACGGACTTCCGGCACACACATCATATCATTTCATCGTGCATATTTCCATTGAGTCTTCCTTAATTCTGATTCCTATCGCTCCGTCCTCGTCCGTACGGCAGATCTTCGCACCGGCTTTTTCCAGCCTGTCAAGCGCTTCCTTCGTCGGATGGCCGTATGTATTGTCTTTTCCCACCCCGATCAGCGCGACCTCCGGTCTTACTTCGGCGAGAAATTCCTCACAGCTTGAAAATCTGCTGCCGTGATGTCCGACTTTGAGAATATCCGCCCTTAATTTTCCCGTTCCCCGGTACCGCTCAAGCAGCATCCTTTCTCCTTCCTCCGACAGGTCGCCCGTGACGAGCATGGTTACGCCCTTAACCGTTATCCTGAATATGAGACTGTTCCTATTCTCGTCCTCCTCATCCCTTTCTCCCGGCTCCGGCGCGAGAAGCTCCACCGTGCAGGTGTCTCCGATCCTGATTCTGTCTCCTCTTACCCCTTCAGTCACCGCGTCCCGCACCGGAAACACCTGAGTAAGTTCCTGTATTCCCTTATAATGGTCAGTGTGAAGATGTGTCACGAGCGCGAGATCAAGGTCGCTCCGTCCGTTCTTCAGAAGATAAGGTTTGAGTACATTATCGCCGATATTCGTATTGACTTTACCGCCGCCGTCAATCATGACGTCCGTTCTTCCGGGAAGCTTCAAATGGACACAGTCTCCCTGCCCCACATCGACCATTACGATATCAGCTTTGTCAAAGGGCGACGTGCTTACAGTGAACACCAGCGCGGTGACCGCGATCAGAACAAGAAACGCCCTCGCCGCCTCCCGGCGACTTTTTCTCAACCGCATGATCTCGAATGTTTCTGAAGAGAGAAAGAAAAGAAAACCGTAGAAACAGACGAGCACCCACGCGGGTGCAGAAGGCGTCATAAGCGTGAACCTGCCGTCACAGGCCGCCGTTCTTCCCGTCCATTCAAGCATGGCGGAGAGCCCCGGAAGAGGCAGTGTCGTTATGTGAAACAGAAAACCCGTTATTTTCCCCGCGATAACTGACAGCCTTCCGGTCATGCCGGATAAAAAGTTTCCGCAGGCGAAAATGCCCAGAGAACAGGCCCCGAGAGGAACGAGTATTCCCGTAAGAAACAGAACCGGCACGTTCCAGATAAACGCAAGGAGCGGCGCCTGGTTGAAAAGATACATCATATAAGGAAGAAGTCCGGCCTGTATGCCGATTGCGGAAGCAATACCTCCCGGCAGTTTCAGCGCGAGCCGGGGCACCAGTATGCCCATTGCGAATACGGCGAGAAAAGAAAGCTGAAACGACGCGCCGAACATGACCGACGGCCTGTATATTACGAGGATCCCGGCGGCGGCAGCGAGCGCGGTCAGAAGATCGTATCTCCTGTCCGTCCGGGTTCCGGTTTCCTTGATTATAAGAAGGAACACGGCCCTGAGAACAGATACCGCGAAGAGCGTCATGGCGGAATATATAAAAAGGAACACCCAGAAAACGATATCGATGACGGGAGAAGAAAATTTCTTCTTAATACCCTGATAAAAACCGTAGAGCACACCTATGTGAAGGCCGCTCACCGCGAGAACATGAGCTATGCCGCCCGTTCTGAAATCCTCCTCGATGTCCTCGTCCAGATTCTCCGTATCGCCGAACAGTATGCCCCGCAGCAGCGCTTTTTCGCTCTCCGTACCCGGTAATTTACTGAAGAACTTCTCTCTTAACGTAATGATGCGGTTTCTGAGGCGCATCGAAAGACTGTTCCGGGCCGGCCCGGTACGTACGGACTCCGTTAATCCCGTCAGCCATATTCCCCTGGATCTGAGATCCTGAGCCTGATCATAACAATGAGGATTGGACGCGGGTTCCGGCACTTCAGCCGCGGCGTAAAAGCTGACCGTCTTCCCCGGAAGAAACTCCGCGTCTCTGATCTTTTGAAAAGTTACGATCCTTATCCTTCCTTTGCCTTCAGGAAGTTCGCAAACGAATCGGACGCCCTTTTCTCCCCTGTCTTCCGAAGAAAGGACGGGAAGCTTCCATCTGCGCCCTTCTCCCGCAAGCGACTGCGCCGCTCTGACTTCACGGTCTTCGTTAATATAAAGTCCCGCGCCGAGGATATAGCAAAAAATAAGCCCGAGAGCTATCTTCTTTCTCTGTTCTGCGGCAGCGTTCACAGGAAATGACGGATCATCTGTCAGTGTACCCGGATAATAAGCGGAATCACGGTCATTCACGGCCTTGCGTATAAAATGCGGAAAACATCTCACGTCGTTTATCCACGACAAAAGAAAAACCGCGAGTATCATGAAGCCCGGTATCAGTAATTTATATTTCGCGGCAGTAATGCCGCCCATCAAAAGAAAAACATCGTAGAGCAGGATCCTTCTCAACAGTGAACCTCCGCCCCGTACAGCCCGGTTAAATATACCATATATTACCATTCATGTAAACTAATGTTCATTTATATTTTTTCTGCAGTGAACGTACAGTTACTGTCCACACATGTTTTTTGAGGGTCGGGCGGCATAACACCGCAGCGGAAATTTTCCGCAGCGGTGCATGCGGTTTCACGCAGGAGCGAGGATGTGAGCGGCAAGGCGCGGGGTCTAAGCGCAGCGGTTTGACCCCGCGCCCCGCAGGAGGCAGGCGACTCGTAGAAACT
>CAZTIY010000085.1:0-6412 GCA_964613765.1 uncultured Eubacterium sp.
CGGTGCCGCCGGTTTTTCAGGACTGAAGCCGGTTCACCGCCGGATGCGCCGCATGAATTTAGCGGATGTTTCGGTTTTGGTTACGGGCGCAGGGGGGAGCGGCGCAGTGCGGTGCCGCCGGTTTTTCAGGACTGAAGCCGGTTCACCGCCGGATGCGCCGCATGAATTTAGCGGATGTTTCGGTTTTGGTTACGGGCGCAGGGGGGAGCGGCGCAGTGCGGTGCCGCCGGTTTTTCAGGACTGAAGCCGGTTCACCGCCGGATGCGCCGCATGTACTTACCGGATGCTCCGGCCCAGGCACGGGTGCAGGAAGAGCGGCAAACTGTTTAAGTCGGCCGTGTAAAAAACGGGGAATTTGATCAAAAGGCGGCGCACAGTCAGAGAATAGAGTATCAGACGCACGACTGTGAGCGTTTCATTGAAGCGCCGGCGTCGATAGAATGTCAGTAACAGAAACAACGTGAAAGCTATAAGAATGACTGCAGAAAACGCGAACAAACAAACCGGAGACAGCGTCAGTAACGTAACCTTCGGGCGGGAATCCGGTGACATGCACGCGGTTCACGCGATTGACGGGGCGGCGGTTACCGCCCGTGATCCGGGTTCTGATACGCCCGCGGTCCCTGCCGCTGACGCGTCCCGGGTTTATACCGCTGACAAGGCCGCGATTACCGCCTGTGATCCGGGTTCTGATACGTCCGCGGTTCGTACCGTTGACGCATCCCGGGTTCACACTACGGATAACCCCGAGCCGTACACAGTTGACGCGCGCGCATCCCATAACGGAAATATACCCGTGGCCCCGGGCTGTGACACATCCGCGCCCGCAATCCGTGCCGCTGACGCATCCCGTGTTTATACCGCTGAACCGCCTACGGTACTTACCGTGGAGAACCTGCGGATAACATTCAACGTGAAGCAGGGCCCCGTGCAAGCTGTAAGGGGTGTATCTTTCACGTTGAGAAGAGGCGAGATCCTGGGCATTGTCGGAGAATCCGGCTGCGGCAAAACCGCCATGTGCCGGGCCATAATGAGGCTCCACAGTGACAGAGCCTGTGAAATCAGCGGCGGAATAACGCTGTCAGGGAAATCGGGAAACAGCAGCCGTGCCGACGGCGCCGGACATATCGTTTTAAGCGACTGCGACAGTAATACACTCTCCAGTGAAACAGATGAAAGCAGAAGCGCCGTAAGTTCCGGGGAATGCATCAGAAACGTTGACAGCGTTTGTAGCACCGGACAACGCGACGGGCGTGGCAGGAAAGGCGGCGCCGGCAGCACGGGGAAGTGCATCGGAAATTACAAAAGCGGCAGCAGAATCGGCGCACAGAGTCGTGACAACCCCGTAAGAAGCGGGGAAGGCGTACGTGAAAACATCGGAGATACAGACCTTCTCGCCCTCACGGACGAGGAAATGAACCTCGTGCGGGGAAGACGTATCGCGATGATCCTGCAGGATCCGATGTCCTCTCTCGATCCGACTTATCCGGTCGGTGAACAGATCGCAGAGGCCGTGAGGATTCATCTGCCGGTCACGCGTGAAGAGGCGTATTCGCGGGCAGTGGAACTTCTGGAACTAGTCGGCGTAGAAAACGCGGAAAAACGGGCCGGAGATCATCCTTTCCGCTTTTCCGGCGGCATGCGGCAGAGAGTAGCTATTGCCATAGCGCTGGCGGCCGAGCCGGAGATTCTTATTTGTGACGAGCCGACCACTTCGCTTGATCCGCATACTCAGGAGCAGGTGATCGGTGTCATACTGGATTTGAAAGAAAGGCTGGGACTCTCGGTTATTTTCGTGACACACGATATCGGACTCATAAGGGAGATCGCTGACAGAGTGCTGGTCATGAAAGACGGAGAGATAATTGAAGAAGGAACCCGGGATGAAGTATTCACGCATCCCCGCCATCCGTACACGCGCGAACTCATATTCTACGCCGATTACGGCAAAGAGAGCATTCATGAGCACGGCGCCCTGCACGATTACGGGAAGAAGAAAGCGCACCCGGATCCGCTGACCCACAGGCTGCCTTCAGAAGGGACGGCAGTACCCGGAAGCGGCAGCGGCGAACCCTGTCACGCGCCGGAAACAGACCCGGCTGAATCCGCTGCCTTTAGCGACGGACCCGCCGTGACCCGGGAATGCGGGGCCGGCAGCACAACCCGGCTTGAAAACGGGCTGACCGCGCGCAGCGCCTTTAGCGCCGACCACGGCATAACCCGGGAATGTGGAACAGGCAGCACAACCCGCAGAGACGGCGGTGCAACTGACACCGGAAGCAGCGGCATGCACAACTTAGCAGGGGAAAATGAAGTTACCGGGTCTGCCGCCGACCTCGGCAGTGACTCCATGACCTCTGCCCGGCCGCTTCTGGTAATAAAAAATGTAAGTAAGGGTTACGAGACCGCAGAGGGAACAATACAAGTGATTCGCGACCTTTCTCTCTCGATTCAACGCGGCGAGATCGCGGGGCTGGTCGGGCCTTCCGGCGCAGGCAAATCCACTCTGGCGAGGCTCATCATGGGCATGGAAAAACCCGATGCCGGCTCGATTGAATTTTGCGGGAACATAAAAAAACAGATGATTTTTCAGGATTCTGTCGCGGCTTTTAACAGCCGGATGACGGTAGAAGCGATAATCGCGGAGCCGCTCGTTATAGCGAAGGACAAAGAGGCACGGACAAAAGCCCGCGAGATGATGGCTAAAGTCGGTCTAAGAGAAGATCTCCGGAAAAGACACCCGTATAATATCTCCGGCGGCCAGCGTCAGAGGGCGGCAATCGCGAGAGCGCTGATAACTGATCCGGATTTTCTTATTGCCGATGAGCCGGTGACATCCCTTGACACACCTGTGCAGTCACAGATAGTACACCTCATCAAAGCGCTTGCCTCCGAGCGGAAGCTGACTGTTCTTTTCATCGCGCACGACCTGCCCATGGTCACTCACATCGCAGACAGGATAATACATCTCAGATAGCCATATAGTTATCACTTCTCAAAGTACGGCATACCGTTTCTGTGCATACCGGGGATTCATGGGAGTTTCCGGTATGTTTTTTCGCGCCGACTCTGTCTTCATCATCTGTACTTACATAATCAACCGGCGGCGAGGCGGCGCACACGAGTGTCTTCACCTCGCCGTCGAAAAGCGACGGTGCGACGAAAATCGATGCAGTGTCACAGACAGACGACAGGCATGGCGAGGCGGCGCATACAAGCGCCTTCACCCCGCCGTCGAAAAGCGACGGTGCGACGAAAATCGATGCAGCGTCACAGACGGACGGCAACACGGCGAGGCGGCGTATACGAGTGTCTTCACCTCGCCGTGGAAAAACGACGATGCTACGAAAATCGACGGAATCCTGAATCCTGCCGAAAACGGAGAACTGATGACTCGCGTGGGCGTATGGTATCTAAGAAGATCCCGCCCGGTAAAGCGGCCGATAAACTCCGGTATCGCCCCCGCAGCACCGGTCAGGACGTCAGAATAATACACCCGGAATAACGGTCGCGTCACCTGGTAATCACCTTTCGCGCGGGCGTAAAGTTTCTTAGAAATATTCGCCCGGTATCTCTATCACGATATCGGACAGCGCGAATGTCGAGCACGGATGTATATAACCGTTCTCTATGTCGGAGTGACGGCGCCCCTCGTTCTCCGCGGGCGTGAAATACTCTCCGGAAACGAGTTTCGAACGGCACCAGCCGCACTCACCGCTCCTGCAGCGGGATGCCGCCTTGATGCCGGCCCGTTCTATCGCGACCAGTATCGGTTCATTGGCGGAAGCGTCTATGGTCTGTTCGTTTTCACCCTGACGTACCGTCAGTTTGAAAATTTTGTCCCGCAATGTCGCCGGATAACCGTCCTGATCCCATACCTTCTTAGTGACGCCCGTAAGCTCGCGGCGCACGTTCTTCCGGGGGAGGCCCAGTTTCGCGACTTCGGATTCAGTGAACCGGTACATCGCCTCCGGGCCGCAGATGAAGACGCTGTAAGGCGCCTCCGCGTACTTCCTTATGATACCGGCGGTGATGAAGCCGTGCTCGAATCCGTCCTTCTCCTCGTCGGACAGGACATGGACAACTTTTACCTTCGGGCAGGCGGCGCAGATCTCATCAAGCTCTTTTCTGAACAGGATGCTCTCCTCCGTGCGGCTCCCGAAAATGATGGTCAGATTGAAATCCTCGATTCCGTCGCGGATGGCTGATGCCATTGACAGGAACGGCGTTATGCCGCTTCCTCCGGCGAGCGCGACGACATTCTTTTCATCCCTGAGGCTCTCATAATAGAACTGACCCTCAGCGCCGGAAGCAGTGACGTGATCACCGGCCTTGAGATTCTCGAGCAGCCTGTCTGCGGCGAATCCCGAAGGGTTGGCGCGGACGGTGACACAGAGTTTTCCCTCAAGGGCGAGCTTAGGCGAGGAACTGATTGAGTACGGTCGTGTGACGAAACTGTCTCCGATTTTAAGCTTGAGCGATATATACTGACCCGCGCGGAAATACGCAAGAGGGCCGCCCTCCGCCGATTTGAAGACAAAGGTTTTCGCTCCTGCGGCTCCGTGGTCGATGATCTCGCTTACGACCAGATCCTGATAATCGGGATGCATACGCGCCGCGTTGTTATTTATGGCGAAATCGCCGTTCACTTCTTTCGCGGGCGCCGCCTGGATGGCCTGTTCGCGGACTTTGGACATGTTCTTGAATTTCAGCATGTCAAGCATCCCGATGGTGCCGACTTTAACGTTCAATGCCATTACCGGACACCTCCTTCCTCACTCATATCCTTAAGCGCGAGGCGGGCCATCAGCTGACCGCAGATATACGCGGCGCTGTAGCCGTCCCCTCTGGGACCCGCCGCCCCGATCGGACGGAGGCCCTTTACCGGATAGTCGGAAGAGAGCATCATCATACGGGCCATCATGCCGTCCCAGTCAGTCGTTTCATGCCCGTAGACAGCGCCTTCCGGAGTTCCCAGGTAGCGGGCGAAAGTCCACGGTGACGCCACGGACATCTCCTCTATATGCGGAGCGATATCTATGCCCGCCTTATCCTTAAGGGATTTGATAAATTTAGCGGCAAACTTGTTTTTCAGCGCGACGTAATCTTCCTGCGGGAGGTTATCCCAGTCCTTCGGGGAGCCGAACGTGGTGAAGCTTACGAGGCAGGTCCCCTCGGGCGAGGCCGCAGGATTCGCGATGTTATAGCAGAGGAAAATGCAGTAATCGTTTGTATCGTAGCCGTTCAGGATGTCTTTATACGCGACGGCCGAATCCGCCGTCCCCTCGAGGAAAATGCTGTAGTCCTTAATTCCCAGTTCCTCCGCTGTCTTATCGAGGCCGAAATACGCGGTGATCATGCGTCCGCCGTATTTGCCGTTCCTCGCCGCGGACAGCTTTTTCTCACGTTCGGGAACAAGTTCCTCAGGCATCATTTTGCCGTAAATGATATCAGGGTTGATATTCGCGAGGACGTAATCGCAGTCCACCTGTCCCATGCTGGTTCTGACGCCGCAGCAGCGGTCCCCGTCAAAGAGGAACTCTTCCGCCCGGCAGTTGAACCAGATGTCCCCGCCGAGTTCGCGGAAGCGTTCGCACATGGCGACGCTGATCTCGTGAGACGTATAGGCGGGAATGTACGCGCCCCGGCTCACATACTTATGAACCATGGCGGCATAGTGGATGAACGCGAGATGCTCCATGTCGACGCCCAGGTAACTCCAGTAGGTAGAGAGGATGTCCTGGCATTTCGCGGGGAGTTTCAGCGCGTCGAACACCTTTTTCGCGGGGTACGCGCCGGTCCGGAGCATGTTCGGATATTTCTCTTTCAAAACCGCGGAATCCGGATTTCTGTTAGAGGCTGTGATGCAGGAGATACCGTCAAGCACTTCCCGGAACAGGTCAAAGAGTGTCTCCATCTTCGCACGGCTGCCCGGCACATAGAACTCCATCTTATCGATGAATTCATTTATTCCTGACGGCATAGTGACATCCAGAGGGCTTCCGTCGGAACCCGTCGCTATAAGGCGGAAACAGTCGGGGACTCTTATCCAGTTCACTTTTACACCATAGGAATCCATGAGGCTCCGGACGTCACCGGGATCCTCGACTGGGCCCACATCGCAAAGTTCGTGCAGTGAAGGCTCGATTTCGAATCGGCCCCTCCTGAAACTCGTGGCGCAGCCTCCCGGAAGGTTGTGCTTCTCGATGAGCAGGACCTTCTTCCCCGCCATCGCTGTCTGGATCGCTGCCGACAGGCCGGCGTTTCCGGCGCCGACAACGACCACATCATACTTTGCCATAAGTAACCTCACCTCGATTTCATTTATCAATTCAACAGATTCAAAAGTTCCGGCTGAATAAAATACCCCTTGGCAAGCCGTCAACTGTCCACCGGACAGTCGCCTGCGCTT
>CAZTIY010000086.1:0-5218 GCA_964613765.1 uncultured Eubacterium sp.
CGGTATTGCGGGCAGCCGGTCTTCCGTATTGAGAAATTGCCCTGAATCAGGTGTATATGGTAAAATCGTCATGCCCTGTTTCAGCGGGGACTCTGCCCTTTCGCGTCTGTCTAAGGAAGGTCTTCGACCGGACACCGGAGGCGGAATACTGACAAAATGAAACTTACTACATTGTGTTACATTGAAAAAGACGGCGCTTACCTGATGCTGCACAGGACGAAAAAGGAACATGACCAGAGCCATGATAAATGGCCGGGGATAGCTGATCCTTTCCGGGATCACGCCGTCTTCATTTCGGGATTGAGGAGAAATGCTGAATGAATTTAATGGATTATCTGGACTGGCGCGGGGATCTGTCTTTCAGCGCCTCTCCGTTTAATGAAGTAGACGCTCTGATATTTTCATGGCTCAGTTATTATCCGTTTGAGAATCTGAACGTAGATTCAGAAGGTCTGACATTATCGGAACTTGCGGCGGTGCACGAGCTCCGGAACGGTCCCGTTTCCGGGGTTAATCTGACTGCCGACATAGATACGGCTTCTGCGCCGGGTTGCGGAAACTGACCGTTTCAGCGGCATACCGGTGGCTGATCTTCGCAGCGTCACCGACGCGGAAAAAGGGGTTCAGTTCGCGGCGATGTCATTCCTGCCCGGAGATGATATGCGTGTCATAGCGTACCGCGGCACAGATGACAGCATAGCGGGATGGAAAGAAGACTGCTGCCTTGCATTTTCCGAAGCGGTGCCTGCTCAGGTGATGGCGGAGGAGTATCTGGAGAATACTGACGACAGTCGTGAAATAGTGCTTTGCGGACATTCTAAAGGCGGCAATCTCGCGATGTTCGCCGCCCTCAAGGGATCCGGGCCGCGGCTTGAGGAAATACGCAGGGTCTACAATTTCGACGGTCCGGGTTTCTGTTTCAAACTCGAGAACGATTACAGGTATGAGAAGGTTAGGCAAAGGATAGTAACCATTGTCCCGGAATCTTCCATCGTGGGAATGCTGCTCAATCATGAAGAGGATTATCTGATCGTGGAAAGTCAGATGGCGGGCATACTCCAGCACGATGCGATGTTCTGGAAAGTCATGGGCAATCATTTTGTCTATGCGGATCAGAGGAATCCGTCGAGCGTGTTCGTGGACAATACACTGCGCGAATGGATATCCGGCGCGACTTTTGATGAAAGGAAAGAGTTCGTGGACGCCATATTCTCTATAATAGAGAGTACCGGCGCGAAAGAACTGAATGAGCTCCCGGAGAAGCTAGCCCGCGCGGGGCTCAGGACTCTGACGCAGCCGGCGCTGAGCGCCGGTCAGAAGCGCATAATTTTCCGTCTTCTTACCAATCTCATCAAGGCCGGCGGCTCGCAGCTTTACGAGGCGGCGACCGGCGAACTATCATTCATCGAAAAATGACCGGAACGTAAGGTCATAATCACCCGCTGTGATGACAAGCGTCAGCAGATCGGTGCTCGGATTATACTCGGAGGCGGTAACGACAGCCTCCCCGTCAGCACCTTCCAGCGTTATTTTATATTCCGCGGATTCCTCACTCGCGGAAATTTCTTCATAAGTGCCGGAATATATGACGCCGCTTGTGAGATCGGTAAGCATGAGACTGTTATTGTCCGCGGTTACGGACATCGACATCATGACCGCGTCGGGATAGTCGCCGGAGAAGTCCGGATCAGCTTTTGGATCGTACGCGACGACCTCACCGTTTCTGTTTGACTCGACAGTGGCAAGACCCCAGGTGGCGCCTTCCATCGTGAGGATTTTTGTATTGCCGCCGCATCCGGACAGACACATAATAAGAAGCGCGCAGATTAAAACTGAAATCAGCCTTTTCATTTTTTTATAATCAGCCTTTCTGCGAAAGGAACTGCCGGGCTTATGAAACGGATTCCCGAATCTGCCTGCCTTTCACTTGATTTTTCTGTTATTCTCTTACTGAGACGCTGACATACTGCAGAACCCGGGGAGGTGAGCGGCGGGGCTGTATAGCGGCAGCGCCGTATTTTTATACGGAGTCGGCCGTCCGAATATGAAAGCGGCAAAATTTGCGGAACAGTTCCGTGTTTTAAACGGCGCCGCTTACTTCGGGCATAAATTTATTTTTCAGGCGGCGGCCCTCCTTCGGCTCCGCCGCTTAAAGTCAGTTTCTGCAATCTAAGGCGGCGACTCTCCTTCGACTCCGCCGCTTAAAGTCCGGTTCAGCAATCTGAGGCGGCGGCTTTCCTTCGGCTTCGCCGCTTAAAGTCCGGTTCCGCAAGACGTAAGTTCTGTTTTCATTTCTTACGGGCGGCGCCGCAGACTCAGGACAGAAATGGATTTCCCGGGCGACCCTGCTCTGGGGCGGCCCTGCTCCGGGCCGGCCGCTTAAATGTACTTTCCGGTAAGGCTCACGGCACAGTTACGAATGTCTTCCGGGGTGCCCCGCGCGACGATTTCGCCGCCCTCATCGCCTCCTCCCGGTCCCATGTCTATACAGTAATCTGAATTGCGTATCACATCAAGGTCATGCTCTATTACGATCACCGTCGCGCCGTTATCCGTGAGATGTCTGAAAACCGACAGGAGAGTTTCCACATCCAGAGGATGAAGTCCGATGGTGGGTTCGTCAAAGACAAACACCGTGTCCTCCTGGCCTCTTCCCATTTCTCCCGCGAGTTTAAGCCGCTGTGCCTCGCCGCCGGACAGTCCGGGCGTCTCCTCGCCCAGTGTGAGGTAGCCGAGCCCGAGGTCGTGCAGAACCTGAAGCTTTCTGATCACGGAAGGGATGTCACTAACTGCCTCCATGGCCTCGTCCACGCTCATGTCCATAAGTTCGGGTAAAGAATAATTTCCGCTCTTTTTTCCTCCGCGCCTTATCAGGTACGCCTCTTTTCCGTAGCGCGAACCTTTGCATTCCGGGCAGGGGATATCCACGTCCGGAAGAAACTGCACATCAAGACTGATCATCCCCGTTCCGTCACAGACGGGGCAGCGGAGACTCCCCGTATTATATGAAAAATCCCCGGCCTTTTTTCCGTGCGCCTTAGCGCCGGGTGTACGGGCGTAGGCTTTTCTGAGCTCGTCATGCACATTGGCGTAAGTCGCGACTGTCGACCTCACATTGATTCCGATCGGATCGGCGTTTATGAGTTTTACATGCTTTATTCCGTCAGCTTCGATATCCGTTATGTGGTCAGGAATTTTCCCGCCCTTTGTTACGGCGTCCAGAGCAGGCACGAGACTTTCAAGTATCAGCGTCGTCTTTCCCGAGCCGGACACGCCCGTCACAGTGATGAGCCGACCCTTCGGAAAATCAGCCTTAAGCGGCTTTACCGTGTGGATTTTCTTTGTCGAAAGATGAATCGTTCCCCGGGAAAAAATCTCATCTTCTGACAGTTCCCGCCTGTTCTCTATTCTGCGTCTGCCGGAAAGAAATACGCCGATCTTTGAATCCCGGTTTTCCGCGATTTCACGAACGGTTCCTTCCGCGATAATCCTGCCGCCTTCCGCGCCCGCGCCCGGGCCGAGTTCGATTATCCGGTCCGAATGTGAAAGTATATTAGTATCGTGATCTACCAGTATAATGGAGTTTCCGTCCGCGATAAGATCGTCCATAACGCCTGTGACGCCCTCTATGTTCACGGGATGCAGGCCTACGGACGGCTCGTCCAGTACATACAGCACGCCCGTCGTTCTGTTCCTCACGGCTCGGGCAAGCTGCATCCTCTGGCGTTCTCCGGTTGAAAGGGTAGAGGCCTCGCGGTCGAGCGTAAGATATGAGAGTCCGAGGTCCGTGAGCCGTTTCGCCGTGTGCTGAAAAGATTCACAAATGCTCCGCGCCATCGGACGCATTTCTTCAGAAAGGGAATCCGGCACACCGTCCACCCATCCGACAAGTTCTGACAAAGTCATCCCGCACGCGTCCGCGAGAGATATGCCCCTGAGCCGGGGCGCCCTCGCGGCTTCGGAAAGCCTCGTCCCGCCGCAGTCCGGACAGACATCCTGACGGAGGAATTTTTCGACGCGCTTCATGCCCTTTTCGTCTTTAACCTTTGACAAAGCGTTTTCAACGGTATAGGTCGCGTTAAAATATGTGAAATCCATGTCACCCGTGGCGCCGCTCGTCTTATTCTGATAGATAATGTTTTTCTTTACGGCGGGTCCGCGGAAAACTATATCCCGCTCTTTTTCCGTAAGCTCTCTGAAAGGCACGTCCGTTCTGACTCCCATCGCGCGTACGATGTCTTTCATGAGCGACCACATAAGCGTCTGCCACGGCGCTACGGCGCCTTCATCTATGGAAAGGCTTTCATCCGGGACAAGTGTCGTCTCGTCCACGGTACGGACGGTGCCGGTGCCGTCGCATCTTTTGCAGGCTCCCGTACTGTTGAACGACAGTTCCTCCGCGCCCGGAGCGTAGAATTCGGCGCCGCATACCGGACAGACCAGCGCGCGTCCGGCCGCGACGTTAAGCGAGGGGTTCACATAGTGACCGTTCGGGCATCTGTGGGAGGCGAGGCGTGAAAACATGAGCCGGAGATTATTCAGAAGTTCCGTGCCGGTGCCGAATGTGGATCGGATACCGGGAACGCCGGGGCGCTGCCTGAGCGCGAGGGCGGCCGGGACATGGAGAACCTCATCCACGCTCGCCTTTTCCGCCTGTGTCATCCTGCGTCTTGTGTAAGTGGAAAGCGATTCCAGGTATCTTCCGGAACCCTCCGTGTAAAGGACACCGAGTGCCAGGGAGGATTTTCCGGAGCCGGACACGCCCGCGATTCCCACAATTCGGTTCAGAGGGATATCCACGTCAATATTTTTAAGATTATGCACTCTTGCGCCGCGGACCTTTATACATGCCGGTGTCGCCGGAATCTCCGCTATCGAACTGTACGTTTTTCCCATATTCCCGACATTCCCGATATTCTCGTTATTTTCCGTATTCTCCGTATTCCTCATATTCTTCATATTCTTCATATTTCCCGTATTTCCCGTATTCTCCGCATACTCCGTGTTTCCCGTATTTCCCGTATTCTCCGCATTCTCCGCATTCTCCGCATTCTCAGTGTTCCCTGTATTTCCGCATTTTCTGTATTCCCGATCTGGTATTAGCATAAATAGCTCAAGTTAAAATGAGATTTTTCCAAAACATATGTATCCCCGCGAATATCTCATGAAATGTTATTTGCCGGAATCGGCCCTGTCAGG
This sequence comes from uncultured Eubacterium sp., assembly GCA_964613765.1. Taxonomy (GTDB): domain Bacteria; phylum Bacillota; class Clostridia; order Peptostreptococcales; family Anaerovoracaceae; genus Aminicella. Next base: position 5,200 of record CAZTIY010000086.1, read on the forward strand.
CGTCGTTCTGCACCGTCCC
>CAZTIY010000086.1:5318-6387 GCA_964613765.1 uncultured Eubacterium sp.
CCGGCAACCCGGTCGCTCCCGAAGAATACAACTATGAACGCGGCAACAACGAGGGAGATTGCGGTTGCCGCGGGTTCTCCGACCGTGACACCCGTTACGCGGATTATCTTGGCGGTGACCAGTACCGCCGTCGCCTGCGTAATATATACCGGCAGCGTGTTTTTCCCTATATGTGACATCCTGAGTTTTCTGTCAGGCATGAGTCCTATGACAGAAACAGAAAAAAGTACAGCGAGTATGTACATGTACACCGTGAACGCGAGACCCGCGGGGATCGACGGAAAGTGCCGCACGGAGATTTCATGGAGCATCATAAGTCTCATGATATAGAATTTGACATGAAACGCCAGTCTTATGAACACGAGTGAGCCCGCGCACGCGGCGAAAAGAAGCGCGTGATATTTCCGCGGGACCGCTCTGATTCTGTCGATTATCCTTTTGTCAGTGAAGTAGCCGATCATGAAAAAGCTTGTGTAGACGGCGAATTTAAGAAGCGATTTTATGAGTTTGTCGTCCGGCTCGTGGAACACGAAGAACATCGATACCGGTATCAGAATCATAAGCCACTTTCTGCTTTTAGAGAATACGGGAAGAAGCAGTTTCATCAGAACGAGGGCGAAAATATACCACATAGAGTATCGCGGTGTCAGCCACTCTCTTACCGAGAATGCATGACCCGATACGACCATATAATATACCATGAAGAAACTCTGCGCGATGATGTAGGTGACAGCGATGTTCGCGGCGCTTTTAACAGAGTTTTGCACCTTTTTGCTGAAATATCCGGAAGTGAAAATGAAAAGCGGCATATGAAACGCGCAGATAACCGTGAGGGGGAAGATCATATACTGATATGAAAAATCGCATTCCCTTCCGAATACCATCATCATGTGAACAAAGGCAACGGTAAATATGAGGAGCGCTTTAATGTTGTCAAACAGATAGTCTCTCCCCTGAACTTCTGCGATTCTGTTTTCGCCTGTTACGTTACCGTTCAAATCCGATTCCGTTCCGGCACTCTGCCCGCCCTGATTCCGGCTTTGTCTGTGCGGAAGCACCGGCCGGATAT
>CAZTIY010000087.1:0-1920 GCA_964613765.1 uncultured Eubacterium sp.
ACTCTCCGTCTTGCCGAATATCTCTGGGATTATTCTGAGGGAAATACTATTGATAATCGAAAAATGATTCGGAGGAACCGTCAATGTCAAATGCAGGCGGGTTGCCGATCAGCAGGATTTTGACAGGTTCCGGTATCAAATATCGGCGGTTATAATGGAATGTAAAGAAACTTTGCGTAAAGGAACCATCAAATGAAACTTACGGGATTGTCGGCAGGGCTTAATTTTGCTGCTCAGAAGCTGGCCCTGAACTGGGCAGAAGAGAATCTGCCCCGCGAAAGATATGAAGCCATTCTCAAATCATACAATGTGACACTCAAACGTACCCTGGTATTCGTAGTCGTGTGCTGCCTGCCTGTAATGATAGCGTTTACCTTAATTGTGTTCAATGCGCCGTTCTCAAAGAAAGCTGAAGCCGAAGCGATGCCGGCCGATGCCACGGCATGCATGCTTGCGCATGTGGATTACGATGGTAATTTTTACTGGACCAGTGATTCAAGAATGTATGAATACCCTCTTTCTGACTACGGATTGTCTCCGGAAAACTACGAGTTCGGAGACGAAGTGAATGTATATGTAGATAATGCGCAGAATGTCATCAAAGTAACGGAACCCGAAGAAGGCCTGACAATAAGGGAAAAGGAAGTCCTCACAGGTACCGTTGGCGCGATACTGGTTCCTTCTCTGCTTATCCTCTGCGTATATATGCCGTTAGCGAAACGGACCTTCGCTAAACCGTGGCGTGATTTCTGTATGGAATTTCAAAAGGAAAACTGACTGTTTGAACAAGTGCGGAACCCGTCGCAGGTCATTGTAACTTCTGATCTTTGACATCGTAACGCGGCACCGACTCCGGTCACCATAATTGTGATCTTGATACATAGTCTTCCTGAGAATCTTCCGGTTAATTATGATGTGTGAACCTGCAATCGAGATTGATCCGGTTTATATTTATCCATCCGATGCTCAGGTTAGCTGAGCGTTCGACTTGTTACCACAATTTAAAATATGGAAAAAGCGGAAAGTCAAAATAAAGAGAAACTGATCAGAAAAGCGGATATAATTCTGTTCTTCGCGCTGCTCCTTCTGGGAGCGGTGCTGTTCATGTTGTCTTTACGCGGAAGTGTGACCGGCGCAGCGTGCATCGTTAAGGTGAACGGTGAGGAATACGGCAGATACAGCCTGAGCCGTGACAGGACCGTAGTGATCGAACAGAACGGGCGCAGGAACGTACTCGTTATAAGAAACGGCGAGGCCGATATGAAGTCCTCAACATGCAGGAATCAGATCTGCGTCCGCCATGCTCCTATATCTAAGGGAAACGAGAGTATAGTGTGTCTTCCCAACCGGGTGACGGTGGAGATAACCGGCGGAAAGGAGTCTGAAGTCGATGCCAGAACATGATGACAGAACTCCCCGCCGCGCGGTCAGAACACGGAGAATAACGATCGGGGGTATGTTCGCGGCTCTCGCCCTTGCTCTTTCATACATAGATCATCTGATACCGTACAATGCCGGAATACCCGGAATCAAACTGGGACTCGCCAATCTGGTAATCATTATCTGCCTTTACCGCATGGACGCGCGGACGGCATTCTTCACTAACATTGTAAGAATCGTCATGTCGGGTTTTCTGTTCAGCGGCGTCATGGCCATGTTATATTCTCTCGCCGGGGGACTTGTGAGTTTCCTGGTCATGTACGCGCTGAAAAAAACCGGGTTGTTTTCTGTCATAGGTGTCAGTATGGCGGCAGGAGTCGCTCACAATTTCGGACAGCTTCTGATAGCCGCGCTCATTGTGGAGAATCTCCGTATGTTCGTTTATTTCCCTGTGCTCGTGTATACGGGTATGGGAGCGGGCATACTCATGGGATTCCTCGCGAATTTATTGATGCGGCGTCTCCCGGATTCGCTGTTCGA
>CAZTIY010000087.1:2020-6376 GCA_964613765.1 uncultured Eubacterium sp.
TTTCGTCACTATTCGACGTTTTTCGTCGTTACTCATCGTTTTTCGTCGTTACTGTTCGGTATTTTTCGCATCACGAACAGGGAGTTTCATCCAATATAATATCGGTGGGATTATGAAAAAAGAAATCGAACTGTTTCAGGCCGCCATGGTTCAGGCGGGAGTCGATATTGCACTCGTGACATCGGGAGACGGCCACGGATCGGAATTTTTCGCGGATCATTTCAAATGCTGTCCGTGGCTGTCCGGTCTCACGAGCGAATCCCAGACGCTTGTGATTACCCGGGACCGGGCCTTTCTCTGGACTGACGGCCGCTACTTTCTCCAGGCGGAGCGGCAACTCGAGGGATCCGGAATCACTCTCATGCGGACAGGTGAACCCGGTGTGCCGTCGGTTAATTCCATGATTCTGTCACTCGCGGAACATGAGGACCGTATCTGCACCGTCGCTTTTGACGGTAAAATTCTGACGGCGGACGCCGCCCGGTCCCTGATAAATAAACTTAAACCGGTGCACGCCGTAATCCGGAGCGACCTTGACCTGACAGGCTCTGTATGGAAGGATCGTCCGCCTCTTGTTCCGTCCCCTGTATGGACTTTGCCCGCGTATTCGGCCGGAAGAACCTGCGCCGGGAAACTGGCGGATGTCCGCGCGGAGATGAAACGTGCGGGAGTCACGCATCTTCTCATAACGGATCTCGCGGAGTGCGCGTGGCTTTCCAATCTTCGCGGCTCCGACGTCGCGTACACGCCTGTGTTCTTAAGTTACGCTCTCGTCACACAGGAAAGAGCGACGCTCTTTACCATGACAGAGTTTCCTGATGACGCCGACCCGCTTTTTGAGCGCGCGCCGTACGGCGATGTCTACGCCGCGCTTTCCTGTCTCACCGGAACCGACGTTCTGTGGACAGACGGGAGAACCTGCGCGTATGAACTTCTGGCCGCTGTGCCGGACGGAGTCACTGTAACAGACAGACCGACGCCTGTTGAACTTCTTAAGGCCGTGAAAAACCCCGGAGAAATAAAATGCACAAAAAAAGCCCACATCGCGGACGGAATTTCTATGGTGAAATTCATTTACTGGCTGAAGAGAGCCGCAGCGGGCGAACGGGGTGCCTTATCTGAAATCTGCGGGAGACTCACGGAAAAAAGCGCCGCGGAATATCTCAGAAAATGCAGACTTGAAAATCCCGGGTGCTTTGACATAAGTTTCGAAACGATATCGGCCTATATGGAAAACGGCGCGATCATACACTACGCTCCCTCGGAAGAAACGGATGCCGCGATAAAGCCGCTCGGATTTCTTCTGGTGGACAGCGGGGGTCAGTATCTGACGGGAACGACCGATGTCACCCGCACCGTTTCCGTAGGCCCGCTCACGGAATACATGAGAACCTGCTACACTCTTGTCCTGAAATCCCACATTGCTCTGGCACAGTCGGTTTTCGACGAAAAAACATCCGGCGCGGATCTGGACCGCGCGGCCAGAAAACCGCTCCGTGACAGCGGATTCGACTTCCTTCACGGCATAAGTCACGGAGTAGGACATGTACTCAGCGTACACGAAGGGCCGAATCTGATAAGACGCTCCCCGGATGCTCCGGCTGCTGCGTCTGTTCCCGCGCATGGCACACCTGCAAATATGGCGTCGGGCGCCGCACAATGCGTAATACCAACAACAGGTCCGGTTGCAACGTCGGACGCCGCACACACCAAAGTTCAGTATACCGCGTCTGAACTCTCTCCGGAGGCAGCTTCTAAAACGACGCACACCCGGATTCAATATACCGCGTCTTCTGCCGCCCCTGATACGGTGCCTGTGCAGATCCGCCCGGGCATGATACAGTCAGACGAACCCGGTATCTATCTCGCGGGTGAATTCGGCATCAGAATCGAGAATGAACTTCTCTGCGTTGATATGGGAAACGGTAAATACGGATTTGAACCGCTCACGCTTTGCCCATACGAGCGTGAGGCCATAGATAAAAGTCTTCTTTCTCCCGACGAGATTGCCTTTATTGACAACTATCATGAACTGGTCAGGAATACGCTCACCCCGTTCCTTGAGGATTATCCCGAGCTTCTCGGTTTCCTGAACGAAGCCGCAGCGCCGCTTTAATAATCATAACCGCGGGTGAACCGGCGGTATGCACTCTCCCCGGCATAGCCGGGAGTATTGTGGGACATTCGCTCTGCCTGAGCTCCTCCGCTAAAGCGATTCAAAGGAAAACGCGTCCGCAAGTCGGGCGCGTACAGTTCAAGCCTGTTCAGGCGCGCTCAGAATCGCGGTATGATCCGGCTGATCGGATATTATTTCTCCGTAATCCTATTCAGGTGCGCTCAGAATCGCGGTATGATCCGGCTGATCGGATCTTATCTCTTCTCAAGCCTATTCAAGAGCACTGAGAATTGCGGGTATGATCTGCTTCTTTCTGCTCACGACTCCGGGCAGATTAACGATGCCCCCTGTTTCTCCGGCATCGACACGGAACGCCTGTCTGATAATCTCCTCCGCATCTTCGCCCGCGTAAAGAATACGGCTCGACTGGTCAATAACATCCGTCAGCATGAAGAAGACCATATCGGCATTATCGTTCGCCATGGCCTTGCTCATAAACGGCTCCAGGAGATTCACCGCCTTTTCTATATTCTGTTTGCTCATGAAACTGCCCTGTCCCACACCGAATCTGACATCTCCGTGTGTGAAGAGTTTGAAGTCCTGATAGAACACATCGGCGGCGGAGCGTCCGTCAAGATTCTCGCCGGCGGCGAACATTTCCTGCGAAAGTTCATGTGCGTCGACACCTGCGATTCCGGCGAGTTCCTCCGCGGTATCGATATCCGTCTGAGTACATGTAGGCGAACGGAACTCAAGCGTATCGGAAAGAATGGCGCTAAGAAGGATACCCGCGATTTCGGGCGGGATCTTCACATTTTTCTCATGATACATCTGCGTTACGATCGTCGCCGTGCATCCGACAGGCATATTCCTGAACACGACAGGATTCTCCGTCTCCATGTTCCCGATTCTGTGGTGATCGATTATCTCCAGGATCTCCGCCTCCTCGAAGCCGTCCACGCACTGGGACTTCTCGTTATGATCCACCAGAATCAGTTTCTTTCCTTTTACCTTAAGAAGATCCCTTCTGGAAAGCAGCCCCAGATATTTCCCGTCATCCGTGCAGACCGGAAAATAAACGTGGCGGTTGGAACCCGTGACTCTGAGCACTTCATCAAGCGGCGTATCGGGACGGAATCCGAGAATCTTCGCGTACGGTGTCATGTATGCGCTGATGGGAACGCTCTGGACTATGAGCCTTGACGTTTCATAAGTGTCCGCCCCCGTCACGATGACCGTGCAGTTATTAGCCTCCGCTATCTTCGTAATGGTTTTGGAGACATGCTCGCTGAGACAGACCACGATCAGATGGGCACCGGCCTCGAGCGCCGTGAGCTGGGCCTCGAAACGGTTTCCGACCATGACGATGTCGCCTTCCTTTATGATGGATTCCATGGTTTCCGCGCCGCCGGCCCCTATGGAAAGAGTGCCCTGTGTTATCACCTCATCCTCGTCGCCGGTGAGAACGGTTCCGTTCAGTATTTCCACTATATTTCTGACCGGAGTCCCGGCATCACTCAGGACAGCGGGCGAAAGGTTGTCCATGTTCGCTCTGGACAGATCGTTCAGCGTGATTATCCCGAGGAGTTTCCCGTCCTCATCCAGAATCGGCTGGGTACTGCAGTCGTTGTCTCTCATGGCGACCCAGGACTTCCGCATACTCGTTTCCTTTGGAAGTCCGGGTATATCGAGTACGTTGATATCCTGCACCTGGGTTTTGACACTGAACACATGGCGCGGCGGCTCCATCCCGAATTTCTTCAGCACGAAAGCCGTCTCCAGATTGACTTCCCCGGCCCGGCAGGCCTCATACTTCATTCCGTCCGTTTCATTTTTAAGGTGAGCATAGGCGATGGCAGAACAGATTGAATCCGTGTCGGGATTTTTATGCCCGATGACCATGATTTTCTGATTTTGATTGGTGTCCATCTTCTGACCTCTTAAATTTCAAAAATAAAAGCTGAGCGGTTACCGTCCGCTGTTCCGGAGTAGTATGTCCGTCCGGGGCGCGGCAGTCCCACGCAAGTCTGTCCAGACGCGGCAGTTCCGCGCAAGTCTGTTCGAACGCGGCAGTTCTGCGCATGTCCGTCCGAGCGCGGCAGTTCCGCGCAAGTCCGTCCGAACGCGGCGGTTCCGCGCTTGCCTTCCCGGACCACGGCAGAATCCGCTCATGTATGTCCGGACCGCAATCCGATATTTTATTTTACCGCCGGAATCCGGGTTTGTAAACATTCCGCATC
>CAZTIY010000088.1:0-6034 GCA_964613765.1 uncultured Eubacterium sp.
TCGTAGAAACTGCGCGAAGCGAGGACCTTTTTTCATAGCGGTGCTATGCCGCCCGTCCCTCAAATACCATGTGTGAACCTGATTCAAGACCGGTTCGGGCCTTCCGTATGTACGCGGCGGAACCTGCGCCGGTGTTCCTGCGGGAGGTGCGGGAGGTGCGCCTGTGTTCCCGCATTGCGCTGAAGCTGCCTTTGTGATAAAATTTTTCGTCAAAGCAAACATTTTCAGATTAAAAGAAAACGGCATATATATGAGCGATAAACAAAAAATTATAAATATAGCGGTGATAGCGCATGTCGACGCCGGGAAATCGACGCTTGTCGACGCTTTTCTGAGTCAGAGCCATGTGTTCAGGGAGAATGAGGAAATAGTCGACTGCGTGATGGACAGTGACGACATTGAGAGAGAACGCGGCATCACAATTTACTCAAAGAACTGCTCCGTCATGCATAACGGATATAAGATAAATATTGTGGACACTCCGGGACACGCCGACTTTTCTTCTGAAGTCGAGCGTATCATGAAGACAGTTGACACCGTGATTCTTCTCGTCGACGCGAGCGAGGGGCCGATGCCGCAGACAAGATTTGTACTCGGGAAATCCCTTGAGAGGGGACTTAATCCCATACTTTTTATAAATAAAATCGATAAGAAAGACGCCCGTATAGATGAAGTCGTTGATGAAGTTTATGAACTCTTCATGGAGCTTGACGCGAGCGACGAACAGCTCGATTTTCCGATACTGTACGGGATAGCGCGTCAGGGCATTGCGGTGAGGGATCCCGAAGAAGTGCGAGGGATCAGCATCGACGAGGGGAAAAGCAAACTTAAGCACACGCCTGAGGGGATGGGCGGATTCGACATAAATCCTTTGCTGGACACTATAATCGATTCCTGCGAACCGTACCCTGATCTGAGGGACGAACCGGTACAGCTGCAGGTTTCCACGCTCGCGTATGATGATTATATCGGACGTCTCGGGATAGGCCGTTTAACAAAGGGTGTTATACACGAAGGACAGATCGTTGCAGTCGCCAAGGAAGGCGGAATTGAAGAAACGGCCAGGATAGGGCAGGTCTTCGTGTACAGGGGTCTTAAGCGCACCGCCGTGAAAGAGGCGGAATGCGGTGATATAGTGGTCGTGTCGGGTATTTCCGATATTTCCATAGGGGAGACGATCTGCGATCCGGAGTCTCCTGAGCCGATGGAGATGATTCACATTGAGGAGCCGACACTCTCGATGGATTTCATGGTAAATACTTCTCCCTTCGCGGGAAGATCCGGGAAATTCGTTACATCCCGCCACATCCGCGAACGTCTCATGAAGGAGCTTGAGGTGAATGTCGGTCTCAGGGTCGAAGAAACAGAGACGACTGACTGTTTCAGAGTCTCCGGCCGCGGCGAGCTGCACCTTTCCGTCCTGATTGAGAACATGAGAAGGGAGGGCTATGAACTTGCGGTTTCCAAACCCCGGGTCATAATGAGAAGGGACGCTGACGGTAAAAAACTGGAGCCTGTTGAAGAAGTTCTGTTTTCTGTTCCCGATCAGTACAGCGGCGCCGTTATATCGAAGATGAACATGAGAAAAGGAATGATGATATCCATGGACTCCTCGAACGGTTACACCAGACTGGAATATCATGTGCCGACGCGGGGACTCCTGGGATACCGCTCGGAGTTCATTAACGACACTCACGGCGAGGGTACCATGGAAATGCGATTCTCCGGCTTCGAGCCTTATAAAGGGCCGATACCCGGCCGCACGAACGGCGTAGCCATAGCGATAGAGGACGGAAACTGCACGCCTTATGCCATTTTCAATATACAGGAGCGGGTTCAGATGTTCGTCGGACCCGGCGCTTCTGTTTATGAAGGCATGATTGTGGGCATGAATTCCAGAGGGGACGATATGGATGTCAATCCCTGCAGGGAAAAGAAAGCAAGCAACATGCGCGCGGCGGGTTCCGATGAAACGATAAAACTCACGCCTCCCAGGATATTCTCTCTGGAAGAGGCGCTTGAGTTTATAGATGATGATGAACTTGTCGAGATTACGCCGGACGCGATAAGGCTCAGGAAGAAACTTCTGACGGGGCTTGAGAGAAGACGCGCATATGCAGCGAATCACAGGTAAAACCTGAACACGGTTGCTGCCGGGCTTGACAACGGGTCGGCGCACGGCGGCTGACAGAAGCAGGCTGCAGTTTCAGGATGGAATATTGTAAGGGTCAGGAAAAAGTTCAGGATCGCGGCATAGAAACAGAGCCGACGAGTTTCAGGATAGAGAATTGTAAGAGTCAGGTAAAGAGTCAGGTAAATGAGAGGGAGGCATGCTGATGAGTGAAATCAGGAAATTTAAGAGGGTGCTCGTGGCCAACAGGGGCGAGATCGCGATTCGTGTGTTCAGGGCCTGTCACGAGCTCGGCATACGGACGGTCGCCATTTATTCCGAAGAGGATAAGAAGAGTCTTTTCCGCAGCAAGGCAGAAGAAGCTTTCCAGGTGGGAAAGGGCAAGTCCCCGGTCGCGGCGTACCTCGGAATCGATGAGATTATCAGCCTCGCAAAGGCGAAGGGCGTGGACGCTATCCATCCGGGATACGGATTTCTCGCCGAGAATCCGGACTTCGCGGAGGCCTGCGAGCGCGCGGGGATAGAATTCATCGGACCTACCAAAGAAATGATGGATGAACTCGGGGACAAGATCAAGTCCAAAGAGGTCGCGAGGCGTGTCGGTGTGCCGACGGTTCCGGGCGTAGAGGAGAAAATCAAATCCGAACACGATCTCGTGATAAACGCTGACAGAATCGGATATCCGATAATTCTGAAGGCCGCCGCGGGAGGAGGCGGCCGGGGCATGAGAGTTGTCCGTGACAGGGAAAACCTCATAAGCGAGTACAGAAACGCGAAAAGCGAAGCCGCGAAAGCATTCGGCGACGATACGATGTTCATCGAGAAGTACCTTGAGGATCCTAAACACATAGAGATTCAGGTGCTCGGCGATAAAGAAGGGAATATCGTCCATCTGTTTGAACGCGACTGCTCCATACAGCGCCGTCACCAGAAAGTCATAGAATTCACTCCGTCTCTCTGCCTTACGGAGAAGAAGAGAAACGAAATCTGCCAGGACGCGCTCAGGATAGCGCGGGCGGTGAACTACAGAAGCGCAGGAACGGTCGAATTTCTTCTGGACAAGAACGGGAACCATTATTTCATAGAGATGAACCCCAGAATCCAGGTGGAGCATACCGTCACGGAGCTCGTGACCGGTATAGATATCGTACAGGCGCAGATAAAGATCGCCCAGGGCTATACGCTCGATTCCCCGGAGATAGGGATTCCGTCCCAGAAGTCGGTTCAGAGCCGCGGATACGCCATTCAGTGCAGAATAACAACGGAAGATCCCGGAAACGGATTCGCCCCCGACACAGGACTTATCGAGCTTTACAGGAGCGCCTCGGGATTCGGTATCAGGCTTGACGGCGGCAACGGATTCACCGGCTGTGAGGTCCTTCCCTACTATGACAGTCTCCTCGTTAAAGTGAGCGCTCACGCTCTGACTTTTGACGACGCGAGGAGAAAGGCCGTAAGAGCGCTGAGAGAGACAGAAATCAAGGGCGTTAAGACAAACGTCGGATTCCTGCTTAACGTGCTCAATCATCCGACATTCCGTCAGGGAAACTGCAGCACGAATTTCATCGCCGAGAACCCGGATCTCATGGATATCAAGGCTGTACAGGACAAGGAGCTGAAAGTGCTGGAGTATATCGGCGACAGGGTCGTGAACGAGACAAAGGGCGAAAAACCGTCTTTCAACGTTCCGGTCTTCCCGAGAGTGCCGATGTCAGAGATAAACAAACTGAACGGAACAAAACAGCTGCTGGATAAATACGGGCCGGAATATGTCTCTAAATGGGCGAGAGAGCAGAAGAAGCTCCTCATAACAGACACCACCATGCGCGACGCACATCAGTCCCTCATGGCGACGAGGATCCGCACAATCGATATGACAAAGATAGCTCCGGCGACGGCTCTGTACGGAAAAGATCTTTTCTCGCTTGAGATGTGGGGCGGCGCGACATTCGACACGGCGTACCGGTTCCTCAAGGAATCACCGTGGGAGAGACTCGATCTGCTGAGGGAGAAAGTGCCGAACATACTTTTCCAGATGCTGCTCCGGGGCGCGAACGCGGTGGGATATAAGAACTATCCGGATAATGTAATCCGTCTTTTCGTTAAAGAGGCGGCGGAAAGCGGAATAGATATTTTCCGGGTATTTGATTCCCTTAACTGGATACCGGGCATGGAAGTCGCCATGGACGAAGTTTTGAACCAGGGGAAAATCTGTGAGGCCACTATGTGCTACACGGGAGATATACTGGACAAAAACAGGACGAAATACGATCTTAAGTACTACGTCCGCATGGCGAAAGAGCTCGAAAAGAGAGGGGCCCATATACTTGCCATCAAGGATATGTCCGGTCTTCTCAAACCGGATGCGGCATTCAAACTCATAAGCGAACTGAGACAGGAGATCGGCATCCCGGTTCATCTCCACACGCACGACACAAGCGGAAACGGCGTCGCGACCGTGCTCATGGCCTCGGCGGCCGGAGTGGATATTGTTGACGCCGCCATAAACAGCATGTCGGGACTCACTTCACAGCCGGCGCTCAACACAATCGTCGCTGCGCTTACCAACACAGACCGCGATACAGGCATAGACACTGACGGAATGCAGGTCATTTCAGATTACTGGGCTGATGTAAGACCGGTATACAAGGCCTTCGAGTCGGGTCTCCAGGCGGCATCCGCCGAGATTTACAAGTATGAGATTCCCGGAGGTCAGTATTCCAACCTTAAGCCTCAGGTTGAGAGTTTCGGACTCGGTCACAAGTTCCAGGAAGTTAAGGAAATGTACCGCGAGGTCAATATGATGCTCGGCGACATCATCAAGGTCACGCCCTCTTCGAAGGTGGTGGGCGATCTCGCGATATTCATGGTTCAGAACGGGCTTACACCGGAGAATATAGTTGAAAAGGGAAGAGATCTGGACTTCCCCGATTCATGCGTCTCGTATTTTGAGGGTATGATGGGACAGCCTGAGGGCGGTTTCCCGGAAGACCTTCAGAAAGTCGTGCTGAAAGGAAAAGAGGCGATCACGTGCCGTCCGGGCGAACTGCTCCCGCCGGAGGACTTCGATAAGATCAAAACGGGTCTCAAAAAGTATTTTGACCTTGAAGGGACTCCGAGAGAAGTGGTGAGCTACGCCATGTATCCTAAAGTCTATGAGGATTATCTCAATGTCAGGAAGAAGGGCGAGACGTTTGAGCTCATGGGCTCCGACATTTATTTCTACGGACTCTCCGAGGGCGAGACAGGCGGAGTCAAAGTCGGAGAGGGTAACGAGCTGATTATCACCCTTAAGGAGGTTCGTGCCCTTGACAGCGAGGGATACAGAGAGTGCGTCTTTGAAGTGAATGATAATATCAGGAGCGTAAGGATAAAAGACAAGTCGGTGGCGGATCTCTACACTGCTGCATCGGTTATCAGATATGCCGATGCCGATGATCCGATGCAGATCGGGGCGAACATTCCCGGAAGCATCATGAAGGTCCTCGTTCAGGAAGGGGATCATGTAGAGGCCGGTCAGCCGATCGCCGTCATAGAGGCCATGAAGATGGAGACTAACATCATCGCCAAAGAGGCGGGAATAGTGTCCGAAGTGCTGGTCAAAGCGGGAAGCGAGGTAAAGGCGGGCGAACTTGTCGCCGTACTGGAATCCTGACAGTACCGGATTTATTCAAAGACGAATAAAAAGATGTATGTGCGAAAATCACTTTGTGAGATTGGCACAATATATCGCAATCTTACGAGATTTAATCACTGAATGTCGGACCTTCAGACTGAGAATGCGGTTTTGGCACTCACATCATGAAGAAAGAAAGAAGAGGCGCGCCCCGGGTACCGCCCGCCCCACATAAAAGCAACGGAAAGAAAGGCCAAACCACACACCCCCTCAACAAGCAGGTACCA
>CAZTIY010000088.1:6044-6348 GCA_964613765.1 uncultured Eubacterium sp.
TTTTCCCAACAAAATCATTAACATCTTAATACGCGCCGCGCCCCTAACCGGCCCCCCGCCTCTTAACGTCTGGCGGAGGATGTGGGACTCGAACCCACGGGGCTGTCACACCTTACTCGCATTCCAAGCGAGCTCCTTAGCCGCTCGGTCAACCCTCCGCGCTGTCCCCGCTCCCGAAGACAATCACAATCTACCACAGTTAAGACCGTTTTGCAAGTTCTTTCCCGTGTGTCCGAACATTTCCCGCGTGCCCCGTTACAGTTTACACTTGGTATTTGAGGGACGGGCGGCATAGCACCGCTTC
>CAZTIY010000089.1:0-6303 GCA_964613765.1 uncultured Eubacterium sp.
TGTCCCCGCGCCCCGCAAACGACGAGCGACTCGTAGAAACTGCGCGAAGCGAGGACTTTTTTCGCAACGGTGCTATGCCGCCCGCCCCTCAAATACATGTGTGAACTGTAACCTGAGATATACGGATCGATGTGTCCGGTTTTGTTATTTTTGTATCGCCGTTTTCCCTTCGGTTATGCGTAGTTTCTCACAACAATTTCCTTTTCGAGACCTCTGCCGCTACCGTTTGCGTTTATGCATCGTTTCGCGAGTACAGTCGTGATAATGTAATTTTCATAAAGTTCCGGCATAAATGGAATTGATTTGATAAAAAAAAAATAAGTTGCATTATTACTGATGCAACTTATTCTAAAACTGAGAGTTCACCGCTCTGTCGCAATTACTTATGAATGCAGGATATTCTTTTCTAAACCGTTTCTCAGAAGAATCTTCTGATGGTTTTTATTCTCCCTGAGTAACTTATGCTTGTTTCGATTATTCCCGTGTTCGGAGCTGAAGCGTGTATCATTCTTCCGTTACCGATCGCTATCCCGCAATGACCTTTAGAAAATATAATCAGGTCTCCGGGCAAAGCATCGGAAGCTCTGTTTCCTGCGGCTCTTCCGTAAGCGGCCTGCGCCAGAGCGCCGTGAGGAAGCTTTATTCCGAATTTCTCATATATTCTCATTGTGAAGCCGGAACAGTCCACACCGGTTTTCAGATCCGCTCCTCCGTAAACATAACGTCCGCCTTTGAACCTGCGCGCGTAGTCAGCGATTTCCTGACCCCTGACCGAAGGTTTCGCCGCTTCGTTCTCATTCACGGAAGAATCGTCTTTCTTCTCCGACGCCTTATCAGCAGCGTTTTTTTCCTGAGCAGCCTTCTCTGCTGCGGCTTTTTCAGCGGCGGCTCTCTCTCTGGCTGCCTTCTCAGCGGCGGCCTTTTCGGCGGCGGCTTTCTCCCTTGCGGCCTTTTCCTGAGCCGCCTTTTCCGCCGCAACCTTCTCCTTCTCCGCTTTTTCCCTGGCGGCTTTCTCTTTCGCGGCTTTCGTCTTCTCCGCCTTTCCTTCCGCTGCTTTCTTCCGGGCGGCCTTTAATGAAACCGTTTCGGCAGCCTCGTCCATAACCGTTCCGGAAGCTTCCTCCGCGGCCTTCTCCGCGGAAAGAAAATCAGGACTGTTATAAGCCGCGTACTCTTTACGTACGACTGTAACTTCAGAAACTATATCAGCCGCGGCCATGTCCTCAGCGCCTGTACCTGACACGTTGCACATACCGCTCATGAGTTTTACGGCCTCTTTCGCTTCACTCTCGGTCGCCACCCGCGCCAGTGTCGTTCCGTCCTCCTGAAGTTCCCAGTAAGTCGCTGTCGCGAAAGCTTTCACGGAAAGTCCGGAAACACAGACAAGGGAGATAAGCGCCGCGCAAAGCACCATTTTCACACCCGGGAGCGTCTTTCCGTTTCTGTTTCTCTTCCCGCCGTTATTACCTGTTGATTCCATAATGAAATTTCGTTTTAACCTTTCAGTTTATTGCCCCGAAAAATCTTCTCTTAAAGAAACCCGGAGAAAGTAATTTCTTAAGCAAAACTTTTATCGCTCCCAATAATAATGAAGTTTTATTAAGATGTCAACGAAATTCTTAAGAAAACACAGAGTTTTCACATAAACTACACGTTATAAACCATTTCATTCATGTAGCCGCCGGCCTGATTATTTGATTTTCCGGTATTGCAGGCAATTAATAATTCTTAAGAGTCCGCCTGCGGGATTAACAATTTATTAAGAAACGGCGAAAGACCGCTGCACTAAGGCCGTACCCTGATTGCAGAAAATAAACTCCGTCAGTTTGCGGCGACGTTCATGTTTATTTTGTCAGCGTAATGCGCGCGGGGACTTTCATGTTGTTACCGCCAAAAAACAAACAGGTACGGGGGATACCTCATACCTGTCGGTTAACGATATTACTTCAGTATTTCATAAATCCCGGCCGCTCCGTCCGGCTGGCTGTAGTCCTCAAGGCGGCTTCGCATTCCGGCGAGGGTTTCAGGGGAATTGAGAAGTTTAAGGGCTTCTTCCGCAAGTCCTTCCGGCGTACTTGCCGACACTGCCATGCCTCTTTTCCTGAAAAAATCCATATTATATTTTTCGCAGCCCCCGACGGTGTCCATAAAGATCATCGGAAGTCCCCTGGCGGCTGCCTCTGTCGTGCTTATACCTCCCGGTTTCGTCATGAATATGTCTGAAGCGTCATAATATGAACATACATAATCGATAAATCCGCCTTCTATGCGGATCCCGGGATCATCCCCGTATTTTCTAAGGAGATTTCCGGAAAGCTTTCTGTTCGTCCCGCAAAGAACGGACACCCGAGTATTTTCGGAAAGCTTGCCGCACATGCCCTTCAATATTTTTTCTACCGGCCCCGCTCCCATGCTTCCGCACATGATCATAAGATGCACCGCATCCTCCGGAATGTCGAGAATACTCCTCGCGCTCTCCTTTCCGCCGCCGAAAAATATCCGCTTTATCGGGATTCCGGACACTCTTATTTTTTCGACCGGTATGCCCAGACCCTCATAAACCCCTACCTGCTCTTCATCGGCGACAAAATAGTAATCAAGCCTGTCAGCGTACATGGTTCCGGGATACCATGTATGATCTGTCGCCACAAAAGCTGTCCGCACATCCTTTAGCCGGCCATCCTTTATCAGACCCGTCAGCATAAGAGCCGGAAAAAGGTGTGTGCAAATCACTGTATCGAATTTTCCGCGGGAAACATACTCCTCAATTCCGTTATTACCGAGTGACAATATCCGGCTGATAACGGAGCCGTCCCGGAAAAGCCTGTGATGATTTTCGCAACCCGTCCATCCGATATCGAAAAGTCCGGGGATATGTCTGTATATAAAACTGTGTCCGTGAGATATAAGGGCGCTGAACTTATCTGATATAAAATTCAGCGAATCCCTTATCTCACAGTAACATCCCCGCCCGTTAAAATACTCCTCAATCGCTTTCGCGCAGGAATCGTGACCTCCCCCGGTGCTGCAGCTCAGTATCAGTACCCTGTTCATGCGGAATCTACTTGATACCCTCTTTAAGAAGGTTTACACGCCAGACGGTGTCACGGGCGATCATAAGTTCCTCGTTCGTCGGTATCAGAAGTATCTTCACCTTGGAATCGGACGCGGATATGATAGCCTCCTTCCCGCGCACCCTGTTCTTTATGAGATCGAGATGAATGCCCAGATTGTCGAGGTTGTCAAGTATTATGTCTCTCATGCCTATGTCGTTCTCACCGATGCCGGCAGTGAAAACGATGGCATCGACACCGTTCATCTCAGCGATATAAGCCCCTATAAAGAATCTTACCTTATGCGCGAAAACCTTCATCGCGAGCTGCGCTCTCTCGTTTCCCTGAACAGCGGCTTCCTCCAGATCCCGGAAATCGGAGGATACGCCGGAAATGCCGAGCACTCCGGACTTCTTGTTCAGTATCTCGTCTACCTCTTCATTCGTAAGATGCTCGCGCTCCGCTATATACGTCATGATAGAAGGATCGATATCTCCGGAACGTGTCCCCATCACGAGTCCCTCAAGCGGAGTGAATCCCATGGAAGTATCTACCACCTTGCCTCCTCTGATCGCTGTAATGGAAGCGCCGTTTCCGAGATGGCATGTTATTAGCTTAAGGTCTTTTTCCGGGATTCCCAGCATCTCGGCCGCTCTGTGCGCCACATATTTATGGCTGGTCCCGTGGAATCCGTATCTTCTGACTTTATATTTCTCATAATATTCATACGGAAGCGCGTAGATGTATGCCTGCGGTCTCATGGTCTGGTGATAAGCGGTGTCGAACACAGCCACATTGGGCTTTCCCGGTATCAGCTCCTGGCACGCCTTTATTCCGTCAATATTCGGCGGATTGTGAAGCGGCGCGAGTTCAATGCAGTCCTCAAGCGTACTCAGAACCTTATCATCGATAATTTCACTGTGTGTATAAGCTTCGCCCGCATGAACGACACGGTGGCCTATAGCGTCAATCTCCGAAAGATCTTTAAACACACCGTGCTCAGGATCCGTAATGGCGCCAAGCACCTGCTTTATGGCGTCCTTATGCGTCTCCATGTCAACTTCTCTTTCCCACTTGATTTCATTGCCGGCGAGAAATTTAGTATGCCTGATGACAGAGCCCTCCATGCCGATTCTCTCTACGAGACCCTTGGCCATCAGAAGTTCGCCGTCCATTTCCAGTACCTGATACTTGAGAGATGAACTGCCGCAGTTAATTACGAGTACTTTCATTCTGTCCTCCTCCATCTTTCATTTTTAAATGAGCTACCGGTAATTATGTACTACGCGGACCTGTTATTTAAGCCCGCGCTCGCTTATCTCCTCTTCTATCGCTTTAATTTCCGGAGTCCGTCTGGTTTTAAGCGTAGTTGTCTTTATAGTGGGTCTGTCTGACAGGAAGTAACGTTTGATCATCCTGTAAGCCGGCATGGTGCTGTTGATCCTTTCCATATCAGCGTCAAGTTTCTCCTGAAGTTCCTCCGGACTGATACCGTTGTCTCTGACATACTCCGCGTCCGGGACGACCTTCGCCCAAAGAACAAGATCTGTTCCTTTATCCCTCGCGAATACTACACTTTCGCTCACATACGGCAGGAAATTTATGAGTGATTCTATCTCCTCGGGGAATATATTTTTCCCGTTTTTCATGACGATCACGTTTTTCTTTCGCCCGCTGATGAAGACGTAACCCTCATCGTCGAATCTCGCGAGATCGCCGGTGTGGAACCAGCCGTCCTGAAGAACCTCCGCGGTAGCCTCCGGGTCATTGTAATAACCGAGCATGACGCCGTCTCCCTTCACAACAAGTTCGCCCACACCGTTCTCATCCGGGTCATCAAGCCTCGCGGTTAAATTGGTGAAGACTTTCCCGCAGGAACCCGGCTTGAGATATCTGTACGATTCGCTTGCGACGGTCGGCGAAGTCTCTGTCAGGCCGTAGCCCTGAACCACCAGTATGCCGAAGTCGTTGAGACCCTTCTGCACTACCGGATCGAGGGCGGACGCTCCGTTTGTTATGAAGCGGAGATGTCCGCCGAATTCTTCATGTATCTCCCGGAACAGGCGTTTTCTGAGATTGATCCCGAACTTATCGGCGAAATCGCAAATCTTCAGCGCCTTCTCGACCTTGCCGCGCATTCCTTTTTTGTCGATTCCCTTCTGGATTTTTTTATACATATTTTCCAGAAGGAGCGGCACACTCGTGAAAACGCTGACTTTATACTCTTTCAGATTCTTCTGTATGTATTTAAGTCCGTCACAGAATACATTGGTGAGTCCGTGCGAAAGGAAGATAAGAAGTCCTCCGAACCCGTATATATGATTCAGAGGCAGTATGACCATGTTGATGTCGTCCGGAACGAAGTATTCCTCACAGTTCATGGCATGATTGCAGCTCATGATACTCTTATGTGAAAGCATGACCGCCTTGGATCTCTTCGTCGTCCCTGATGTAAAGAAGAGAAATGACATGACTTCCGGATCAACTTCCGCGTTTATGAATGAGGTGTCTCCTTCCTCTATAAGTTCAGCGCCGTCTTCCAGAAGCGATTCTACGGTGCAGGACCAGCTGTCCTCCTGATTGTCAAAATCCAGGGATACGGCGGCCTCTACGCCGGTTCTGCCCGATGAGATTATGGAACGGATCATCGGAAGATGCTTTTTATCATAGAAAACAAGACGTGAATCACTCCTGACGAGGCAGGAAGTTACCTCTTCCTCCTCAAGAGCGGCGTCAAGAGGAACGGAAACCCCCACTCCGCACGCGCATGTAATGTCGGCGAGTACCCACGGGTAGCTGTTCTGTCCGACAACGGCGCACATCGCGCCCTTAAAGCCTCTGTGAATCAGCGCTGTCCCGAGCTTCATCACTTCTCCGTACAGTTCTTTATACGAAACATTCTGATAGCTTACTTCTTTGTCCGGACCTTTGTGCTTGATTATAAAGGCGGGTTTATCCCCGTAATTGTCGGCGCACCTTTCCAGCATGGTCCTTATATCTCTGTATAAAACTGCTGTATCCTCAAGATGGTAGTTTTTCTTGTATCCGTTCATTGTATTCCTCCGTGAACAGCATATTCAAAAACTCTCTGCAAGTTTCATTCTACCTTATTTTCAGGATTCATGCATTATTTTTCGAAAACATCGCACGACAGTACCCCGAGGGCGGGGTACTGTTCAGAGGGTAAGTGAACACAGGCAGCTGGCGGGGCGGCGGCATAACACCGCTGCGGAAATTTTCCGCAGCTGAG
>CAZTIY010000090.1:0-6279 GCA_964613765.1 uncultured Eubacterium sp.
GTGTAACTGCATGCTCAGCTGCGGAAATTTTCCGCAGCGGTGTTATGCCGCCGCCCACGTAACTGATTATGTTCACTTGCCCTCTGAACAGTAACCTCAAAATAACGGGGAACGAATTTTGTCCGGGAAAATTAAGACCGGGAAATACCCCGAAAGGAATGTTCTGACAGGTAATGCCCCGTTAAAGAGAATGCTCCGTTGGAATATACCCTGAGAATTTAAGCGAAAATGCAGAAGCAGAGATGCTCCCGTTAAAATTGAAATATGTGATAAGGAACATTAACTGTAACCCGTAATTGAAAAACTAATATAGATAAGACATAAGTCATAAGTCATCAATAAACGGAAGGAGAAGAAAAATGGCGGAACGTACGGATATTAATGATCTCTTCAGTCAGATCGTGAACTTGAAAGAAAATGTTGAGTATCTCACATCGGATAACTCCGGACAGCTTAAAATCCGCTGGGTCAACGGAAACATGGCGGAAATGAAGCTGCCCGGCGGACAGACTTTTATCACCGACCCGTACTATATCGATAAAAAGATCCCGTTTGAGATCACGGCGGATGATTTCTGCGCCTGCGATTACATCTTCCTTAATCACGCGCATCCCGATCATTACCTTAACCTGAAGGAACTGGTCGACAAATTTCATCCTCTCATTTTTGTGGACAGCACGTATGCCCATGAAGTATCGAGAACACTTGAAATTGAACTTGCGTACATATTCCCCGTTGAAGTCGGACACAGTTATTATTTCCCCGGATTCAGGCTCGACACATATCACGGGACGCATAACGCTCTTACCGGCATAAGATTCGGAAATTACTCCTATACAGAGAAGCTCTTCGGTGTTAAAGGCACAGAGGCCCTCGATCAGTACGGAAGTCTGTTTAATACAAATTTCATGCTGACACTCTCCAACGGATTCAAAATCGGCTTTGCCGCGGGGGCTGACAGCCTCAATCAGGCGGAAGCGTGGCGCTATAATAAACCGAATCTTCTTCTTCATCAGCGACTGGTATACACAACTCCTGAAGAATATGCCGATGAAGTAATTTCACTGGGCGGTCAGCTTGTGATGCCGGTGCATCATGAGGCGGCCTACGCGATGTGCGCGGATATGCAGGCTTATACAGAGAAGGTCAACAGCATCCTCACGGAAAAAGGCTGCGCCTGCCGCATGTTCAATCCTGAGCGTATGAAATGGTACAGCATCGGCATGGGAATCAGTCTGGACTGAGAAGAGAAATCATCTAAGAATCTTAAGCCGTTAAGCCGATAGTTCCGGGCCGGAAATTTCTGCCGCCGTTTTCTTTTAACGCACAGTAAATTTTTTCAGCTTATAAAACCGGGCGCACGGTATCGGCATAGTAAAGAAAGACAGCGTCTTTCCCCGGAGGGACGCTGTCTTTGCGTGAGATCTTTATTAACCGGGAACTTATTAGCGGAAAGCTTATTAACACTTATTAACCGGAAACGGGAAACGACTTTGTCTCCGAAAAAAAATATTATATAATCAGCGGGAGCTTATATTGTCAGTAAGTCATTTTCGACAGGGGAAATACAACCGGAGATTATATGAACCAGTCACTCAGTTTTGAAATATTAAAAACCGACAGAGCGGCAAGACGCGGAAGGATAACAACAAAACACGGCACAATAGAGACGCCGGTGTTCATGCCTGTCGGAACTCAGGCCGCCGTTAAAGCGATGAGACCGGAGCAGGTCAGGGATATGGGCGCGGAAATCATACTGTCCAACACCTATCATCTTTATCTGAGACCGGGGCAGGATATCGTGCGTGAAGCAGGCGGACTTCATAAATTTATGAACTGGAACGGGAGCATACTGACTGACAGCGGAGGATTCCAGGTTTTTTCGCTCGGAAGACTCAGGAAGATCTCCGAAGAGGGCGTATCGTTCAGAAGTCATATAGACGGTTCCCTGCACTTTCTCACTCCCGAAAAAGCGACAGAGATACAGACAGATCTCGGGTCTGATATAATGATGGCTTTTGACGAGTGCGCCCCGTATCCTGCGGACAGAGAATATATAGAGGAATCCATGAGGCGGACATGCAGGTGGCTGGAACGGTGCGCCGCGGCTCATCATAACGATGAGAATCAGGCGCTGTTCGGCATCATGCAGGGCGGGATGTTCAAGGATCTGAGAAAAGAAAGCGCGGAGAGGATCACGGAACTCGATCTTCCCGGCTACGCCATAGGGGGACTTTCCGTGGGGGAATCCAAGGAACTCATGCTCGATATACTGGACAGTTCCGCGGAGCTTCTTCCATACGGAAAGCCGAGATATCTCATGGGAGTGGGGACACCCGATTACATACTGGAAGGCGTGGAGCGCGGGATCGATATGTTCGACTGTGTGGAGCCGACGAGGACAGCGAGGCACGGACTTGCGATGACGTCCTCCGGGAGACTTAATATTAAAAACGCGAAGTATGAGCGCGATTTTTCGCCCCTCGATCCGGAATGCGGGTGTTATACCTGCCGCAATTACAGCAGGGCTTACATCAGGCATCTGTTTAAGAGCGGAGAGATGACGGGCGCAATGCTCATGACGGAGCACAATCTCTGTTTTTTAATAAATATGATGAAAGAAATCAGAAGCGCGATAGAAGAAGGACGGTTCGCGGAATATAAAAAAGATTTTTATCTGAAATACGGAGTGCCGGAATAATGGAAACGGAAACTATGAACGATAAACGCGATATGGCGTGCGGAAGCGCCACATCCTCCTTATGTCCGGTCTCGGGTCTTTGCGGCGGATGTTACTACTACGATGTCCCGTATGAGGAGGAACTGGCTGAAAAGGGCAGGGGAGTGATGTCCCTCCTGAAAAAAGAGGATGTCATTCCCGAAACTTTCGAATCCATACGCGCGTGCCCGGAAGAGATGCGTTTCAAGTATCGCAACAAGATGGAATATACATTCGGGGATATGGAGAAAGGCGGAGAGCTTACTCTCGGAATGCACAGGAAGAAGTCGTATATGTCCGTCCTGACATGCGATTCATGCAGACTTGTTCCGGAGGACTATAACAGAATAGTAAGGGCGACGCTCGACCTGGCACTGGAAAAAGGGTATGAGAAATATAATAAAAAATTTCACAGAGGGCTTCTTCGCAATCTCGTTATCCGTGACGGAAAGAGGACCGGGGAGATACTGGTTAATATTGTGACCACATCTGAAAGCGGTTTTGACGAGTGGGAATGGGAAGACCGGATGTTCGCTCTTCCTTTAACAGGTAAAATCGCCGGGGTGCTGCATACACTGAACGACAGACCCTCCGACGCGGTAAACGCGGACGAACTTCGCGTACTGTACGGGAAACCGTACTATACGGAGGAGATACTCGGTCTCAAATTCAGGGTCCACGCTTTCGCATTCTTTCAGACAAATGTCATGGCGGCCGAACGGATGTACCGAGAGGCTTTAAGTCTTATTGACGGTTTCGAGGGGAAAACTGTATTCGACCTTTACTGCGGAACAGGGACAATAAGTCAGATCGCTGCTCTAAAGGCCGAACGTGTAATAGGAGTCGAGATCGTTACGGAAAGCGTAGAATCAGCAAAGAAAAACGCAAAGCTTAACGGTATTTCAAACTGTGAGTTCAGGACAGGGGATGTTTTCAGGGTGCTGTCAGAGTCACAGGAAAAACCGGATGTAATAATAGTGGATCCTCCGAGAGCGGGCATAACGCCTGAAGCGGTCGGCAAAATATCCTCTTATCAGGTTCCGGAAATTTTGTATATATCATGCAATCCGAAAACGCTTGCGGTGAACCTGTCACAGTTCGGAAGGTCCGGGTACAGAACTGTTTACGTGAGGCCGTACGACAATTTCCCCGGCACAAGAAATGTCGAGACCGTAGCACTTTTGAAAAATGACAGAAAATGACAGGAAGAAAACGATGAAAAGAAAATGACAGAAAAAAATAATAGCAGAAAAAATAAGAACAGGTTCCGGGAAAAATGAGATCTTCCCGGGGCCTGTTTTCTTCTCCGGAAGAAAGCATCTGCGATGTTTGACGTGATAATTTTATGAAATTAATTCGTAAATTTGTCGTAAATCTGTAAATCAATTTCAAAAAATATTTGATCTTAACGATTCTGAGTGCAGGCCCGACAGTCATTTTTTCTTTGCGAGCAGAAAAAACGTAAAATTTATGGTATACGATATATATATATCGTAAATATTTGCGTCCGGAACCGGGTGACGGTATATGTTTATAACAATTATCAGTCCTGTTTTACCTTTTATTTCCAGATATTTTCTTCATTTTTTGGCTGTTTTTCAACGAAAACAGGCATTTTTTTGTTGTATACTTCGTTTGCGTTCTTTAGAGAACGCGTCCAATGCGAATCCTGATGCGGTCGTTCCTGTGACGCTGCATTCGGCAGCCCGGAATGTTACGTTTCATCATTTCGCTTTGAAACAATCAGTTATTTTTCAGTCTGATAAAGGTTAACAGGTAGAATTATGAAGAGTTACGCAAAGAAACCAGAGAGCGGCCGGGGCCGTAACAGAAGTTATTCCCCGGTTAAGAAGTTTAAGTATATAAGTATAATCGCGCTTATAATGCTTGCGCTCACATTCGCTGCCGAACCGGTCCTTGCTTATGGAAATGAGTCTTCTCAGGGCGGCGCGGCTTCTGAATCTGTCAGTTCTAATGAAGAATCATCCGGAGAATCTCGTGATGAAACTTCTGTTCAGCCTGAAATCAGAACCGATCTTATTACAGGTTCGGGAGGTCCGGAAGATTCGGATAGTTCCGGAAGCTCAGAAACAGGCACTGAAGGTTCTGAGGAGAGGAAAGACGGATCAGACGAACCTGCCGGCGGCTATATGGGTCAGGCGGCGGAATCCGACGCGAGCAGCTGGCGTTATGCCGGAGGTTACATCCGTGAAGATGCGGAAGACCATAATATAAAGACGATTTCCGGTGTAACTCCCTGGTCGAAGGATAAAAACGGAAATTTCCTCAGCAGTAACGGCTCGGTAATCAAGGGCGCGATAAGAAAAGGCATAGATGTAAGTGAATGGCAGGGAAACATCAACTGGTCCCAAGTCAAGGCCTCCGGCATCGACTTCGCCATTATACGCTGCGGATGGGGCGATAACAGTACATCAAGAGACGATTCCAAATTCTACAAGAACGTAGAACAGTGCCGACAGTACGGTATACCCTACGGTGTATATCTGTACTCTTACGCAAACACCGATGCGAAGGCAAAGAGTGAGGCTCAGCACACGATCAGACTTCTGAACAGTGTCAGCTATAAACCTTCATATCCTGTATATTATGATCTGGAAGACAATACAGTCATAAAGTCAAGGGCCAAAACATACGCGGAGCTGTATTGCTCGGCGGTTGAAAAGGCCGGATACAGGGCGGGCGTGTACGCGAGTCTCTATTGGTGGAACAGTTTTCTGAACTCTTCTTCGCTCGACAAATACGAGAAGTGGGTGGCGCAGTGGAGCAGCGTGTGCCAGTACAGCGGAAACCGTCTGTGGCAGTGCACGAGCTCGGGAAAAGTTTCCGGGATCAGCGGAAACGTGGATCTCGACTTTGAATTTAAAATCGATAACAAAGACTACGGTAACGTCGGCTCTGCCTCTCCTTCCGGAAGTTCGGCGCCTTACAATGTAACTACAACGGATGCGCTGAATTACAGGACGGGCCCGGGGACGGGTTATTCAATAGCAGGCACATACCCGAAAGGTAAAGTCCTTACGATATCGGCAACACAGAACGGATGGGGCAAGTCTGAAAATAAATACTGGGTAAGTCTTGCTTACACTAAAAAGGTGGACAATTCCGCGTCAGCCAAACCTGCGGGTTCGTCATCAAGTTCTTCATCGGCCAAACCTGCGGGTTCGTCATCAAGTTCTTCATCAAGCTCTTCATCATATAAAGTGACGACTACAGCCGCCCTGAATTACAGGACAGGCCCCGGGACAGGCTATAAAGCGGCCGGTACTTACGCTAAGGGAAAGACGCTTACGATAGTATCGACAAAGAACGGATGGGGAAAGACATCGACCGGCTACTGGGTATGTCTTACATACACTAAGAAGGTGAGCGGTTCCTCATCAGCCAAACCTGCCGGATCGTCGTCCTCAAGTTCTTCATCAGGTTCTTCATCAAATAAAGTCACGACTACGGCGGCCCTGAATTACAGGACAGGCCCCGGTACAAGCTATAAAGTCAAGGGCACATACGCGAAAGGTAAAACCCTTACGATAGTATCGAAA
>CAZTIY010000091.1:0-6276 GCA_964613765.1 uncultured Eubacterium sp.
TCCGTGAAGGCGGAAGGACGGTAGGTTCCGGTGTCGTGACGGAGATCATCGAGTAAATGCAGCGAATGGGTTTCGGCGTCGTGACTGAGATCACCGTGCAGGTACAGAGATCGGTTTCTTAACTGAAGTCAGCGGACACAGGTCACATGCCGGGAGCCGTCCATGGACAGCAGGTTCCGGCGCTGCGCAGCTGCGGCATATTGCCGCGCAGCGGGTAACATACGGGCAGGCGGATAACAATCCAGTGTCATTTGCGGATTTTAATTCCGTTGTCGTACGACGTCACTCAGGTGTCGGATTCACAGCCGCAAGTCCCAAAACAATACGTTAATTATGGGAGGGTTCCGTAAATTCGGAGCCCTCTTTCTTTGTCTTTCAACAGGAGGTTTTTTCATGAACATGATTAAGGCTTCGGGTAAGCGGTAAATCACCGCCGGATTTGCCGGTTTACCCGGTCGATTGAATTTCATAAAAAATATATCGTAAAACGATAAAAATATATTGAAATTTATAAAAAACGCGGTATGATTACAAGGGCAGGACAGCAGGAAGATGGCAACGGCAACAGGAGGTTTGATATGGGGCAGCAGAAACTTGTGAAATGGCTGAAACTTCTGGTAATACTCGCGGGCCTGTTCGGGCTTTTTCTTTGTGTGATTGTTCTCCCTCTCGCGGGTATGAACCTTGCCGGTGAATATCCGGAATTTGCCCGCGGTTATATGCCGTGGCTTGTTTTTCTCTGGATACTGGCGGCGCCGTGCTTTGCGGCGCTGTTTATAGCGTGGAAGATTTTCGGGAATATCGAACAGGATAATTCATTCTGCATGGATAACTCCAAGTACCTTATGTGGATCGCGTATCTCGCGGCGGGCGACTCGGCCCTCATCGTTACCGGGAATATAGTTTTCCTCTTAATCAGCATGAATCATCCTGCGGTGCTGCTTGTATCCGTACTCATTGCGTTCATAGGAATCGCCGTATCTGTCGCGGCCGCCGTCCTGTCGCATCTCGTCCGTAAAGCGGCGCTCCTTCAGGAGCAGAGCGATCTTACGATCTGAAGGGGGCGGGAACATGGCGATAGTTGTCAATATAGATGTAATGCTCGCGAAACGGAAGATGAGCGTAACCGAACTCGCGGAACGGGTAGGAATCACAATGGCGAACATTTCGATTCTGAAGAACGGCAGAGCGAGAGCGATAAAACTCAGCACGCTTGACAGTATATGCCGCGCGCTTTCCTGCCAGCCGGGTGACATACTGGAGTATGTTGAGGACTGCGGGGATGAAGATAACGGGGGAGAAGACGAAGAAAACGGCGGAGTCCGGTAAAACGGCGAAAGTGAACATAACGGAAGTCATGAAATCAGGCAATGATTACGGGCAGAAGACAACAGAAAGAGTTACGAAGGACACAGAGAGAACGTGCGCTTTAGAAGATAAACGCAGTATTGACGGAGTGAATCCCGGGGACAGAGTGATGGCAGATGAGATAAGGGATAACGCGGATAAAATGAAGATGAAAAGCGAAAACGGTTTTCCGGCGCCGGAACCCGCGGACCGGCTGTTCGCTCTGATTTTTACGGTGCTGGGGTACGGATTCATACATACAATTTTTTCCATTGGCACGGGTCGATCTCTCGCGGTATATACTGTATGTTACGCGGCTGCAGTTCTTCTCTATCTTCGTGCCCGCGGTTCGCGTCCCGCGGCGGAGAGCCGGTTCTGGCTCGCGGTCATGCTGGCGCTCGGGATTTCATATAATTTCCGGACAGTAATGCCGTTCATTCAGGTGATTGCGCTTATAGTGACTGCCGCCTACTGGACATTCTGCGCATCCGGCAGACTTCTCGGCGGCGGCAAAACATCCCGGTGGATATTCTTTGACGGCTGGAACGCGCTTGCCGCCGTGCCGTTCGGGAATTTCACATGCCTCGTTAGAGTTCTGCTTTCCGGGAACAGGAAAAGGCCGGGAGATCGGAAGAAAATAAGGAGCAGCAGATTCGCGGGCATTCTTCTGGGGGCTCTGATCGCGGTCCCGCTCCTCCTTATAGTGGCGCCGCTTCTCGCGGGGGCTGATCCCGGCTTTGAGCACATATTAACCGGTCTTACGGAGCTCATCGATACGGCCGGAGAGTATTTCCTGAATAATTTCTCGGAGATATTTTTCAAATTCATATTATCAATTCCCGTATCGTTTTATCTGTTCGGTCTCGCGTTCGGCTCCTTTCACGGACGGGGGACGGAGAGGGTGAATAAACAGGCGATTACTGAAGCGGGAAAAAGTATAAAAAGGCTTCCTGACACGGCGTCATGCACGGCTCTCGCAATCCTTAGTCTCGTCTATATCATTTTTATCGCGCTTCAGGGCGGATATCTGTTCTCCGCGTTCGCCGGAACGCTTCCGGATGAATTTACATACGCGGAATACGCCAGAAGAGGATTCTTTGAACTCTGCGGCATCGGCCTGTGGAATCTGATATTCCTGACACTCGCGGAAATGTTTTCACGGACACCTTCGAGGTCAAATAAATATCTCAGGTTTTTTACCGTGTTTCTTTCTATACTTACGCTGCTTCTTATCGCGACGGCGGTAAGCAGGCTGGGTATGTATATGAGCGTATACGGGCTCACGGTGAAACGTGTCATGGCGACGGTATTTCTGGTATGGCTTGCGCTCGTTTTCGCCGCGGTGATTGCGCGGCAGTACAGACGGTTTCCGGCGGTGCGTTTCTGTATTATGGCGGGAGCGGTACTGTTCTGTATGCTCTGCGTCTTCCCGGTCGAAAGCTGGACAGCGGCGTATAACGAGTGGGCCGTGACGCGGGGTATGATTTCCGTGTAGAGCCGCATCCGCGCCGTTTACGGACCGGCAAACCGGGAAGTATAATCAGAAAGATCCGGAGGAATAATCAGGAAAATCACGGCCGGTTCACTGATATTCGGGGATGGGATATAATGATGCATGTGTCGAAAGTCTTTTTCGGGTTAAGGAACACAACATATCCACATTCTTAAGTAATTTAAACACTATATCGGACCTGCCGGATAAAAATATAGTTCTGGCACACAAGTCATATAATTAAAAGCGGACAGGAATCCGGGTAACCGGAAACGGCTCCGAATATATAACTTGTGAAACGGCGGGAAAAAGGAACGCATTATAAACGTGACGGAAAGTATAAACGGGACTAAAGATCAAACCGGGACCGGGATAGTAAATATACCCCGGGCGGAAACCGGAATCAATATTGAAGAAACTTCCGGGGAAGAAAACGGAACCGGCGCCGGATTAAAGAGAATAGTCTGTTTCGGCGATTCCAACACTTACGGCTACGATCCCCGCTCTTATTTCGGCGGCCGTTATCAGGACGGGAAGCGCTGGACATCCCTTATCGCGCGCGAGGGGTATGATGCGGTGAACGCGGGCGCGAACGGACGGGAGATACCGGCCTCGGATTCTTCGATGAAAAACGCCGCCGATCTTATCTGTTCTTACGCGCCCTTCGATCTTCTCTTAATCATGCTCGGGACTAATGATCTTCTTTCGGGAAGCTGCCCCTTCGCGGCGGACGCGGCGGACCGCATGAGAAATTTCACGGAATATATCAAAGGATATATCAAAAGTATGATACCGGTCGCGCCCGGGAGACGATGTCATACAGAACCTGCGGAACAATCGGGAAAGAAACAGGAATCAGGTCCGGCCGATTCTCAAATGCAGCAGAAGGTCGGACTCAGAAACAGAATTATCGACATGTCTCCGGTCGCGCCGGGGGAAAGCATAGAGTCGCCGGAGAAGACGGAACACACCCGGTGCGGCGACAAGTCCTGTCAACAGGAACTGACGGGACCTGCCGGAGCGTCCGGACTCGCGGAACATCGTCCGCTCCCGGGAATTCTCCTGATTGCCCCGCCCCCTGTCATCCGCGGAGCATGGACGCAGGATGAACGGGCGACAGAAGAGTCATCGAAACTCGCCGGATATTATAAAGAAATCGCGGAAGAGACCGGCGCGCATTTCGCGGACGCCGGTCTCTGGAACGTGGAACTCTCGTATGACGGGGTGCACTTTACGGAGAGGGGACATGCCTCTTTCGCCGCGGGACTTCTCGCTCGCCTGCGGGAACTCCGGATCTGAAATATTAGAAGTAACATCGTTCAAACGTTATATTCCGTAGTTTTTCTTTTTGCTTTTCCTGTTCGTTGCCGCGCGTAACATAACGGATGTATCATGCGGCGCTGCCGCGTTCTTCTGAACGACCGTGATCAGTAGAAATTCTGCTCGCCGAACACCCTTTTCAGCCCGTCCCGGTCAAGTACGATTATACGCTTATACGCCTGCCGGACCAGTCCCCGCTCCGCGAAATCTCTCAGACAGTTGGAAACGCTGACCCTGCTCATTCCGGTCACAGCGGCGATCTGCTCCTGCGTGTAGCGGACCTCCGTCTGGCGTCCGTTGGTGTTCGAGTAGAGAAAACAGGCAAGCTTGGCGTCATTCCGTGTGAACTGCGCGTAGAATATCCATCCGCACAGCAGTTCGATCTTCTTCATGTACAGCACCATAAGCTCAGCGAGGCTCTCTGTTTCTCCCGTGCAGCCCTTAAGCAGAGTGCCGGCGTCCATGCCGTACATTAACAGATCTGTCTCCGCTTCAACGCATACGATGCGTTCCGGAGGTTCCGCGACGACTTCTTCGCCTACAAGGTTTCCCTCTTCGACAAAGCACAGAGTGCGCTCCGTTCCGTCCGGATAAAGCAGGTAGGCTCTGACCTTTCCGCGCTCCAGATAATAAATCTCGTCGGCGGGGTCGCCTCTCATAAAAATTTGTCTCCCCGCGGTAAAGCGCCGGATCCGCCCGTACCGGCGGAACAGCGCGGGAATATTTCCCTCATTCCGTTTCTCTGTCATGACTTTCCCCGGATAACATCAGAAAATTTCTGATGACAAGAGCATATTTCACTGTCGCTGAACACGATTAACTCTTGACTGTTGCCTCTACACTATTGATCATTCACTGTCCGCTGCCAACTGACCGCTTTACACTGTCCGCCGATTACTGTTGACCGTTGTTGGTATCCCGCCGATTACTGTTGACCGTCCGCTGTCCGCTATCGGCTGTTCACTGTTTACACCCTGACAATAGTTTTTACGCTGATTTCCAGTCTAATATAAGATATTTTAGTCAATTATAAAATCCTTTACAATTCATCGCCGAATGTCACAGTAAAATAATATTATATATATCAGATGTCAAAACGTATTGAACGAACAATTAAACGGCCGGAACCTGCTCTGCACGGCATCTGACCGCGCAGAGCCATATTGTAATTGCAGGATAGGAGGAAAATATGGCTGAGTTTAAAACAAATGACGGCGCTGTTATTCATTACGAGGTTACCGGTACGGGCAAACCTCTTGTTATGCTGCACGGATGGGATCAGAGCGCAAAGGCGTTCTGTGAGAATATCCCTGTGCTGTCAGAAAAGTATCAGGTGGTCGCCGTGGATTTGCGCGGACACGGAGAATCGGATAAACCTACATACGGTTACCGCATTTCAAGGCTTGCCATGGACGTTAAGCAGCTCATGGATTCTCTGGATCTTCGTGACGTGAATCTGCTCGGCTGGTCGATGGGATGTTCCGTGGTCTGGAGCTACTGGGATCTGTTCCGCGATGAAAGACTGAGCAAATTGATTCTGGTGGACGAGCCGCCTCTCTGCCTTATCAATGACAGCAACCCCGACGGTTTCTCGGATAACCCGAACCTGGAAGCGCTGAAAGAATCCATACTCACCGATACAGTAAATGCCACCAGGGGATTTGTCGATATGATGATAATTACACCTGAGGGCCGGGCAAAATATGAACAGCAGACACTCGAGGAAAGTCTGAAGTTTCCGCCGGAGCAGTGCACGCATTTACTTCTCAATCATGTTTACACGGACTGGAGGGACGTCATCCCCACTATCAATATTCCGACACTGGTCATCGGGGCAAAGAACAGTCATGTGAAGGTGTCGAATAACGAATGGACCCATGAGCATATTCCCGGTTCGAAACTCGTGCTGTTTGAGACCGCGCACATGATGTTCATGGAGGAGCCCGACGCTTTTAATAAAGCCGTTATGGACTTTATCGGCTGAATTTCCTGTTTTGAAAGAAGAACGGTACTGATTTTCCGGGATGCGCCATTTTCCTGTAAGAGCATTACGGATTGAATAATTTAAGACCGGATATATGAACCGCCGCGGGATAAACTTCTCCGGCGGTTTATTA
>CAZTIY010000092.1:0-3955 GCA_964613765.1 uncultured Eubacterium sp.
GCAAACGACAAGCGACTCGCAGAAACTGCGCGAAGCGAGGACCTTTTTTCGCAGCGGTGCTATGCCGCCCGACCCTCAAATACCATGTGTGAACTGTAACATTTTGAGTCCCGCTTTACGCGCTTAAATTCGCCGTTCTGTAATACTTCGTTAAAAAACATATCCGAACAGGATGCCCGCGGGAACAGCGATGAGAAGATAGATTATCATGATCATCGTTCCGTAAATAAATATCCACTTCGGTTTTGCCTGCATACAGGGAAGAGCCAGAAGCATGGCCGCGAATCCGCTCGCGGCGGGAGTGAGTGACCCCATCTGGGCGGCCTGGGCGATAAGAGCCGGAAATACAGACACATTGATTCCGTCTGCGGCATAGGCTACTGCGAACGGCGCTATCACAGAACACAGAATGACCATCGTTGCCCCGTTTGAAAACACCTGTGTAACGAAGGCCGCGAGAAACAGCACGACAAGCAGCATAACCGGAAAACTCATATTGTTGAAAGTGTCTCCGAGCATGGCGCTTATCCAGCCGCCGATCCCGCACTTCTCATTTGCCATCGCGCCGGATATAAGGACAATAGCCGCTATACCGATATACACATCCCACAGGACACCTTTTTGAAACGCCTCTGTCGCTTTACAGACCGGCTTTCCGTCAATATGTATGATTTCCATAAGTGATACGAGAAGCGCCATAAAGAGTATCTGTCCGATATTGTTCATCCATACACCTATAGCTGAATCTGCCGGGAACAGCATCTGGAACAGAGGATAGGCAAAGCCGGTAATCATTATTACTCCGGAGCATATCTGACGCTTATTTAAATGTGTGGATTCATTTTCCTTTACAAGTTTCGTTACATCGAGTTTCTCCATAAGTGTCAGATCCACTCGGAACAGGGGCCTCGCGAGAACGGCAAGTACAACCGCAAGAAGAATCAAAGTTACAAGATTTACCGTTATGAAGCAGGCGCTGTTAAGTGTGAGTCCGGCATTCTCCATGGCGCCTGAAAACGAGCTTATCGTCATAAGAGCGCCTGGCTTTGACGGAAGCACATTAGCCGCGCACATAGACAGTATCAGAACCGAAGTCATCATGTACCGCTTCCAGTGAGTGTCTTCCTCATATCCGACAACATCCGCGATGGTGTTTACAAACGCGAATCCGAGAAGCATTCCGCCCGCGTCCATGAATATGGAAAGAAGCGCAATCGCAAGATTGAACATCAGCATAAAACGGACCGGACGGCCCTTCAGAAAAGGTCTGCTTATCAGATACCGTACCATTACTTCATCTCCGCCCGTCGCTCTGAACGCGTAGATGAGAATCGTGCCGAACACGCACAGAATGGGAACGCTGCCCCCGAGACCCCCTGCAAGCACGTCGGGCGCCGTATAGAATCCCGTGAGAATCATCGCGAACATGGCCATAAGAGACGGAATCATCAGACCGAAGCCTGAAATCATCATGACGACCCAGCCGAGGAACACGCCGAGCATTTTCACGCCGACCCGTGTTACCGTTGACCATGTGGGACATATAAATCCGAAAATAAACATGAAGAATACGCCCAGGGCAAGATAAACAAGTTTTTTCCCGGAGTAGCCGTCCCCGGGGTTTTCGATTTTTTTGCTCATACGCAAACTTCTCCTTTCAAAATACTTCACTTCACGAACCGCTCATGATACTGAATATTCTGATAACTTAACGTTCATACCGGCAGGTTCCCTTACACGTGAACCGTTTATCCGGATGTAAAGCCTCATTCACAGTGCGCTCTTTTATGACGGGAATTAACGCGCTTTCGCGGCCGGACCGGGCGGCCGGACAGGAAAAATCATTTCAGTATCGCGCCCTCATCGGCAGATGACACGAGTCTTCTGTATCTGTCGAGCCATCCGCCCTTCACCCGTGATTCCGGTATAACCTGTGTCTCGCGGCGCTTCTCAAACTCTTCGTCACTTACCCTTGCGTTGATCGTGTAATTCTTCATATCTATATCTATGATGTCGCCGTCACGGAGAAGGCCTATCTCACCTCCTGACGCAGCCTCAGGAGAAACATGACCGATGGATGCGCCCCTTGAAGCCCCGGAAAAACGTCCGTCGGTTATGAGGGCCACATCTCTGTCCAGCTTCATGCCCGCAAGAGCGGATGTCGGTACAAGCATCTCGCGCATTCCGGGTCCTCCTTTCGGTCCTTCATAGAGTATGACAACTATATCTCCCGGTCTGATTTCTCCGCCGTATATGGCCTGTACCGCCGCATCCTCCCCGTTAAAGACGCGTGCGCGGCAGGAATGAACCAGCATCTCGGGAGCGACAGCGCTCCTCTTGACTACGCAGCCGTTCTTCGCTATGTTCCCGAACAGGAATGCGAGTCCACCCGTCTTTGAATACGGTTTCTCGACCGGCCTTATGATTTCTGTATCAAGATTGACAGAACGCGCGATATTCTCTCCCACGGTCCGCCCGGTCACGGTCATAAGGTCAGTGTTAAGAAGCCCCGCGTCCGCGAGCTCCTTCATGACAGCCGAAACTCCGCCCGCCTCGTTCAGATCCTCCATAAAATGATTTCCCGCGGGCGCGAGGTGACAGACATTCGGTGTTTTCTCGCTTATCTCGTTAAAAAGTTTAAGATCTAATTTAATCCCCGCCTCATGCGCTATCGCGGGAAGATGAAGAGAACTGTTGGTGGAGCATCCGAGAGCCATGTCGACGGTTACGGCATTCCTTAATGCTTCCGCGGTAACGATATCACGCGGTCTTATGTCCCTGTTCACAAGCTCCATGATTTTCATCCCGCTTTCTTTCGCGAACTGTATGCGGGCTGAATACGGAGCGGGTATCGTGCCGTTTCCCGGAAGCGCGAGGCCGAGCGCCTCTGAAAGGCAGTTCATGCTGTTCGCCGTGAACATTCCGGAGCAGGAACCGCAGGTGGGACAGGTCGACAGTTCACACTTTCTGAGCCCCTCCTCATCTATGATCCCCGCCTTATATGATCCGACCGCCTCAAACATCTGTGAAAGGCTTGTCCGTTCACCGTTTACGCGCCCCGCGAGCATGGGGCCGCCGGAACAGACTATAGCGGGGATATTAAGCCTCACGGCCGCCATCAGCATTCCCGGAACGATCTTATCGCAGTTGGGCATAAGCACGAGCCCGTCAAAGCAGTGAGCGGCAGCGAGAGTCTCTGCGGAATCCGCGATAAGTTCCCGTGAAGCGAGCGAATAATGCATCCCTTTGTGACCCATCACAATGCCGTCACAGACACCTATCGAGGGCACTACTACAGGAGTCCCTCCCGCAGCGTAAACGCCGGCCTTGACTGCTTCCGCGAGCTTCCCGAGATGAGTATGCCCCGGAATTATTTCGCTCTCAGCTGAAACTATGCCGATGAGCGGTTTCTCAAGCTCGGCGTCGGTAAAACCCGCCGCATAGAAGAGCGAGCGGTGCGGTGCGCGGTCCGGTCCTTTTTTCACATTGTCACTAAGCATTTCTTTTTCCTTTCTTAGATCAACCTGCGGCGTTCTTCCGCCCTGCAGTCTGATGAATACGGTTTGTGCCGGAAGCATCCTGCAGTCTTTCAGAACGCAGCCTAAATGTTTTAATTATTTAAACACGAAAGAATTTAACCGTTATAAATATCAGATGATGAGCCGTCGCGGCTGAATTTATGTATAGAAAACGATCTTCAGGATGATTTTTATCCCGGGTTCATACTGACTTCATTTTTCGCGCAGAAAATACTACGAAGGCGTTGAACTGTAAATAAGTTCAGTTAAATCGCAGGAATGATTCTTCTCCCGGGAAATGAAATTGCGCTCTGCGCAAACAGGTCATTTTATTCCGCGGGAAACCGCCCCCGGCGCACTTAAAAAACGGCGCGGAATGATTAAAAATCATTCCGCGCGGCAAACCGGGGATATCAGGGGAATAATAAGGGAAATCA
>CAZTIY010000092.1:4055-6242 GCA_964613765.1 uncultured Eubacterium sp.
CGTCCGGCCGACATGATCACCGTAAATGCGTAGGGCTGCATAAACTCATTTATCGCGAAACTGATACTGACAAGACCCGCGTAACGTTCCTCGCGGTCTTCCGCGTATCCTTTCTTCCTGCATTTTTCTATCTCTTCAAGAAGCTTTTCCTTATCTGTTATGGTATTTGTCTGAAAACGTTCGAGTTCCCAGTCTTTAATGCAGTCTTTCAGCTTTTCCCGCGGCATGAGGCTCAGCATCGCTTTCCCGGAACTTGAACAATACGCGGGCGACATATCTCCTGCTTTGAACCCGGCTAAACGATCGTTGCCGGAACCTGTTATACGTAAAAGCATAACTGAATTATTCCTGTATAATGAATTGAGAGCGACCGTCGCCTTCAGCCTTTCCGCCACGCGATAAGCCGCCCCCTCATACTTGCTTATGAAATCATTACTGTTCAGCATATTGCATACCGTCACATAGAACTTGTTGCTCAGGATATAACGGTTGGTTTTCGGACTCTTTTCGACGTAACCTGCTTTCTGCATCGTCTGGAGAAGCCTCGTCACGTTTGACGGTGAAACATCAAGTTTCTGAGCAAGCATCTGAACCGTCATCTGTCCGTTCTTGCGGCTCAGTATATCAACCAGCTGAAAAGCCTTCGCGACAGAATTTATATTATAATCCGAACTCTCCATTATGTTTCTCCGTACCGGTCATAACCCGCGTATATACATTTTAACGTTTCATGTTTACTGTGTTCTGACTGTTTTAAGAATCAGGAATTGTTAATTCACTTTTCCGTACCGGAAACCGCGCGGCCGGTCCGGCATTTTTCCAGCATATTTATGTCATTCCCGCAAGACGAAGACGCGATACGACAGACGGTCAGCCGGCGTTTTCCAGTGTATTTATGGCATTCCCGCAAGGCGAAGACGCGATACGACAGACGGTCAGCCGGCGTTTTCCAGTGTATTTATGACATTCCCGCAAGACGAAAGCGCGATACGACAGACGGCCGGCCCGGCTTTTTCTTTGCGCTTATGGCCTTCCCTTCTATAATCTATATCAGCATCATGGCGTCGCCGTAGCTGAAAAAGCGGTATTTCTCCCGCACGGCCTCCCTGTACGCTTCAAGAACTTTCTCACGGTCATAAAAAGCGGACACAAGCATTATAAGAGTAGACTTCGGCAGGTGAAAATTTGTGATAAGAGAATCCACTATTCTGAACTTATATCCGGGATAAATGAAGATTCCCGTTTCCTCATGACCGGGTCTTATATGACTTCTCCCGTCCTCCGTGAACGCCGCGCTTTCAAGTGTCCTCGCGGAAGTGGTTCCGACGGCGATCACCCGTCTTCCCTCATCCCTGGCCCTGTTCACTGTGTCCGCGGCCTCCCCGCTTATGTAATACTCTTCAAAATGCATGTGATGATCTTCTATATTCTCGGCTTTCACCGGGCGGAATGTTCCGATTCCGACATGGAGCGTGACATAAACCGTTTCCACACCTTTATTCCCGGCCGCCTGAAGGAGCTCCTTCGTAAAGTGAAGTCCCGCTGTCGGCGCCGCTACCGATCCGTCGTAATTCGCGTAGACAGTCTGATAACGCTCACGGTCCTCTTCATCGGAATTTCTCTTAATATACGGGGGAAGAGGAACATTACCCGTTTCCCGGAGCCTCTCCGTGAAATCTCCTTCATATATGAACCGGACTGTCCTGGTACCCTCTTCCCCGTAACCGGTAATCTCCGCTCTCAGATCTCCTTCACCGAACGTGACAAAATCTCCCGGTTTGAGTTTTTTACCCGGTCTTACCAGCGTCTCCCATGTGTCACCCGTTATTCTCCTGCTTAAAAGGAACTCCGCTTTAGCGTTTGTTCCCTCTTTAACCCCGGACAAACGCGCAGGTATGACTCTGGAATCATTCATGACAAGCACGTCGCCCGGCACCAGATGATCAATGACATTATAAAAATGCTCATGAGAAATCGAGCCGCTTTTTCTGTCAACCACCATGAGCCGGGAGAAATCTCTCTTCTCCGAAGGCCTCTGTGCTATCAGTTCTTCAGGAAGTTCATAATCAAAATCTTTAATGTTCATAACGGTTCAGATACAAAAATGGTTACAGTTCACACATGTATTTGAAGGTCGGGCGGCATAGCACCGTTGCGAAAAAAGGTCCTCGCTTCGCGCAGTTTCTA
>CAZTIY010000093.1:0-6166 GCA_964613765.1 uncultured Eubacterium sp.
TCGTAGAAACTGCGCGAAGCGAGGACCTTTTTTCGCAACGGTGCTATGCCGCCCGTCCCTCAAATACCATGTATGAACAGTAACGGTCACGTAATGATCGCGTATGATATTCACATTTGAACACTTGTAAATTCCGGGAAAATTATTATCTGTGATTCGCATATGATTCGCTTTCCGGAATCTCAAAATATATTACTGAGCGGGAATCGGAACGGGAATTTGCGTTTAACTTATTTCGGTAACATATCAATTTACTTAAGTTCAATCCGCTTTATACTGAATTTGCGTTCAGCTTATTTTGATTACATATCAACCCTGAAAAACCGTCCTGTTCCTGACCACATATTCGACACCGGAGTAAACCGTCATGACAAGAGACGCCCACAGAAACGCCCGCGCGATGAACGTAAGCGGCACGCGTATATCCGATGCCGCCGGCATAACGGAGGCGGCTTTAGCCAGCATCAGAAGCGGGACCGCGACCATCTGAAGGACGGTTTTTATTTTACCGCTCATTCCCGCCGCAATCACCGTCCCCTGTGCGGCGGCGACCGCCCTCATTCCGGCTATGGTAAACTCTCTCGCAAGGATTACTATCAGCATCCAGCTTGCCATGGTCCCGTCCCCTATCATGAGACAGAATGCCGAATACACCAGTATCTTGTCCGCGAGAGGATCCATGATCTTTCCGAAATTCGTCACAAGGTTTCGCTTTCTCGCTATTTTCCCGTCCAGAAGATCTGTGAAGGAGGCGGCGATGAATATTATCACGGCCGCGATGAACCATCCTTTAAGATAGCAAAGTATGAAAAAGGGCACGCAGATGACCCGCGCGACGGTGAGTTTATTGGGAAGATTCATCTTTCAACCTCAACTCCTTCAAGATCATAATCGAAAGCGTTCACGATTCTGACGTTTACAATATCCCCGGGTCTGTGTTCCCTGACGGGAGTGAATATAACACCGTCGTCTATTTCCGGCGCGTCGCTTTCCGTCCGCCCGAGAAGGGATTCCCCGTCTTCGTCCGTGCCGTCAACCATGACTTTAAGTACCTTTCCGACCAGAGCCTCATTATGTTCACGTGAGATATCGAGCTGCTCCGTCATAATCCTGTCGAGTCTTTCTGTTTTCACGTCTTCCGGAACCTGATCCGCGAGATTCGCGGCCGGCGTTCCGTCCTCGCATGAATAGGCGAACACGCCGAGCCTGTCGAATTTTTCGCGCAGCACCATCTCCTCAAGCTCCGCAAAATCTTCATCGGTCTCACCCGGAAATCCGACCATGAGTGTTGTCCTGATACATATCCCGGGTATTTCCTTCCGCAGTTTTCCGAGCGTCGCTCTTACGGATTCCGGCGTCGATTTTCTGTTCATCGCTCTAAGCACTTTCCGGCTGATGTGCTGGAGAGGAATGTCAATATACTTGCAAATCTTCGGTTCTTCCTTCATCACACGGATGAGTTCGTCCGTGATATTTTCCTCATAACAGTACATCAGGCGGATCCATTCGATCCCGTCGACCCTGCAAAGCCCGGATAACAGATACGCGAGCGACGGCCTGCCGTAAATGTCCTTTCCGTAACATCCGGTGTCCTGGGCGATTATCAGAAGTTCCCTGGTTCCGGCCTTCGCGAGACGATCCGCCTCCGCCAGAATGTCTTCCGCCGGCCTGCTTCTGTAAGGCCCTCTGATGGCGGGAATAGCACAGTATGTGCAGCGGTTGTCGCAGCCCTCCGCGATTCTGACGGCCGCAGTATAAGGATTGTACCCGATTTTTCTGTATACGCTGTTCCTGATGAGAAAATCCGGATCAGATCCGCCGACAGATATTCTGCGTCCGGCATCTTCCGCGAGTTCATTTAAAATCGCAGGAAGTTTCTCATAATCATTCACGCCGAGAAAAGCGTCAGCCTCCGGAATCTCTTCGGCAAGTTCATAAGCGTAGCGCTGGACGAGACAGCCCGACAGAATGAGTTTCTTCCCGTCCTCTTTATATTCCGCCATGGAGAAGATTTCGTCTATGGACTCCCTTTTCGCATCTTCTATGAATCCGCAGGTGTTCACGACTATGACGTCCGCCTCTTCCGGAGTCCCGACTGCTGCATGTCCGGCACGCTCTATTATCCCCTTTGCCATGTCGGTATCATTTTCGTTTTTAAGACAGCCGAGCGTACTGAAATAAACCTTCAATGTTTCTCCTGTTCAAATAAGCGAATCCCGCATCGACTCGAACTCCTCCTCGGATATAAGCACCGAACGCGCGCGGCTCCCGTCAGCGGGCCCCACGATGTTCCTTTCCTCCATCTGTTCCATTATTCTCGCGGCGCGGTTATACCCTATGCGGAACCGCCTCTGAATCATGGAAGTCGAAGCTTTTCTGCTTTTCACGACATGGGCGATCGCGTCCGGGAGAAGTTCATCCGGTCTGTCATCGGCCTGCGCACTTCCTGTGTTCTCAATGGCGTTCCGCACTTCTTCGGAGCCGGAAGAACCGGTTTCATCGGTTTTCTGGCTCTTTACGAAATCTGTTATCCTCGTCACCTCGTCATCGGATATGAAACAGCCCTGAACACGCAGGGGTTTGCTTTTATCGAGCGGTTTAAACAGCATATCACCTTTTCCGACGAGTTTCTCAGCACCTGCCATGTCGATTATCGTCCGGGAATCTATCTGTGAAGATACCGCGAAGGCAATCCTTGATGGAATGTTCGCCTTGATGAGGCCGGTGATTACATCGACAGACGGCCGCTGGGTCGCTACAATCAAATGCATGCCGGCCGCTCGCGCAAGCTGGGCGAGCCTCGTAATGGACTCTTCCACCTGGGCTCTCGCCGCTATCATGAGATCCGCTAATTCGTCAATAATGATGACTATCTGGGGCATTATCTTTTCGCCCTGTTCCTCCATCAGTTTATTGTATCCCTCAATTCCGCGGACATTATTCTCGGCGAACAGCTTGTATCTGTCCGTCATTTCCGTGACTGCCCAGTTGAGAGCGCCGGCGGCTTTTGCGGTGTCCGTCACGACAGGAATGAGCAGATGCGGAATTCCGTTATATACATCCAGTTCTACAACTTTAGGATCTATTACTATGAGTCTGACCTCATCCGGATCCGCCTTATACAGTATGCTGCAGATTATGGAGTTAATGCAGACGCTTTTTCCCGAACCCGTGGAACCTGCTATGAGAAGATGCGGCATGTTCCTGAGATCGGCGACTATCGGGTTCCCCGCGATGTCCATGCCGAGAGCGAACGAAATTTTTGACTTTGACTGCCGGAACGCTTTACTGTCAAGAATCTCACGGAACCTTACAGTGCGGACTTTATCATTCTCTATTTCTATTCCCACGGCTGCCTGACCCGGTATCGGAGCCTCGATACGGATACTTTTTGCCCTGAGATTAAGCGCTATGTCATTAGACAGGTTGACTATGCTGTTCACCTTGACTCCCGGCGCCGGTTCTATTTCAAATCTCGTCGCTGTGGGGCCTCTGGTAACGCGTATAACATGTGCGTCAACGTTGAAACTTCTCAGAGTTTCCTCAAGCTTTGAAGCCTGGCTCTTAAGTACGGCATCAAGTCCTTCGGTGTTTTTTCTGTCGACGGGGTCGAGAAGTTCAACAGGAGGCCTGCTGTACGGCGCGGCAAGACCTTTGTTAAG
Source organism: uncultured Eubacterium sp. (assembly GCA_964613765.1). GTDB lineage: Bacteria > Bacillota > Clostridia > Peptostreptococcales > Anaerovoracaceae > Aminicella. Next base: position 3,663 of record CAZTIY010000093.1, read on the forward strand.
GCCTTCGGCGGCTTCACCCGCCGTCGCCGCGGCCATAACGGCATAAGGTATAACAGATCCGGTATCCGCGGAAGAACCGTCCGCGCTTCCCGTTCGCGGTGACGGTGACGAACCGCTGAGTCCGTAACCTGAATTTCCCGTATTCTTACCGTTCTTATCTTCAAAAACCGGAGCGGAGTCCGAGGAACCGCCGCCCCGGGGCTTTCCCCCGTTATCAACCGCTTTATCCCGCGACGGACGGGAAATGCCTGATCCGTAACCGGAATTCCGTGTCTCCGGATTATTGCCGTCTGTCCCGGGTACCGGCGCCAGACCGTCAAGCCCGTAGCCGGTCGTATACGGACCTTCCGTGACATCATCACTGCCGCCCTGCGAAACAGAGCCTCCGGGATATGCTTCCTCCGCGTTTCCTGAGCCTTCCGTAGAGATTATAACTTCTCTCGCGGTTCCTTTTTCCGTAATTCCGTTCCTGTCATTGTCACTGAAAAGGTCTTTCCTTTTAAGGAAATTCATGACGTTGGAACCGGTGCCTCCTGATGTACGTGTACCCTGTCCGGATCCGGGATCGGGACAGGAAGCTGCGCCTTGATTAAACACAGTACGGAAATCCGCGTCAGAATTAAATACGGGCTCCGGACTTCTTACCGGCGCAGGACCTCTCCCCTGTCCGAAAGCGTCATCAGCCGACGGCCAGTAAGAAGCGGAATTCGCGTTAAATGAAACCCCCTGTCCGTTTACCGGCTCCGTATAAGAACCGGAGTACGGTACAGAATTAACCGCATAACCGGAAACCTGTCCGGAACCGGGATACGACGCCGGGTCCGGTATAACCCCGGCGCCCGGATATGCCGCGCAGCCGGGATCGGCAGAAGAGATCTGACCTGTCCCGGGACCGGTGTATGGCGCTGAGCCCTGACCGGACGGGGAGCCGGGATATGATACCGGTTCCTGACTGAACGCCGGAGCCGGATTCACCGCCTGACCCGAACCGGAAGCCGGAACAGAAACAGAAGAAGCTGCGCCTTCCGCCTGAGAATAATTATCGGATGCAGCGTATTTTCTTTCCTCTCTTGCCTGCGCCCGCAGTACCGCATCCGTTCTGGCCTTTTCCGCGCGCTCCATCTCCGCGATGAGCTGTTTCTCCTCTTTTGCTTCCTGATGCTTTGTAAGCCATCTTGAAAGAGGCGTATTAAGAAGGAACAAAAGACATATCAGAACGGCGAGTATCGAAAAAATATAAAGTCCCGGTTTGCCGAGCCATTTCACTATGAACGTTCCCACGACCATGCCGAAGAGTCCTCCGCCGTCAAGCGAAGTGCCGTCCTTATAAAATTCGCCCAGTTTACCCGCGACGGAAAAATCCGAACCGATAAATCTTCCTGAATTAATAATGGATAAGAGCAGAAGAAGTATAAATGAAACGATAATTGTTCTCACAGTGAAGTGGAGGGCCTTGTGAGTCATGAGGAGTATCCCCATCAGAATAAGATAGAACGGAAAAGCCATTCCTATGAGCCCCAGCACGCCTCTGAGCGCGTCTGAAATCACCCGGCCGAACTTTCCGCCCGCGTCGGAAAACACGCACACTAAGAAGAAAACACCGAGAGCGATATGGACGAGGCCCAGGATCGTGTCGATAAGAATCTTCTTCCGTTTCCGCTCTTCCTGCATCTTGCGGATATTTTCTTTTTTCTCCTCGGTAGTTTTAGGAGCCGGTTTTGCTGTGACGCTCCCTGAAGCGCCTCCTTTTCCCGACTTCTTCGTGCCCGCGGAAGCGCCTTTCTTACCGCCTTTGGCTGCGCCTTTGCCGTTTCCGGAGCCTGACGTTTTCCGTTTTGTTTTTTCGCTGGTTTCCTCTTTCAAAAAGATCTCCCCGTTCTCTGCTCAGGCTTTGAGTTTATGACCCCGCCGCTCTGACTTTATTAAAAACCCGGGATTACATACAAGTATCCTGAATGTTTATGACCCCGCCGTTCCGACCTGACTGAAAATCCAGTATATCAGCGGACAGGGATTCTCCGGAGTCTGACTGGATTTAACCACATATCCGGGCTCCCGGATCCCCTCCGGATATGCCGGGACAGTCCCGTGATTATCAGAACATCGTGACAAGACTATAAATGATAACGGCAGCCCCGAGCGCCCATACATAATACGCGAAATATTTAAGTTTTTTCTTTGTTACGACATTCACCATGGCCTTAATAGCGAAAATACCGCTTACCGCGGCGATCAGAAATCCCGCCGCCATGGGGCCGATTACCGATGTGTCTATGTTCTGGCTAAGAGCGTCCGGAAGCTCCAGCACAGCCGAACCGAGTATGCTGGGTATGGAAATCAGAAAGGCGAATTTAACGGCGAATTCTCTCTTCAGTCCGACTATGAGGCCGGCGGTCATGGTCGAACCCGAACGCGAGATTCCGGGATATATCGCTATCCCCTGAAGAACGCCGATAAAAATCGAGTTTCTGAAATTCATTTTTTCTATGCCGTTTCTGTTTGAG
>CAZTIY010000094.1:0-6131 GCA_964613765.1 uncultured Eubacterium sp.
GCTCTGCTCATCCGGGATTCTCATTCTCTTACGGTCGGCGTCACGCTTCATGAAGCGTATACCGCGATGACTGTTCTGGAAAAGGGCGCGGAGATTGTCTGCCGCGCAGGTGTCCTCGGCGGCGTGAAATATCTGCCGAAGGTCGAAGCTTTTCTGGAGCATCTGAAGTATGAAAAGGATTACAGTAAAAAGGCCCGCGAAATGGAGAGCGGAACGGAGGATTCGGATTCAGGCCCGGGAACTGCCGTCCCGGAAGGAGTAACCGCGTCTCCGGGCGCCGGACTTACTGTGACAGATGAATCTGTCACATCGACCGCTGACGGCGGCTCTCTGCCGGAGGAAACGACCGCGTCCCCCGGCGCCGGGCTTCCTGTATCAGAAGTTTCGGCCTCGTTTCACGGCGCACCGTCCGTCCGCCGGTATTCGGTTAAGGAAAGTGAGAAAAGGGAAGCTCTCGTTGAATACGGATTGAAGCTTCTTGAAACAGGCCTCGTCCAGGGAACGTGGGGGAATCTGTCCGTCCGTTTATCACGGGAACAGATGCTGGTAACGCCTTCCGGACTTCCTTATGATCTGGCGAAGCCGTCAGACATGGTACTTATGGATATAGCGGAAGTTAAGAAAATCTACGATGACGAGAATAAACCGACTTCGGAAAAGGATCTTCACGCGTGGATATACCGGAAGTTCCCTTCGACGGGGGCGATAATCCATACGCATTCCAGGTATGCCTCTATATTCGCCGCGGCTCACGCATCTCTTAAGCCGGAGGATCCCGGACTTCAGAGAATTATCGGCGGAGGTGTGCCGTGCGCGCCTTTCAGAATCGCAGGGACCGCTTCTCTTGCGAAGGCGGCGGCATATTCCATGCGCGACACGGAGAATAACCGTAATGAGAAAGCGTGCTTCCTCGCGAATCACGGAATGGTATGCAGGGGCAAGGATCTGAGTGATTCCATGCGGCGCGCCGCCGCTATTGAAGAAGCGGCAAAACAGTATCTTGAGGAATACGGTGATAAAGAGATTTATTCCGTAAAATAATTTCAAATCGGAAACAGGCGGATAGCCGTATGGTATAGCACGTACAGAACAGGCTGGAGGGTGAAAACAGATGGGAGAAAGTAAGAAAATCATTTTGACGGCTGACAGACCTACGGGAAGGCTTCATATCGGTCATTATGCGGGATCGCTCAGGAACCGCGTGGAACTTCAGAACTCGGGCGGGTTCGACAGGATATTCATTATGATAGCTGATGCACAGGCTATGACGGATAATTTCGATAACCCGGAAAAAGTCAGGAGCAACGTGCTTGAGGTTGCTCTTGATTATCTCGCTGCGGGTATAGATCCGGGGAAGTCGACAATTCTCATCCAGTCAGAGATCCCCGAGCTTACCGAGATGACATTCTACTTCATGAATCTTGTGACTCTGTCCAGGCTTGAGCGGAATCCGACAGTTAAGAGCGAAATCCAGATGCGTGGCTTCGGACGCGGCATTCCTGTGGGGTTTCTTAATTATCCCGTGAGCCAGACGGCGGATATCACGGCGTTCAAGGCCACAACGGTACCGGTGGGCGAGGATCAGGAGCCCATGCTGGAGCAGGCGCGTGAGATAGTAAGGAAATTCAATTCCATATACGGAGAGATTCTGGTGGAGCCTGCCAGTCTCCTGAGTTCAAACAAGGCGAGCATGAGACTTCCCGGCACAGACGGAAAGGCGAAAATGTCGAAATCCCTCGGAAACTGCATTTATCTCGCCGATAAACCGGAGGAAATCCATGAGAAGATAAAGGGAATGTTCACCGATCCCGGTCATCTCCGCGTTCAGGATCCCGGAAAAATCGAAGGAAACACAGTTTTCACATACCTTGACGCTTTTGTCAGAGAAGGCGATTTTGAAAGATACATGCCGGGATACAGCAGTCTTGATGAACTGAAAGATCACTACAGGCGCGGCGGACTCGGCGACGTCAAGGTCAAAAAATTCCTTGAAGCCGTCATGCAGGATACGCTCGGTCCACTCAGAGAGCGGCGTGAGGAGCAGGCGAAGCATATAGACGACGTGTTTGAAATGCTGAAGGAAGGGACGGCCGCGGCGAGGGAGGTCGCCGCCGAAACGCTCGATGAGATGAAGACCGCCATGAGGATAAATTATTTCAAGGACGGGCAGCTTCTTGACGATTTCAGGGCCAGGTACAGAGATTTACGGTAACATACCGGAGAGCATAATCAAACTGTTTTAATCTCAGCGGGTTGAATTCCCTGCTGATTGCGGCACAGCGCTTCCGTGGTATGGTATATACCACGGAAGGTGGCTAAAGCTATGGCAGATAGTCAATACATTCATGCTTCACACAATGTGGCTGGCGTCGGAAAGAATCGCGGCGAAAAGCAATCAGCGATTATGTAAAGAATCAGGGTAAACAAGATGAATATGAACAACTGATGATGAAGCTTTAGCCACGTGGGTTAATACCCCGCTGCGCTGAAAACGCAGGCGACTGTCCGGTGGACAGTTGATGGCTTGCCGCGGGGTATTTTATTCGAGCGGGTATCTGAGCGTATAAATATAAGCGTATAAATGTAACGGTATGTCCGCGGCAATTACCATAGAGGCGGAAAGGTTAAAGATTCGCGCACGGAGGCTTAAGAAAACCGGTCTGTGAGTATGCCGTCACAGAAAACGGGGAAGTTCGTGCGTTATATGCGCGTAAGTATTTTCGATTACGGAGGGATATCATGAACGACGACAAGAAAGAAGATAAAGTCAAGGATTTTATACTTGAGCACGGGAATATTATAGTGACCATAGTTGTTCTGGTCGCGGTGCTTCTTAAGATATATGTTTTCAAATAAAGGGAAACCGGAGAGAGCTGATATGGTTCCGGATGTTGAAATCTCACATGAATCCGGAGAAGATCTCGCAGAGAGAATAATTACGCGAAGGCCCCGTGACATGCATAAGGGCATCGCGGGGAAAGTGCTGATAATAGCGGGCTTCGGAGGGATGCCGGGCGCCGCCGTTTTTACCGCGAAAGCGGCGCTCAGGACAGGTAGCGGACTTGTCTACATGTGTACCGGAGAGAGGGAGAGGAGCGTTGTCGCGACACTTGTTCCGGAAGTCGTGTTCCGGGACTGGGAGGATGTGATTTCAGGACTCTCGGGAAACGGGCCTTCGTGTTCAGCGGAATTTAAAAATGCGCCGCGCCCTCCGGCATTTGAGAATCAGCCGGGGACACTTGCGCATGCTCCGGGCGGGGAAAAATTCGACGCGGTCTGTTTCGGCCCGGGCATGGGAACAGGAGCGGAAGCCGCGGCGAAACTCAGGGAGATTCTTCTCAAAAGCAGTATGCCTCTCGTTCTGGACGCGGACGGACTCAATCTCGTGAGCGCGTCTCCCGAACTTTCGGGAATACTGACCGGTTACAGCGCTCCTGTGATTCTGACTCCTCATACCGGAGAAGCCTTGAAACTCCTCGGCGGGAGGAATTATCCCCGTGGAATCGTGACTGATGATGAAAGAATGCGTGCGGCAGCTGACCTTGTACGGATTTATCATTGTATAGCGGTTCTTAAAGGGGCCGGGACTCTGGTGTGCAGGGCGGATTTTTATGACCGCGGATTTGAAATCTGGAAAAACTCTACCGGAAACCCCGGCATGGCGACCGCCGGTATGGGAGATATACTGTCCGGAATCATTTTATCGCTCATCGGTCAGGGCGTTTCCCCGTGGGACAGCGCACGGGCGGGTGTATATCTTCACGGGCTTTGCGGCGATTTCACGCGGGACGAACTCGGCGAGCGGGGCATGACCGCCACGGATCTCACAGAGCGTCTGCCGTTTGTGATAAAAAAATACGAACTCTGAATCCGTATTTTTCAAAGTGTCCTGTTAATCGAATATCCGGACGATTCTGTCCGCGGGTGTCGTCCGCGGTGCGGTTGATTTTGTCCGCGGGTGTAGTCTGGGGGTGCGGTTAATTGCGCCAGCGTTCTCAGTCTGCGGGCCGTTCACCCGTCGCGGCAACGGAATCTGAGCGGAAAAATGTTTGTCTTTTATAACTTTGATTCATAAACAGACAGGAGTCGGTATGAAAAGAGAAAGCAAAGATTATTATGAAAAAATCGCGGCAAAGATACGCATCGATGTAATCAAAGCGATTTATCACGCAGGTTCCGGACATCCTGGCGGTTCTCTTTCCGCGGCGGATATCATTACCGCGCTTTATTTCGGCGAGATGAACGTGGATCCGGAGAATCCGGAAATGGAAGGAAGGGATAAATTCATTCTTTCCAAGGGTCACGCGATTCCGGCGCAGTACGCGGCGCTCGGCGAAAAGGGATTCTTTCCTGTAGAGGACATGATGACGCTTCGCAGGCTCGGCAGTAAATTCCAGGGTCACGCGAATATGCACTATGTTCCCGGCATTGAGATGTCAACGGGATCTCTCGGTCAGGGTTTCTCCGCGAGCATCGGCATGGCACTTTCCGGGAAGATGGATAAAAGCCCGGGGAGAGTATATGTTCTTCTGGGCGACGGCGAACTTCAGGAGGGTATTGTCTGGGAGGCCGCCATGGCGGCTCACCACTATAAACTCGACAATCTGACCGCTTTTGTGGACTGGAATAAACTCCAGATAGACGGAAATAATGATGATGTCATGTCTGTGAGACCGATAGATGATAAATTCAGATCGTTCGGGTGGCACGTGATTAATGTGAACGGTCATGATTTTGACGAACTCTTTGCCGCGATAGATGAGGCGAAGGCGACGGACGGTGTGCCGACCTGCGTTGTCTGTGACACAGTGAAAGGCAAAGGAGTAAGTTTCATGGAAAACAACGCCGGCTGGCACGGAAAGGGACCGTCGGAAGAAGAAGCGAGACTTGCTGTACAGGAACTCGGAGGTGAATGGTGATGTCAAATATTGCGACAAGAGCTGCTTACGGTGAATTTCTTGCAGAGGAAGCGAAGAGAAATGACAGGCTCGTGGTTCTGGATGCCGACCTGTCCAAGTCGACGAAGACGGCTGATTTCGCAAAAGACAACCCGGATCGCTTTTTTAATATGGGTATCGCGGAGCAGAATCTGATGGGTACGGCCGCCGGTCTCGCGCTTTCCGGAAAAGTTGTCTGCGCATCCACATTCGCTATGTTCGCGGCGGGAAGAGCATTCGAGATTATCAGAAATTCTATCGGATATACGCATGCCAATGTAAAAATATGCGCGACGCACGCCGGTATCACGGTAGGGGAAGACGGAGCGAGCCATCAGACTTTTGAAGATCTCGCCCTGATGAGAACCATACCGGGTATGACTGTAATCAATCCTTCCGACGCGGCAAGCACAAAGATTCTTCTCTCCCGGGCAGTGAACGATATAGACGGGCCCTGTTATATAAGACTGGGAAGAGCCGCGGTGCCCGTATTCTACAGTGCTGCTGACGACCTTAAGGTCGGAAAGGGAAAAGTTCTCCGGGAAGGAAAGGATGTCACCGTCATCGCTACCGGTGTTATGGTTGCTTCAGCGATGGAAGCAGCCTCGGAACTCGCGGAAGAGGGTACGGATGTCCGTGTGATTGACATGCACACGATAAAACCGATAGATGAAGATATCATTGTTAAGGCCGCCCGTGAAACGGGGAAAATCGTAACCGCGGAAGAACATTCCGTGATCGGGGGTCTCGGCTCCGCCGTCGCGGAAGTAACGTCAGTACGTTATCCGTGCAGGATCGTTATGGTAGGTCAGAAAGACACGTTCGGAGAGTCCGGAAAGCCTGATGAACTCCGCAGGAAATACGGTATGACCGCCGACGATATCGTAAGCGCTGTTCATTCACTCTCGTTCTCTGCTTAAATAGTGACTGCTCACTAAGGGGAGATTTTTTGAATTCCTCTCATTCACGCTTATTCTTTGCTTAAACAACATCATCAAAGATGATGTAATGCTCTTTTTTTTCACATCCATGCTCCGGCATGAAATAGAGCAAAAAAAGACGGTTTCAAAGTTTATGTAAACTTGAAATACCGGTGTAAAAAAGTGAATCAGCTTCCGAAAAGAGCGGGGAATACCCCCTCTTTTTCATTTTCTTATGAAATATCAAAATTTTCACTAAAATTTCACTTCTTAA
>CAZTIY010000095.1:0-6130 GCA_964613765.1 uncultured Eubacterium sp.
TCGTGAAACTGCATGCTCAGCTTAGGAAAATTTCCGCAGCGGTGTTATGCCGCCGGGCGCACCATAAAAAGAGTCCGCGGAACGAATTCCGGGGACTCTCATACTGTATCTTCTTCGATACACAGCGGATCTGTTTATTATCAACTGTTGAGAAGCAGGAGGCAGAATACCAGAGTAAACAGCGCCACCGTCTCTATTATACCGATCACAATGAAGTAATTCGCCGTGCCTTTCCCTGTAGCGCCCAGGGCATCTGAGGCGGCAGCGGCGCATTTCCCCTGGAACAGGGCGGAAAGACCGATCGCGAGTCCGCCGAATATGCCTACGCCGAGCGCCATGCCGGCATCACAGTTGGCGCCGTTGATGAAGTTCATCAGAAGGAATCCGTAAATCGTCTGAGTCAGAGGAGCGCCTGTAAAAGCAATCATGATGAACGGGGCGGGCTTTCCGCTCGCGTAGCACTTTTTCCACGCGCCAACTGAGGACATTCCGGCGAAACCGGTGCCGAACGCTGAACCGGCGGCAGATAATCCGAGTGCCGCAGCCATACCGATAAATGCAAGATTCATATCATTTCTCCTTTTCTTAATTTTTATTAACCTTCTTGAACGGTTCATAAGGGATTCCTGTCCACTCAAGACCGATCTGTCCCGAGAACTCAAGCACATTCAGACGGACGCCGTGAACGACTACAGACAGGAAACACATGACTATGTTAAGCGCGTGGCCGATAAGTACAACCACGACGCCGAGTATTATCATCGGGCCGTGCATCCCGGCGGCGATCCCGTTGAAGCTCTGGGAAATCGCAACGCCGGCCATTCCGACCGCGAACAGTCTGATATAACTCATTACATTCCCGAAGCAACTTATGGTGTCAAGGAACACCGTAAACGAATCGGCAAGTCCGGCCTTCAGTCCCTGCGCTATGGTTTTGTCAGGGGACATGCCTCCGAACAGAACCACCAGCAGGAACGCGACACCGACAGCGACAAATACCGGAACCAGATTGATGTCCTCATGGATAACGAGGAAGAGCGAAAGCAGGTACATGGCGATGATTGCTATCATCCAGCCTGCATCCGCTATCCATGAAAGATTTTTCTCCGATATTTTCTTTTTGATCGACAACAGCGATCCGAGCGACATCTGAATTGCTCCTATCGTGAACGAGAACTTCATTATCATGTTCTGAGGAACGTCTGCGTCCAGTCCGAAGTACTCGGGATAGGTCGCGAAGTTCGGAATGACCATCGCTTTAAGGAAAGGCACTTTCATGGCGCTCTCCATACCGAACCATGTCCCGGTCAGCGCGCCCCATATCACGGTTGCTACAGACAGCACATACAACAGGAAAGTCACGTTGGTCACTTTCTTCTGTTTCACGTTCAGGGCTATTGTCGCAATCAGGATGAGTACTCCGTAACCTCCGTCACCTATGATCATGGCGAAGAACAGCGTGAAGAACAGGAAAAACCACAGTGATATATCCTGTTCTCTGTATCCCGGAAGAATTCCCAGAATGTTAAATACGGGCTCTATCAGCTTTGAAACCTTATTGTACCGCACCTTTGTCGGTATTCTGTCATCATCTTCCGCAACGTCCTCGACCGCCCATGCGTACTTCTTCTCGGCGGCCATGTTCTTAAAGACATCCAGATCCGCCTCAGGTATGTACCCGGAAATCCAGACGAAATCGTCATCCCCCTGTACAGTCTCGCCGGCCTCCGAGAAATTGACCTCATTCTGAACCTTCACCATCCGGGCTCTGAAACTTGCGTCGTAAACGGATGCCGCCTTCAGAGTCTCATTGCATTCTTCAATCTCTTCGCGGCACTTCTCAATCGACTTTTTGAATTCGCTTATGCTTTTCTCCGGCAGTACGAATTCAGTTCCCTGTATATCAGGCGGCAGCGTCCCTATCACCGCGATCGTCTTCATTTTGTCCACGGGTGACAGACTGATAAACCTGACATTCTCGTCAGCGAGAGCGGCCTTATACTCCTTTTCCTCCAGACGGTAGAAATGAAAATCAAATCCGTTCTCCCTGAGCAGATTCACTTCTTCGGGAGAGAAATCCCCCCATGCCGAAACTCTGTCGATTTCGGTGCCCGCGGCGCCGATTTCCTGAGTCAGGGCGTTTTTCCGCTCGATAGCCTCCCGAACGCCGGAATACATCTTATCGAATTCCTCATCCCCGAGGATCGTTCTGCTCTGTTTCTGCTTCTTCGGAACATATTCCTTAAGTGTGGTGGCCGTTCTCGACAGTGTCTGGAAACGCTCGGACACTTCGCGGTCGGCGCTCTGCTTCTCCGCGATGTGCATAACGCCGATGTCTCTGAGACTCTTCAGCATTTCTTCTTTATCGGAGGCCGATGTGACGACGTGGACCATTTTCATTTTTTCTATCATCCCCGCACCTCCTCTAATTTTCTCTTCGCGATTTTGCCTCTTACGACTGCCGCGGTCTGCTGGTCGCCCAGATAAACCTGAATGACCCTGATGTTCTCTCTGGCCTCGGGTATCTTGACCTTTTCGAACAGATTCACTCTCTGAGATGTCGTCCTGAGTTCCTTCCCGAGGAGTTCTACCTGTTTACGCAGAGTTGAGACCAGCGCGTCCAGTCTCGCAATATCTCGAAGCTTGAAGACGGCAGTGTCAACCCAGAGCGGATAATCATCCACATCGTAATTTATATCTTTGAATGTCAGTTCCTCAAACGCCGGGATGTTGACACCTGCGATGTTTTCATCCCTGCATATTACCCTGTCCGGCTGTACGAGCCTTTCAATCTTTTTATTCTCATCGAAGAACTCGTTTTCCGCGAACACGGCTATCCAGTCATCCAAATCACCGATCATCCGGACGCGCTCGGCCTCCTTCTGCTCCAGATCGGCGCGAATCCTCATAATGACGGACTGAAGCTGCTGCTTCTTCAGCTGCAGGGTCGGAAGATAGCGTTCGAACTGTTTAAGGTTGTCCTTCTGCTTCTTCAGTTCATTCTTCGTAAGTTTGACAGCCATGGAACGCTCCTCCTTAATTCAACGCGTCTTTGTCAGGCCATCTTTCTCTGATCAGGCTTGTCTTAAGACCCGTTTCATTCGGTTCAAAGCATTCGGCAAGAATCTCCCAGCCGAGATCCAGAGCGTCCTCAAGAGGAATATTGACGGACAGATCCATCATCTTCGACTCGAACATCTCACCGTATTTAAGGAGCTTATTGTCCCACTCTGTCATCATGAAGCCCATGGACTTCTTCTCAAGGCTTTCCTTATACTGGGCGTACAGCCTTATCATGCCGTCCATCAGAGCGCGGTGATCGTCTCTCGTGTCGCCGTTGACATTCTGCTTAAGACGCGAAAGAGATCCGAAAGGTTCGATATGTCCGCCCTTAAGGTAGTACTGCCCCTCGGTGATGTATCCAGTATTGTCAGGTACGGGATGCGTGACATCATCTCCCGGCATCGTGGTTACGCCGAGTATCGTAATGGACCCCGCGCCCTCAATGTCGACGGCCTTTTCATAACGCGACGCGAGGCAGCTGTAAAGATCTCCGGGATATCCGCGGTTTGACGGCACCTGCTCCATCGTGATCGCCATTTCCTTCTGAGCATCGGCGAAGTTCGTCATATCCGTCAGAAGAACCAGTACTCTTTTGCCCTCAAGAGCGAACTGCTCGGCGACAGCAAGGGCCATATCCGGCACCAGCGTACACTCAACGATCGGATCCGCCGCCGTGTGAATGAACATAACGGTGTGGCTCATCGCCCCGCCCTTTTCCAGCGTGTCGCGGAATTCCATAAAATCATCGTACTTAAGTCCCATGCCTCCCAGTATGATAACGTCAACCTCCGCCTGCATGGCTATTCTCGACAGAAGCTGATTGTACGGCTCTCCTGAAATAGAGAAAATGGGCAGCTTCTGGCTCTCGACCAGTGTGTTGAACAGGTCTATCATAGGAATCCCCGTACGGATCATGTGCTTCGGGAGAATACGCTTCGACGGGTTGAACGAAGGCCCTCCGATGGGAATCATGTTTTCCGTAAGCGCGGGTCCGTTGTCTCTCGGAACTCCGGCGCCGTCGAAAATGCGTCCGAGCAGATGTTCAGAGAATGAGACCATCATAGGTCTTCCGAGGAAACGGACGGGATCCGTGGTGCTTACGCCCTGAGCTCCCGCGAACACCTGCAGCGATACAAGATCTCTGTCCAGTTTAATTACGTTCGCGTAACTGTCGCCCACCAGCGCGAGGTCGCCGTTTCTGACTCCGTTCGCCCTTACAGTAACGACGTTACCGACAATCGATTCTATCTTTGTATAAACTTTCTGCATACTGTAACGACCTCCTACTCAACGGCCTTCGACATGTAGAAGTCAGAGATTTTCTTTTCCTGCGCGTAGAATTCATCTGTCTTAAACTCGGTTCCGTGCCAGTCGAGGAACTCCTGCCTGAGCTGGTTGAAGAAAGCTCTTATCTCTTTTTTGTCACTGAGATCATAATCCCTCATCATGGCGTCGTATAGTATGTCGAATTCCCTGCGCTGTCTTTCCGGTTCGCAGGCCGCGTCAATGGGATCAAAGGAATTCTGCTGAAGATACACCGCGTCCAGAAGCTCTCCCTTCTGATACACGATATAATCCTCGCTCGATGTTCCCTCCTCACCGACTACTTTCATCATCTGGTTAACTTCAGTACTTCTGATGAGGACCCCTCTGGCCTTTTCCACGCGATCCATGTCGACAACGCCTTTATACTTGGACCACGAATCCACCGGATGTATGGCCGGGTACTTACGCGCGTCGGAGCGCTCTCTCGCGAGTCCGTGGAAAGCGCCTACCACCTTGAGGGTCGCCTGTGTCACAGGCTCCTCAAAGTTCCCGCCTGCGGGGGATACGGTTCCGCCTATAGTGATTGAGGCCACGCTGCCATCATCGAGGCGGACCTTTCCGGCCCTCTCATAAAACGCGGCGATAGTTGATTCAAGGTAGGCGGGGAAAGCCTCTTCTCCCGGAATTTCCTCAAGACGTCCGCTCATCTCACGCATCGCCTGCGCCCAGCGGCTTGTAGAGTCCGCAAGAAGGAGAACATCCAGCCCCATCTGTCTGTAATACTCAGCCATGGTCACCGCCGTATAGCATGATGCCTCTCTTGCCGCGACCGGCATGGACGATGTATTGCAGATGATGATTGTCCTCTCCATCAGTGAACGCCCTGTCTTGGGGTCGACCAGCTCCGGAAATTCCTTGAGAACTTCCACAACCTCGCCGGCGCGCTCTCCGCAGGCCGCTACGATAACAATGTCGACGTCAGAGTTTTTCGCCTGCATGTGCTGAAGCACAGTCTTTCCCGCTCCGAAAGGACCCGGTGTGCAGAATGTGCCGCCCTTCGCTACCGGAAGGAAAGCATCGATACAGCGGATTTTGGTGACCAGAGGTTCGCTCGGACGGAGTTTTTCGGCATAACATTTAACGGCCTGTTTTATGGGCTGTGTAAACACCATGGAAAGATCCGCCTCATCGCCCCTGCTGTTCACTATAGTGCATACCGTGGATCTGACATTATACGAACCGGCCTCATTCACGGATTTTACTTTCCAGTCATCCCCTTTAAGAGTGAAAGGCACCATTATGCGATGAGTAAAAATGCCTTCAGGCACCGTTCCGATCATGCTTCCGGCCCTGACACTGTCTCCGGGGCTTACCTTCGGGGTAAAATCCCAGTTTCTGTCAGGTATCGGATCAAGATAAACACCTCTGTCGAGGAAAAAGCCGCACTTCTCGGCAAGTTTCGGCAGAGGATTCTGCAGACCGTCATAAACCTGGGTCAACAGTCCGGGACCGAGCTCCACGCTCATGAGTTCTCCCGTGAACTCAACTTCGTCCCCGACCTTGATGCCGCTTGTCATTTCGTAGATCTGCATGCCCACTTCCCCGTTTCTGACACGTATGACTTCTCCCTTAAGACGTTTGTCATCAACGAGGATGTAGCCGACTTCGTTCTTTCGTACGGAGCCATCGAAATCCACAGTAATAAGATTGCCGTTGACTCCCGCTACATATCCTGTTCCTGTTTTCATATAACACTCCTGTTACAAACTGTACACGCTCTGCTGTATTTCATCAAACAGAG
>CAZTIY010000096.1:0-5957 GCA_964613765.1 uncultured Eubacterium sp.
AACTGCATGCTCAGCTGCGGAAAATTTCCGCAGCGGTGTTATGCCGCCGCCCCGACAGCTGCCTGTGTTCACTTATCCTCTGAACCCTTTTTTCTCCCCCCGTGAATCCTTTCCTGTAAACCTGTCTTTTACATAAAACCTGAGGCAGTATCCGCGTGCCGGGAACAATTACGGACCGTCCGGAATGACGGAATCAAAGCGGCTATTGAATAAAATTCATATTTCGGCTAAAATTGGGCCATAGTAAAAATCAGCCGAAGAAAGTAGCCCTTTTCTTTGAAATCACTGATGTGCCGCTATACAAGCGATACCGGTTAAGCGGCAGATGCAGAAATACGGATAATACGCGGGACAAAAGGAGAAACAGATGAAATATATAAACCGGCACCTTGAAGATATTGTTCTGAGACTGAGCAGATCCTTCTCCGCGATCCTTATTACGGGACCGCGTCAGGCGGGAAAAACAACAATGCTGCGCTCTCTTTCCGAAAGGGAAGGAATCGGCCGTGAATATGTATCTCTGGACGATCTTCAGGCCCGGGAGCTCGCGAAGACCGATCCGGCACTGTTCCTGCAGATCCACAAGCCCCCGGTAATTATTGATGAAGTTCAGTACGCGCCGGAAATTTTTACCGTTATCAAAATATATATAGACGAGCATCAAAATCCCGGAGACTTCTGGCTGACAGGCTCGCAGATTTTCCGCCTGATGCGCGGCGTACAGGAGTCACTCGCCGGCCGGGTGGCTCTGCTCCGTATGTCTCCACTGTCGCAGCGTGAAATCACCGGGACTTCCTGCGAAGCGTTCACACCAGATCTTTACAGGCTCCTCTCGGATAAGAATAAGATAGCGCCCGTTTCCGCACCGGAACTTTTCAGGCGTCTCTGGAACGGCTGTATGCCCGGCATAGTAAGCGGCAGGTTCCCTGAGCGGGATATTTATTATTCTTCATATCTGTCAACTTATGTAGAACGTGACGTGCGTGAACTTTCCGGCGACATAGACGCATTGAAATTCAACCGCTTCATCACAGCGGTCGCGGCAAGGACATCGCAGCTTCTCAACTACAGCGCGCTCGCGGAAGATGCCGACACAGACATCCAAACGTCAAAATCATGGATAGACATTCTTGAAACACTCGGCATAATATTTCTTCTCCGTCCGTACGCGAACAATGTCCTGAAACGGACTGTAAAAACCCCGAAAGTATATTTCTACGACACCGGACTTGTATGCTACCTTACAAGATGGTCATCTCCCGAGGTGGCGGAAAGCGGCGCGATGAGCGGTGCGCTGCTTGAAAACTATGCCGTATCGGAAATTATGAAAAGCTATCAGAACTCCGGGCTTGAGCCGTACCTGTACTTTTACCGCGACCGCGACGCAAAGGAAATTGACATCGTAATGGAACGCGACGGCAGTCTATACCCGCTTGAAATCAAAAAAACCGCATCGCCCGACAAACGCCTTACCCGCGCGTTCGGAGCGATTGAAAAATCCCCCCTGCGGCGCGGTACAGGAGCAGTGCTCTGCATGTCAGATAAACTGAGCGCTTTTGACCGCGACAATCTGATTATACCGATATGGATGATATGAACGGTTCCTGTCCGGCGGTAAGCGCACTCCTCCTTAAGTACCGCCGGTACCGCACGTTATTACCGTCCTTACGGCATCTCCCGTCTTCAGGATCAGCGCGGGAGTCAGGAAACTGTTTTCACAGTTCCGACCTCAGTTCATCGATTTTATCCGTGTGCTCCCACGGAAGATCTACGTCTGTCCTCCCGAAATGACCGTAGGCGGCTGTCTGTCTGTAAATAGGTCTCCTGAGATCCATGTCGCGGATGATCGCTCCGGGTCTCAGATCGAAATGCCTCCTGACCACATTTGCCAGTTCTTCATCACTCAGTCTGCCTGTTCCGAATGAATCGACCGTGACGGAAACAGGTTCCGCGACTCCGATGGCGTAAGCGAGCTGTATCTCACATTTGCCGGCGAGTCCCGCCGCGACTATATTCTTCGCGACATATCTCGCCGCGTATGAGGCCGAGCGGTCGACCTTTGTGGGATCTTTGCCGGAGAAAGCGCCGCCTCCGTGACGTGCATATCCTCCGTAGGTGTCCACTATGATCTTCCTGCCCGTAAGTCCGGAATCACCGTGAGGACCGCCCGTAACAAAACGCCCGGTCGGGTTTACCAGGATGCGTGTGTCCCGGTCGAGAAGTTCGGCGGGTATCACCGGCTTAATGACATTCTCGATTATATCATTTCTGATCTGTCCCTGTTCAACGTCAGGACTGTGCTGCGCCGAAACAACGATCGTATGCACGCGAACCGCCTTATCGTTATCGTACTCAAGAGTGACCTGAGTCTTGCCGTCCGGACGGAGATAATCAAGAGTACCGTCCTTTCGCACACCGGCGAGTCGGTGAGCCAGTTTGTGCGCGAGAGAAATCGGCATGGGCATAAGCTCCGGCGTTTCACTGCAGGCGAACCCGAACATCATGCCCTGATCACCTGCGCCGATGATTCCGGGATCGTCAGAAGTTTCTCCCTGTTTCGATTCCATTGAATCGTCCACTCCGAGAGCGATATCCGGAGACTGTTCATCAATCGCTGTGATTACGGCGCAGGTCTCAGCGTCGAATCCGTATTTCCCGCGGTTGTAACCTATATCATTAACTACTTTCCGGACGGTCGCGGGTATGTCCACATAGCCGTTTGTGGATATTTCTCCCATCACCATAACATAGCCGGTGTTCGTCGTTGTTTCGCACGCGACTCTGCTCTCCGGGTCCTGCCGCAGCAGCTCGTCAAGCACGGCGTCAGAAATCTGGTCGCAGATCTTGTCCGGATGACCTTCTGTAACAGATTCCGATGTGAATAATCTCTTCATTTCTTTCCTTTCCCTCCTGCAGTAAAATTTATCTAAAAAAAATCCTTTTCTTCATCTCTGAAAGAAAAGGAAATCCTCTCGCTCATTCCCTCATCTTTCAGAAAACCGTTTATTAAAAACCGGTCTCTGTAGGATTTGGCACCGCGCTCTCGCCTTCCGGCGCGCCGGTTGCCGGGCTTCCAAGGGCCTATTCCCTCAGCCACTCTTGATAAGGAATATAAAATTTGACTGTTATTATGGCAGAAATAAATCAAAAGTCAACACCGTCGTTTTGTTCACGCGACGGCTGTACTGCCGCTTCCCGCGCGACGTTTATCCGTGAGGCGGCGTACATCGGCGGGGCTTTACGGCTACAATTCACACATGGTATTT
This sequence comes from uncultured Eubacterium sp., assembly GCA_964613765.1. Lineage (GTDB taxonomy): Bacteria > Bacillota > Clostridia > Peptostreptococcales > Anaerovoracaceae > Aminicella. The sequence goes on from CAZTIY010000096.1 coordinate 3,267, forward strand.
GAGGGTCGGGCGGCATAACTGCCTATGTTCATTTATCCTTCGAACAGTAACGCTTTACGCTAACATATCGGAAATCATGACATGCCCGCCTCGTTCATCAGACGGCGGACTTCTCCGGGATTGAGCCTGCGGTACTTGCCGGGGCTGAGTTTGCCGAGACTGAGAGACCCGACCGATATACGTTCGAGTTCCTCGACCGGATGCCCCACAGCGCCGAACATCCTTCTCACCTGCCTGTTTTTTCCCTCATGTATCTCTATCTCAAGAACGGACGAGTGCCTGTTCCAGGTTATTAAATCAACACGCGCGGGAGCGGTAACATAATCTCCGATATCCACTCCGGTGCGGAGACGTGTAAGGTCGCGCTTTGATATTTCTCCTGCTATCCTCACTCTGTAAACCTTTCCGATTTCTGACGAGGGATGTGTCAGATTCCGTGCCAATCCGCCGTCATTCGTCATAATCAGGAGCCCTGAGGTGTGAAGATCGAGTCTTCCGACAGGGTATATTCTCTCGGGAATATTTTTCATGAGATCCATTACTGTCGGACGTCCGTACGGATCGCACACGGTCGTGACATAACCGGAAGGTTTGTTAAGGATATAATAAACCTTGTTTTCCTTTGAGCCGAGTGTCTGTCCGTTTACGCTTACCTCATCACCCGGTTTTACATCATAGCCGGGCTCTGAAAGCAGCTTACCGTTCACTCTTACGCGTCCCTCTTCAATGAGTTTATCGGCGCCTCTTCTGCTCGCAAGTCCTGTCTCCGCGATAAATTTATTTATCCTCATATTTCACCTGATTTTAACACGGACCGGTAACCTGCCGGTGATTACCCTCTGCGCGAATCCTGTGCGGCCGGTCCCGGAGCGTTACTTTATCTCAGTCTGACCCGTACACAAAACACAATATCCGATAAAACCCGTGCGGTCAGAATACCCCGGCAGAACGTTACCGTTCAGAAAGGTGAACACAGGCAGTTGCGAAGGCGTCGGCAGAACACCGCTGCGAAAAAAGGTCCTCGCTTCGCGCAGTTTCTACGAGTTGCTCGTCGTTTGCGGAGCGCGGGGTTAAACCGCTGCACTTAAACCCCGCGCCTTGCCGCTCACTTCCTCGCTCCTGCGTGAAACTGCATGCTCAGCTGCGGAAAATTTCCGCAGCGGTGTTATGCCGTCCGTCCCTCAAATGCCATGTGTGAACTGTAACGGCAGAACACAATATGTCCGGCGGACAGAAACTGACTTTGTGAATAAGGCCGCGGGTCTTAAACGTACTGCCTGTTATTTGTCCCCGGAAGAAATTACGCATTTAATATATGTTCTGTGTATTAAGCGCCCGGCCTGTTATTATCTGTTTCCGCAGGGCCGAATGCCTCCGCGACCTTCATCATAATCGCGCATTCCATGCGTTTTCTGAATATCCTGCAGCCGTAATCATACACACTTCTGACGGACCCGGCCCCGTGGTACGCGTTGGCGGCGCAGCCTCCCGAGCAGTACAGCCTCGCCCAGCAGTCACGGCATTCTTCTCTGGCATAGACATTGCACATCTTAAACTCGCGCCGTATATCGTCTCTCACGATGCCGCTTTCGAGATCGCCCATCAGGAAATCTTTTTCCCCGACGAACTGATGACACGGATAGAGTTCACCCCGCGGGGTGACAGCGAAATATTCCGTGCCCGATCCGCATCCTGAAATCCTTTTATATATGCAGGGACCGGAAGTAAGATCGAGCATATAATGATAAAAGACGAGCGGCCTTCCCTCTCTTTCCCTCTTCAGCAACTCCCCGGCGAGAATCTCATACTGTCTGAATATGACGGGAAGGTCATCCTCCGTGAGAGCGTACGGTTCACCCGGCGCACTTACCACGGGCTCCATGGAAAGTCTGGTGAACCCGAGATCCGCCATATGAAAAATATCTTCCGTGAAATCCGTGTTAAGATGCGTGAACGTGCCGCGCATATAATATTCCAGACCGAGTTTCTCTCTCGACTCAGCGAATTTCTGAAATTTCGGAACAACATCTTCATAGCTTCCGTGCCCGTCCGGGAACTTCCTGAACCGGTCGTGGACTTCTTTTCTCCCGTCGAGACTCATTACCACGTTGTTCATCTCGCGGTTCGCGAACTCTATTATCTCGTCCGTTATTCCGACTCCGTTGGTCGTCAAAGTGTATCTGAAATGTTTGCCGCTTTCCTTTTCCAGAGTTCTGCCGTACGCGACGAGTGATTTTACGGTGTCCCAGTTCATAAGGGGCTCGCCGCCGAAAAAATCGACTTCAAGATTCCTGTGACCGCCTGAATTCCTCACGAGAAAATCGAGCGCCTTCTTCCCTGTATCAAAAGACATGAGGGCGCGCTTCCCGCGGAACTTCCCCTGACCGGCGAAGCAGTAGGAACAGGTGAGGTTGCAGGTGTGTGATACATGAAGGCAAAGCGCCTTGACTTCCGTATGCCTGTCTTTCAGAATCCCCGCCGAGGGCTCGAATATGTCAGGTGAGAACAGTTTCACGCGGCCTGTCAGTCTGTCTATGTCACCGAACAGTTCGTCTATATCTTCCGGAGTTACGGGCGCGTCCGGGTGCGCAGTCTCCGGGTGCGCGGTCTCCGGGTGCGCGGTCTCCGGGTGCGCAGTCTCCGGGTGCGCGGTCTCCGGGTGCGCAGTCTCCGGGTGCGCGGTCTCCGGGT
>CAZTIY010000097.1:0-6031 GCA_964613765.1 uncultured Eubacterium sp.
GAGCGACTCGTAGAAACTGCGCGAAGCGAGGACCTTTTTCCGCAGCGGTGCTATGCCGCCCGTCCCTCAAATACCATGTGCGAACTGTAATATGCAGAGGCGGAGAATTTGCCGGCGCGGGAGTGTGCGCGGTGTTACGCCGTAATTAAAGGGAGAGGTATTATGGCACTTTGGGACGGAAGATTTGAAAAGAGTATGGATGATGTTGTTAAGGAGTTCAACGCGTCCATAGGTTTTGACAGGAGAGTGTTTGAAGAGGATATCGACGGAAGCATAGCGCACGTGAAAATGCTCGCTTCGCGGGGGATCGTTACTGAGGCCGAGTGCAGGGAGATAATTGCCGGCCTTGAGTCCGTCCGCGCGGATATAGAATCGGGAGACATAGTATTCACATCAGACGATGAGGACATACATATGGCGATAGAAAGTCTCCTGATTGAAAGGACAGGAGATTCCGGGAAGAAACTTCACACGGCGAGGAGCAGGAACGACCAGTGCCAGGTTGATCTCAGACTTTATCTTAAAAAAGAGATCCGGGCGGTCATTTCCGCTCTCGAGGATCTGGAAGAAGAAATTCTCGGAAAGGCAGAGAAATATTATGACACCGTAACGGTCGGCTTCACGCATATGCAGCATGCACAGCCTATTACGCTCGGATTCGTTTTCATGGCGTATTTCCAGATGTTCATGCGTGATATGGAGAGACTCGCGGACTGTTACGACAGAATGGATCTTTGTCCGCTCGGCGCATGCGCTCTTGCCGGGACCACACTTCCGACAGACCGGATGATGACGGCGGAGCTTCTCGGGTTCAGAGGCCCCACAGAGAACGCCATGGATTCTGTCAGCGACCGCGATTATGTCCTGGAATTTCTGAGCGCGGCATCTATAGGCATGATGCATCTTTCAAGATGGGCAGAGGAATTTGTCTGGTGGAACACAACGGAGTTCTCGTATATCGATATAGACGACAGTTACGCGACAGGGAGCAGCATAATGCCGCAGAAAAAGAACCCCGACATGGCCGAGCTCATCCGCGGCAAGTGCGGCAGGGTGTACGGCGATCTGATGCAGCTTCTTACTGTGATGAAGGGAACTCCGCTCGCATATAACAAGGATTTCCAGGAGGATAAGGAAAGTCTTTTCGATGCCGTGGACACATGGAAAAATTCAATCGTCATATTCACAGGCATGCTTGAAAAGACACGTTTCAGAACAGAAAAAATCGCTGAGCAGCTTTCCGGGGGATTTCTTAACGCGACCGACATAGCGGAGCATCTGGCAAAAGAGGGGATTCCGTTCCGTGAAGCGCATAATATCGTCGGAAGAATGGTGAAATTCTGTGAGAAAAAGAATATCCGTATAGAAGACATGAGCGATGATGAACTCGGGGAAATAGACTCGAGGGTTAACCGGAAGTCACTCGGCGATATAAGTATGGAGGCCTGCGTCGGCGCCAGAAAATCTTACGGAGGAACGGCACCGTCAGAGGTATTGCGGCAGATAGAGAACGGACGCGTCCGGCTGTCCGAATTCATGAAGAACAGAGGAAATCAGGATAAGCCCTGTAAACAGCGGCCGTGGAATTCAGATCCGGGCACAGACAAATTTTAACATCGGACACAGGGCGCCGCTTAATTTTTCGGACGGAGTAATATATACCCGGGGAGGGAAAAAGCGCGGATTTAATGAAAATAGCCCTCATAACCTGCAACTTGAATCGACGGCAGATATAATGATAAATGATAAAGGGAAAACGTAATATGGAAATAAGCGCAGAAAAGAAATTCAGAACCGAACACGACACGATGGGAGAAGTCAGGGTGCCGGCCGATAAATACTGGGGCGCGCAGACTGAAAGGAGCAGACAGAATTTCAAGATCGGAAGAAGGAAGATGCCGGATGAGATAATACGCGCGTTCGCGTATATGAAAAAAGCGGCCGCGGCGGTAAATTGCCGTCTCGGGAAGCTTGATCGGGAACGCGCGGAGCTCATCAGTGAAAGCTGCGACGCGATACTCGCGGGGAAACTCAGAGGGAATTTTCCTCTTGTGATTTACCAGACGGGGAGCGGTACACAGACTAATATGAACGTGAACGAGGTCATCGCGAATTACGGAAACATGATTCTGCGGCAAAGGAATGCCGCTAAGATTCAGGGGACCGCGGAAACTCAGTCCTCCGGAACATCCGAAATGCCGGACTTTGCGCGGGAAACAGAGAATTTAACGGGAGCAGAGGTAAATGAGGACGGGCTTTCCGCGGATTTATGCGGGGGAAAGCTTCACCCGATTTACGAGGCAGCGGCGCCCCGTCAGTCTTCAGCGGATTCTTACGGGGGAACGCTTCACCCGAATGATCATGTAAATATGTCACAGAGTTCCAATGACACTTTTCCGACAGCCATGCACATAGCGGCGCTTACCTCGGTCACCCGGCGCGTTATACCGGAGACAGAGGCTCTGAGGGATTCATTGTCGGTACTTGAGAAAGAATACGCGGACGTGGTAAAAACGGGGCGCACGCACCTTCAGGACGCGACACCGCTGACGCTGGGTCAGGAAATAAGCGGGTGGAGGTCAATGCTCGATCACGACCGGGATCAGATAGCGCAGGCGGCCGAAAGCCTGAGAGAGATTGCGCTCGGAGGGACAGCGGTCGGAACGGGGCTCAATGCGCCGGACGGTTTCGCTGAGGCTGTCGCGGAGGAAATAAGCGCTCTCACGGGTATCGGGTTCCGTACGGCCCCGAACAAGTTCCACAGTCTGACATCAAAGGACGCCCTCGTTTATGTTCACGGAGCGTTAAAGGCGCTTGCCGCCGACCTCATGAAGATAGCCAACGATGTCCGTCTCCTCGCGAGCGGCCCGAGATCGGGGATAGGAGAGATCTTTATACCGGAGAACGAGCCCGGGAGTTCGATCATGCCGGGGAAGGTCAATCCGACCCAGTGCGAGGCGGTCACAATGGTCAGCGTTCAGGTCATGGGAAACGATGTCGCGATAGGTATTGCCGCATCGCAGGGAAATTTCCAGCTGAATGTGTTTATGCCGGTGCTTATAGATGATTTTCTGGAATCGTGTGAGCTTCTGTCGGATGTCATGGCCTCGTTCCGGAAGAACTGCGTCGACGGCATCCGTCCGAATCTTCCGAGGATCCGCGAGAATATGGAGCGGTCACTCATGCTGGTTACGGCGCTGAGTCCGCATATAGGATATGAGAACAGCGCCCGCATCGCGAAAAAGGCGCACGCGGACGGCACTACACTTAAAGAGGCGGCAACCGCCCTCGGGCTTGTAACGGGTGAAGAATTTGACGCCTGGGTTGTACCGGAGAAGATGGCGCGCCCCGATGCTAATTCTTAAGACTCTGTACGGGCGCGGGGATTCTTCCGCCGCGGTTTATCATCTTTTCAGGTGAAAGCTTTCTCACACCCATAACGGGACCCGAACCGAGGAGCCCGCCGAAGTCAAGTCTGTCTCCTTCTTTGAGGCCTATCGCCGGAATCACGCGGACAGCCGTTGTCTTGTTGTTTATCATGCCTATCGCTGCCTCATCCGCGATGATCGCGGAAATTATCGCGGGCGTCACGTCGCCCGGAATTATGATCATATCAAGGCCCACGGAGCAGACCGCCGTCATGGCCTCAAGCTTCTCTACAGACAGAGCCCCGGACGCGGCCGCCGAAACCATGCCCTCATCCTCCGTTACGGGGATGAAAGCTCCCGAGAGTCCGCCGACGCTTGATGAAGCCATGAGTCCGCCTTTCTTAACGGCATCGTTAAGAAGCGCCAGGGCGCAGGTCGTTCCGTGCGCGCCGGTTTTTTCAAGACCGATCTCCTCCAGTATGTGGGCGACCGAATCACCGATAGCGGGCGTAGGAGCGAGTGACAGGTCAACGATTCCGAACGGGACGTCCAGCATCTCAGACGCCTCTCTCCCTACGAGTTCACCGACGCGGGTTATCTTAAAAGAAGTTTTCTTTATTTCTTCCGCCACCTGATCGAGAGGGGCATCGCAAGGCATGCCGGAAAGAACGGCACGCACAACTCCGGGCCCGGAAACGCCCGCGGAAACACAGCAGTCGGAGTTTCCGATGCCGTGGAAAGCTCCCGCCATGAACGGATTATCCTCAACCGCGTTGCAGAATGCCACGAATTTAGCGTTACCGATGCACTGTTTATCCTTAGTCAGGACCGCAGTCTCCAGGATTTTCTCACCGATAAGTTTAACGGCATCCATGTTGATTCCGGTTCTGGTTGAACCGATGTTGACCGACGAGCAGACGATTTCTGTCTCGGACAGCGCTTCGGGAACGGCATTTATCAGTTCAAGATCACCCGCGCTGAAACCTCTGTGCACAAGCGCCGAGAATCCGCCTATGAAATTGACGCCGGTTTCTTCCGCGGCCCGGTCGAGCGTTTTCGCGTATTCCACAGGATTTCCGCCTGATACGCCTGCAAGTATCGAGACCGGTGTTACGGATATTCTTTTGTTTACTATGGGAATGCCGTACTTCTTCTCTAATTTTTCCCCGGTTTCGACCAGCCGGGCCGCCTTCCGGCAGATTTTCTCATATATTTTGCGGCAGGAAGATGCGATATCGCTGTCGGCGCAGTCGATCAGGGAAATACCCATGGTTATGGTTCTGATATCGAGGTTCTCTTCCTGTATCATGCGTACGGTTTCTATAATGTCCTGAAAATTCAGCATTTGTCCTCCGGTGTTCAAAGTATTTGAAAGTACATCAACCGCATTTTATATGTATTTGTCAAATCGTATGCATGGCATTAAAAATATTCTCGTGCATCACTTTGACCTTCATGTCCGGTACGGCTCCGATTATATTCTCTTCAAGCACATCGAGAGATACGGTGATCCCGTTAATGTCTATTATCATGGTCATGGTGAACAGACCGCCGAGGACCGTCTGTGACACGTCAAGCACATTTCCGTTCACCCGCGCGACTTCTGTGGCCGCCGCGGCGAGTATTCCGGGATGATCCGTGCCTATGATGGTGATTACGGCTCTTTCGACTTCTTTCATGAACGGTTCCTTTCTTTATATCAGGAAATCAGGAATAACTCTGACGGGAATTATATTCCGGATGAGTACCGGAACACACAGAGTCCGGCATACACCGGCATACATCGGGTTCCGCATACACCGGCACGCACAGATCCCGGCATACTTCGGAACACACAGTCCGGCATATAGCGGCGCATATCGGCCCCTGCATACACCGGCACGCATCAGGTGAAGTACAGACAGCGGAGCTTATCGCGCGTGCCGGAACATTATATCATAGAAATACGAGGCAGTCAGACAAGGCTTATAATAATCCTCGGCGCCGGTGTAGCTTTTTTCGTATCTGCTGATTGAAATTCCTGCGAATGAGTGATACAAATAAATTATACAGTTGCTACAAGATTTTGGAGTGGCATAGCGAGGTTGTGAAATGCTGAAAAATAACATTGAACTGGATGTAAAAACCAAATGCATCGAGGAAGAAATGACCCAGGCGAAACTGGCCGAAGAGATAAAGATCACGCCATCCTATGTGAACCGGCTGATCCGAAAGAGCGACAACGTAGTGAACAGGACATTCATCAGCATGATGGAAGCCCTGGGCTATGACGTTGAATTGCATTATGTGAAAAGGGAGGGTTGATCCTTTGCGGCATGAATGTAAGATAACAGTTCTGGAAACGAAGGTATTTCCGGAACTTCAGGAAAAATATCTGGCCAATCCAAAATCCGGCGCCTGTCCGTTTTTCAGACCGGGAGACGAATTCGTCCTTAAGAGAACGCCGCAGCAGGATGATTTTTACCGCCTTATGAACGGCAAATTCTGCGGAGAAGCGTGGGACGCCATCAGCCGGTATGTTTACGCGGCGCTCCAGGGCGGCTCTATTATGCACAAGTGGACGAATGACGAGCGTATGATGATCGCCTGCTGCAATGACGGGACACGTCCCGTGATCTTCAAGATCGAGAGGATCGATATTCCGGAGACCGATGAAGAACGGG
>CAZTIY010000098.1:0-4028 GCA_964613765.1 uncultured Eubacterium sp.
GTTTACGGCGAACACCTCATTTCCGTGAGTCTGGGTCTTCCGGAGTATATTTAATGCAGGAAACGGGTCGGACGCGAGTGCGGGTATTGAATTTTTCAGGCAAAAAATAAGAAAGGGGTGTCCGGTTCGGATGAACAGGCATACCCTTTTTTAAGTTCCGCAAGGCGAACGGTAGCGGTTTCACCGGCGCGGCATCATTACGGCCCGTTCCGTTTACAGACATGCCCCGGCGCGGCCGCGACTGGATGCACTGTTTAGTTCCCGCGCGGCGACTGCGGCGGTTCCGTCCGCGGTCCCATTACGGCCCGTTCTGTTTACATCCCTGCCCCGGCGCGGTCGCGGCAGAATGCGCTGTTTTAATTTCCGCGCGACAACCTGCGGCGGTTTCAACGGCGCGGCGAACGGTAGCGGTTTCCGCGGAAGAGCGGGTCAAAGCGGCAGATTCCGCTGAAATCACAGTGACTGCAGGCGGTGGTATTTCTGCCCGTTCTTACGGGTGAAATATTTATATTCCCTTCGACCATCTCTTCCGCGAGCTCGGCAAGTCTCGATTCCACCTGTTCTTCCAGTGCCCGGAAATCCTCATCAGAAACTATCGAGCTGTCATTGATAAACGTCCCGTCCTTCTTCTTTCTTACTGCGACTACATCCGACCGGGTGTCAAAATCGCCCGCTATTTCCCTTACTGTCTCCTCATCGTCCACGATGAGGCCGTTCATGCGGAACAGATCTCTGATGCTGTTTTCTATTTCTTCCTTCGTTTTCGCGTCGATTCTCGGCTCCCGTATGTAGAAATAGAACACGCCGGCAGGTTTTCCGCCCTTCTGTTCCGCCGCTTTCATATAGACCATAAGCTGGAGACTGTATCCCGCCCGGACCGCGTTTATGTCGAATTTGTTTTTTCCCGATTTATAGTCAATCACTTTCAGGCGGCCGTTTTTCAGTATGTCGAGTCTGTCGATCCTGCCCTCAAGGTAAATTTTTCCGCTGCCCGCGGGCACTACCACCGGACCGAGATCTCTCCCCGGACCGAATGATGCCTCGAACCTGCTTTCTCTGACCGCTCCCTTGCGGTACTGGTACAACAGCGCGTTCAAAGTCTCGAAGCACGCTTTTTCCAGTCTTCCCGCGCGGTAGTCCTCCCGTCCGCCGAAGCGGAAAAGTCCTTCCTTATAGCCGCTCCGCGCGGTGTCGATTTTTTCCCGGAGCATTGATCTGAGTTCATTTTCGGTTACGGTATCCCATTTGCCGGCGGCGTTAAGTTCTTTCGTTATCTCCATTATGACGCTGTGGTAGACGTCGCCTGTCTCGCGTGTGCCTGCCTCATAAACGCGCCGCTCTTCCGGTCTGAGTCCGCGGCTTATGAACCCGGAGAACGGGCAGAGCGAGTAATTCTCCATTCCCGACGGGCTTATGAAAAGTCGTCCGTTCCTGTCATTAAAGAGGATTCTCGGTCTGTTTCCGGAAAGGCGCGGGACACTGTTGTTTTCCGCAAGACCCGCCTGTACCAGCCCGGCATCCCGGGGGCTGTTCGCTTCATACCAGGAGCGCACGGAGTGCCAGACGGGAGAAATCTTCTCACCTTTTCTGACGGCTCGTGAAAGTGATTCCGCGAGGTGCCGGAGCGTTGAGGCCCGGCCGCCGACCAGAAGTTCGTCCGGTGCGGGATAAGATTCGCCGGGGGCGATCAGGTCTCCCGCGTTCAGGTCGGGGCTCAGTATGTCGCGTTCTGTTTTAATGTCGGGGAAAATTTCCTTCAGTGAGTCGATCAGACTCGACGGCCGCAGCTCTTTTCCGTCCTCTCCCGATGTGGAATAACTTATCCAAAGTTCATCGCGGGCGCGGCTGAGGTCCCTGTATATGGCAAGCCTTTCCTCCTGCGCGCGGACCCTGTCAAGCCTTCGCAGTTCATGCCCGGATTTTGCGAATGACTCCAGTTCCTCCTCGGAGAAGAGCCCGTTGTTTTCGCCTTCCTGCGGGATTGTTCCCTCGTTCGCGCCGATCACGACGACCGCGCGCGGCGCCGCCGTTCTGGTTCTCTGAAGTGTACCTGTCACAAGGTCGTCCGGCGAGAACGGCAGGAGACCGACTTCAAGGGCCTTAAGCCCCGCCGTGAAAAGTTCGAGGAAATCCTTTGTACGGAAGCGGTCATCGCCGACGATCTCCGCTATCTGGCTGAAAATGTCCGTGATTTTATTCCATATCTGGACGGTCGTGTCAGAAAGTTCCGGAAGCCCCGCCTCTTCCTGCCTTGCCGCTTCTTCGTCGATTTTCGACTCTATATTCACTTCGTCTGTCAGATACCGGTAAAATTCCGTTATAAATTCACGGTTCGTCTGCTTCTTTCCGCAGATTGCTTCGACCCTGAGGAAAGGCTTCATAGCACGCTCCCGAAGAGAGTTAAGTTCTGTGAGCGCCTCCGGACCGAACGCACTGTCGGCCGCCCCTTTGTCAAAGGGTTTGAGCCACCTTGTTCCCGTTATACGATAGCGTACGGCGTAGTCCTCCAGTCGCTCCACCTCTTCCGCGGAAAGTCCGGCGAGGCCCGTCTTAAGAGCCCGGAACACGTCCTGCTGTCTGTAGCGTCTGTCTACCGCGCCGAGAAGTGCCGTAATATATACCGGGGCACCGGCGTTCAGGGCATCCCGTTTAACGTCCGTGAACAGCGGAATGCCGTATTCACCGAATGTTCTCTCCACAACGGGCCCCCGCACTTCCTGATCATTGCATATAATCACGATGTCCCGCCTTCTGTAGCCTTTGTCTCTCAGAAGATGCAGAACGTAAGCCGCCGCGGATTCAGCCTCTCCGTAGATGTTTCCGGCCGCGGTGAGCGTGATTCCGGCAGGTTTTCCACGCAGCGGCACGGACGGCGTGGCAAAAAGTTCATGTTCGAGATGCGCGACTGCAGGCGCCTGTCCGAGCGCGGGGGCAAAGACGGTCGACCGATCCGGACCGCCGGACGCGGATTCCGGCGAGAAGCGCGAATCACTCTGATGTCCGGACCGGGCGGCATCTGGCGCGGGCCGCAGAAACACTTCGCGCCCCATGCCCGTGCCTGATTTTTCCGCGAGTCCGATGAGTTCGTCTCTGATATGATTCGTCAGACTGAATAACGATGCGTCACGTGAATTTCCGTTCTCGCGGTCGTCCATGGTGAGGACTACATTCATCTCTTTCGCAGCGCTCATGATACCGACAAGGACTTCCATTGTTTTCGGAGCGAAACTGTCGAATCCGTAAACCCATACCGCCGCGCCCCGGATCCGTCGGGATTCCGCGATTTTTCCGGTGTAAAGATCGATTTTGTCCTCCGAGTCCGTGTACTTTCCGCTGATCTTATCCCGGTATTTTCCGTAAATCAGCGAAAGATCCGCCAGTTTCTTTTTCAAAAGGGGATTTTTTTCCGATTCCGCCATGTCGGAGAGTATTTCCGGTGTGACACCGTACTGTTTGAGATCGGAAATGAAATCGTTTGTCATTTCAATGAAAGACATTTTATCCGCGCTTCCGCCGAAAATTTCCAGGTTTTCCGACTCCTCACGGGCAATTTTCGTAAGCAGCATCTGCCTGCCGTATTTATCTATAAAAGGACGCCTGCTGCCTCCGAGTTCCTTAAGTATGTTATATCCGAGCCGGGAAAATCCGGTGATTTCAAGTCCTACGAGCGCGGTCACGTCAAGATGGCGAAAAGCCTGTCTCTCCGCCTCGAGCGTGTACTGGTCGGGGACGATGACGATGACGCGCGAACCGGGACCGTAACCCTGTTTACGGATTTCGCCGTACATAAACGCTTCTTTATCCGTGTTTTCACGTCCGTAATAAATATTCAGCATAATAAATCCTTACAGTTCAAGTATTCCGTCAGTTCACCTTCCGCGTATTCGTATTAAATATTCAGCATTGTAAATCCTTATTAAAAGTATTGCGGGTATAGCGGTGAGATCGGACAGGGGAAGAAGCAACCTTCGACGAAATTCGACATAAAACGGGAGACGCAGTCAATTTTGCAAATTTTGCCGTGGGGA
>CAZTIY010000098.1:4128-5896 GCA_964613765.1 uncultured Eubacterium sp.
GGGGATTCTCCGCTTTCGCGCATGGAATCTCTTTTACGAATTTTGTCGCGGGGATTCTCCGCTTTTGTCGCAGGGAATCGTTGTTGTAAATTTCACCGCGGGAATCGCTTTTGCACATTTTCACCCTTGTAATCTCTGCCGCGCTTTATTACATAAAAAACGGCACGGAAGTTCCTTTTCCCCGTACCGCGTACAGATTACTCATTATTAGCGAGTTCCCGGAGTTCGGCGTTAATAAACGGTGTCAGATCCCCGTCCATCACGCCGTACACATTGCCGACCTCGGCGCCTGTCCGGTGATCTTTGACCATGGTGTAGGGCTGGAATACGTAAGAGCGAATCTGAGAACCCCAGGCGATCTGCGAGAAATCGCCCTTCAGTTCTTTCAGCGTCTCCTTATGTTCGCGCTCCTTAAGATCGGCAAGTTTCGCCATGAGTATCTGCATGGCGACTTCCTTGTTCTGGTGCTGGCTCCGCTCGTTCTGGCATGTTACGACGATATTCGTCGGGATATGTGTGATACGGATTGCGGAATCGGTCTTATTGACGTGCTGGCCGCCCGCCCCGCTGCTTCTGTATGTGTCTATCCTGAGGTCCTCGGGATTTATCTCCACGGACAGGTCTTCATTTATGCTCGGCATAACTTCAAGCGACGCGAAGGATGTCTGTCGCTTTCCCGCGGCGTTGAACGGCGATATGCGGACGAGTCTGTGCACGCCCTGTTCATGTTTCAGGTAGCCGTACGCGTTTTCGCCTTTGACGAAAAATGTCGCGCTTTTTATCCCGGCGTCCGTGTCGTCCTGAAGATCGACCACATCAACGTCGTAACCTTTCTGCGCGGCCCACCTGGTGTACATTCTGAACAGCATCTCCGCCCAGTCCATTGCTTCTACGCCGCCCGCGCCCGCATGCACGGTGAGTATCGCGTCATTCGCGTCATATTTCCCGTTAAGAAGAGTCTCAAGCCGGAAAGAGTCTATATCGCTCTTCAGTTTTTCAAAGGTCGCCGTGATTTCTCCGGTCTCGCTCTCTTCGTCCATTTCTTCGGCGAGTTCTATGAGTTCCTTAAGATCGGAGAGTTCACGGTCGAGGCCCTCAAAACGTCTGATTTTACTGTCCAGCCGGCTCTTATCCTTCAGGATGTCCCGCGCCTTCTCCTGATCGTTCCAGAAACCCGGGTCCTGCGATTCGCGTTCAAGTTCCGAGGAACGCTCCCTGAGCGCGTCGAGATTGAGAGTCCTCCCCGTCTCCGCGAGGGCCTCCTCAACCTGCGGGAGATCTTGCTTTACCGGTTCCAGCGCTATCAGCATTATATGTACACTCCTTCATTACGTTTTATTAAAGAAAACCCGGATAAAACCCGCCGCGCGGTCATGATTAAATATGCGGGCGGCCTGCTGTACGTAGGCGGCCGGTGCGGTCCCGGTTTCTGGCGCCGCCGACCGGAAAACTCGAGGAGTCCGGATGCCCCGGCGCGGCCGTGGCGTTCGCGTCCCCGGTCGCGAGCTTTTTGCTGTGCGTCGCTCCCGTCCGGACGTTTCTGCTGCCGACAGTCGCCCGACCGCGGTTGTCATTCTGTTACCGACCGGCGTCCTGTCTTATTCCGCACGAATCCGTGTATGCGCCGCCGGGATTGAATATGCGCCCGAACCGCGCCTCATACACGCGTCCGTGTACGTTCGCGTCTCCGGTCGCGAGCCTTTTGCTGTGCGTCGCTCAACCGGCGTGTTCCTGCCGCTCGGCCGCGAGATCCTTGTTCATGCAGCAG
>CAZTIY010000099.1:0-5892 GCA_964613765.1 uncultured Eubacterium sp.
ACCCGTACGCCGCGCTTAGAAGCGGAGCCGGCGGTCCGGACGCTACGAAGGTCGCCGGGCGGCAGTACAAGAATCCCCCGGTCAATCCGTATGCCGGAGCGCAGTCAGTTAATACTCCCGCTAATCACTACTCCGGTGCGCAGGACTCACAGCAGACGGCGCGGTCTGCCGCGAATTACGCCGACCCGTACGCGTCGCCGCAAAACGCGGGAGTTCAATCTGCCCCGCAACCCGGCACGGACTATGCCAATCCTTATGCCGCGCCGCAAGAAGCGAGTGGTCAATCTGCGGCGCAGCCCGGTGCGGACTACGCCAATCCTTATGCCGCGCCGCAAAACGCAGTGAATCAACCTGCCGCGCGGCCCGGCACCGCGAACTATGCCGACCCGTACGCCGCGCTTAGAAGCGGAGCCGGCGGTCCGGACGCTACGAAGGTCGCTGATCCGAACCGGGCAGCAACTGACGGTAACACGGGAACCGGCGCGGCGTCACAGGGCGCTCAAAAATCGGAATCCGCGGCGAAGGCGGCGCTCGGGAAAATCTGGGACTGGCTGGAAAAATTCTGAAATTCAGAAAAATTCAAATTTCCGCCCCCGCTGAAATTCAACTCCCCGCCACGCTGAAATTTCACTTGCAAACTCAGTGTATGTCACTTATAATTTTTACTGCGTCATCGCTGATGACGCGGTTTTTTCGTGCTGTAAACGGCCGGTATCTCTGCGGATTTTGCAGCTTCCCGCTGACACCGGCAAACGGGGAGATCATCCGTCCGCAACGGTACGGGAACAATTCCGCAATGTAGGGCGTTTCGCCCGTGCGGCGCGGGCTGATATGTTTTAGCCATGCCGACCAGGAACGGCGCGCGGGATTTTCCCGCGGCGGTCTCAGTAGGCAGAGCCGAAAAGTCAGAGGGCTGAAGAGTCAGTCAGCTTACCAGTAGGCAGGAAGGAAGTGGAGTTAAGAGATGAAATCATTCATCGCCAAACCTCAGGAAGTCGAGCGTAAGTGGTACGTTATCGACGCGGAGGGGAAAACGCTCGGGCGCGTCGCGTCGCGGGCAGCGTCCGTTCTCAGAGGGAAGAACAAGCCGATATATACACCGCATGTAGACTGCGGCGATTATGTCATCATCGTGAACGCGGACAAGGTCGCGGTCACGGGCAGGAAGCTCGATGAGAAGGTTTATGTCACATATTCCGGTTATCCCGGCGGGAAGAAAGAAGTCCCGCTTAAGGAAATGCTCGTGAAGAAGCCTGAGGAAGTCATGCGTCACGCGGTCAAGGGCATGCTTCCGAGCGGAAAGCTCGGCAGACAGATGTACAAGAAACTGCACGTCTATGCGGGACCTGTGCACAGGCATCAGGCGCAGAAGCCGGAACCGCTGGAAGTCTGAGGGAAAGGAGGAATAGATCATGGCGAGTATGCAGTATCTTGGCACGGGCCGCAGGAAGACATCAGTTGCCAGAGTTCGTCTGCTCCCCGGAACAGGCAGGGTGACAGTCAATAAGAAATCACTGGAAGAATATTTTCCCACGGAGCTTTTAAGGCAGGAAGTGGTACGTCCGTTCAAGGTCGCGGGAGCG
This sequence comes from uncultured Eubacterium sp., assembly GCA_964613765.1. GTDB lineage: Bacteria > Bacillota > Clostridia > Peptostreptococcales > Anaerovoracaceae > Aminicella. The sequence continues at coordinate 1,584 of CAZTIY010000099.1, forward strand.
GAAGGGAAGTACGATGTTATCGCCCTTGTGAACGGCGGAGGATTCACGGGTCAGGCGGGAGCTCTGAGACACGGCATTTCCAGAGCGCTCGTTCAGGCGGATGAAGAGGCTTACAAGGCAAGCCTTAAGGCCGCGGGTTTTCTGACGAGAGATTCGAGAATGAAGGAAAGGAAGAAATACGGACTTAAGAAGGCGAGGAAAGCTTCACAGTTCTCCAAGCGTTAAGTCATTATTACGTTATTTTACAGGGCGTTATTCGCAGAAGGCGCTCGCTTTTGAGCGCGTGCGGACAGTTCTCCGCATATTATACAGAATGATGTGAATCGCCGGGATACGGGAGAACGGTTTGTCGGCGGTTCTCCCGTGTTTTTATTATCGGCCGCCCGCCCCGCTCTGTCGGCGCCGGGTGACAGATGATGGAAGGGCAAATTCCGCGAGGTGAATCCGGCCTGCGTGTACCGGCTGCGGGCGGCGGCCCGGGTAATGCGGCGTATCAGGTCCGCCCGCTCCGCCGGTACAGGCGCGAGAGCGTAAAGCAGAGCGAAAAGCGTGCCGGGCATACCTGCCCGCCGCGCGGATAAACGGCTGACATTCGCGAAATCGGCTGACATTAAATAAAAGAATTGACAGAGGTATTATGGTTCAGGATAAAATAAGCTTACCCGGGTGCAGAAGCGGCGGAGACGGGGGAAAACCTGTCCGCCCGCCTAAGGCCGTGATTTTTGATATGGACGGGACACTTCTTGATTCCATGCCGGCCTGGCATGATGACGGAGTGCGTTTTCTCGCGGGACTCGGAATCAAGGCGGACGAGGGACTGGGAGATCTTCTTTTTACGATGACTTCCGTAAGCGCCGCGGAGTACCTGATAGAGGAGTATCACCTGGACATGACTTGCGAAGAGGTCAGCCGCGGACTTTCCCGCGGCATGGAGGATTATTATTTCCGTGAGTCCCGGTGGAAACCCGGTGTGACAGGGTTTCTGGACATGCTTGAGACCGCGGGGATTCCTATGGGGATTGTTACTTCGACAGACGGGTACTGTGTGCGCGGAGCCATGGAACGCCTCGACGGGATGCATTATTTCAGGCTCATATACAGCGCGGGCGATATGGGCCTTATAAAAGGAGAACCGGAGATATTTTACCGTGCCGCGCGGGAACTGGGAGCCCCGCCTGACGATACCTGGGTCGTAGAAGACGGCCTTTACGCGCTTGAGACCGCAAGCGCGGCCGGTTTCACGACCGTGGGCGTTTACGATGCGGTGAGCGAAAAAGATCAGGAAGAGCTCAGGAAACTCGCCGACATTTATGTCAGAGATCTGGGACGGCTTGATTTAAAGTCGCTCGGGCTTATCTGACAGGAAATTCCGGCGGAACCTTTTCGCGGGGCATAATGCCTGAACGGGAGAATCTCCCGCTGTTTCACCGGTTGTTGTTCTGACAGCATTTTTCAGATAAGAATATCACATATATTTGAAAAAGATTCCCGCGGACATTCAAGGCGGCATTATGCCGGACCGGCAGGGAAATGTTCAGAGAGAATCACAGGGATTTTGACAGGCGGATAACTGAGGAGGAACACAATGTATAGTATTATGATAGTTGACGACGATCCCAATATCCGCGAAGTTATGAGCGTGCTTCTCGCAAGCGAGGGCTACAGCGTCACGGAGGCCGCAAGCGGTCAGGCCTGTCTCGATCTCCTTGAAACAGGGCAGAATTTTGACCTCATAGTACTGGATATAATGATGCCCGACATGAGCGGCATAGAAGTCTGCCGGAGGATCCGTCTGAAAGGTCCCGTCCCCGTGCTTTTCGTCACGGCGAAATCGCAGGACAGAGACAAAGTCGAGGCGTACACGATAGGCGGCGATGATTTCCTCGTAAAGCCGTTCTCGCAGACGGAGCTTCTGATGAAGATTAAGTCGCTTATCAGGCGCCACAAGGAATACGACAGACCGCAGGAAGTCAAAAAGAACAGCAGCAGTCAGGTTCTGACAGAGAATATAATCGTGGACATCCGCACAAGGTCGGTAAAGAAGAACGGGCAGTGGATCAATCTGACAGACAAGGAGTTCGACATACTGCGGTATTTCATGGAGCACAGAGGCGAAGTCGTCCGGAATCAGGACCTGTACGAGAAGGTCTGGGGTGAGCCGTACATGTCGTCCGCGGGGAACACCATCATGGTCCATGTGCTCAATCTCAGGAAAAAATTAGAGGACGACATCAACAAACCGGAAATAATAAAAACCGTATGGGGAAAAGGATACCGTATAGATTGAAAATCCCCCGGGTCCGATAACCGCGTAGGAGAAAAAGGATACCGCATAGACTGACGGTCAGGGCATGTGAACAGGATTTTCCGCGTCTGAGACCGCATGGGAGAAGAAGGTTACCGTACAGGCTAAAATCCCCCCCCCGGATTCGATAACCGCGTGGGAGAAAAAAGATACCGCATAGACTGAAAATTCCCCGGATCCGATAACTGCGGACTCAGGTTCCGGGGTGTTTTCGTGAAAAACCGCCTTACGCATCGACGTTTATAAGCAGCCGCTAACGACCGTTAATTTGCCGGTTTAATTCTGAGCTGTCTGTTCAAAGGAACTGTAATATATACCGGCGGTCCCTGAAATATGTATGCCGGATAATTGAGTAGTGAGTCAGCCCGGGGAGTTTGCGGGGCTGCCCGAGATCACTTTCAGCCTGCGGGAAGAGATTAGCGGGTTCATTCCCGGGGAGTTTGCGGGGCTGTCTGAGATCACTTTCAGCCTGCGGGAAGAGATCAGCGGGTTCGCTCCCGGAAAGTTTGCGGGGCTGCCCGCGGCCGCTTACGGGTTGCGGACAGATTGTATGTATCAAAACGCACATAGGGAAAGGTTTGCCGCGTTGATTGAAAATCTTAAAAAGCGTTTTTCCGACCGGAGCCATTATATATCGCTTAACATCAAGCTGACGCTCATTGTTTTTCTCGCTGTCGTACTCGCGGTGCTGACATACATAGGGATGTATCTGTTCGAGTCCTGGGCGGGCGGAATCTTTTTCACGAGCGAGCGCGTCAAGTCCCGGGTCATGGACGACCGCTACCGTGTGCTTTCGGAGTACATAGAAAAAAACGACGTCAAAGGCACCGACTCGCGGGCGCTCCAGAAATGGGTTGAGGACGTCCGCTACACGCAGATAGTCGTCTATAACGGTGAAAAGGCTACGTTTATTTCCGGCGTCTCCACGGACAAAAACGGAAAGATAAATGTGGACGGCCAGCCGGTAAAGCAGGACAGCCGTTTCGGCATACCGAGACAGCTCAATACGCCGCAGCTCAGGATCATAACAAAAGAAACCGCGGAAGAGTTCAAACCCGACCTTTATAACCGCATGGTCCGCTTCAGCGACGCGGTATATTACGTCTATATAAACGTCCATAATGAGGAAGGCTGGTTCAGGCTGATGGACGTTATCAGCGTGATACTGGCGGTCGGGGTGTTCTTTGTCGTAATACTTTCATATAACAGATGGATACTCAGGAGAATATTCAGCGTCTCCGACGATGTCGCGAGGATAAGCGAGGGTGATATCGAGCACAGTCTTCCGCAGGACGCGAAGGATGAGATAGGCGACCTCGTCACAAGCGTGGAAATCATGAGGAAATCGCTTCTGGAGAAGATTCAGAGCGAGCAGGCGGCGATGGACGCGAACGCGGAGCTTATCACATCAATGTCACATGACATCAGGACGCCGCTCACTGCTCTTATCGGATATCTCGATATCATCGGCGACGGGAAATACAGTTCCAAAGAGGAATTCGACCGCTATATCGGCTCGTGCAAGGATAAAGCGTACCAGCTTAAGGGACTTTCCGACAAATTATTCAATTATTTTCTCGTGTTCGGTCAGAAGGACGAGACGAAGATGTTCGAGCCCATGGACGGGGGAATACTTTTCCGGCAGCTTATCGGTGAGCATGTCGTTGATCTGGAGCGTGACGGGTACAACGTTAACGTACAGTACACCATACCGGAGCAGACCATGATCCTCGTCGATATCGACAGCGTAATGAGAGTATTTGACAATCTTTTTTCGAACCTGAGAAAGTACGCGAGCAAAGAATTTCCGATTGAGATCAAGGGTTCCGTTATCCGCGGAAAAATCAAGCTCGTTCTGCAGAATCATATCGTAACGGACGCCCGCGCCGTGGAGAGCACGAAGATCGGCGTAAAAACCTGCCGCAAGATATGCGAGGATCATCACGCCACGTTCAGGGCGATGGAAGAGGAACGTGTATACACGACAGATATCGTCTGGCCGGT
>CAZTIY010000100.1:0-5825 GCA_964613765.1 uncultured Eubacterium sp.
ATAACTGCAGGATTTGTTTTTCCTTGGACATATGACGTTCTCCTTTCAATGAATTCGACTATAGCCTAAGATTCATTGTAAAGGATGGCTCTATACATCGGAATGAGAAGCGGTTTCGTCCGGCTCCGCAACACGGAACGGATGGCTCTCAGTAACGGACGTACCGGCTCTCGTTACCCGGAATACTCGGAAGCTGCCCATTTCATGGCATTTCGTGATTGTGTGATATTTGAGGATTTCCTCAGAAAAGAGAAAGAAGTGCGTGAAAACTTTATCGGGGGAGTATCGGGTTATGCAGATTCTTTGCAAGATAGAGCCGAAACAATCGCTGAAGCATTTGTTCGAAGAAAAAACGGAAGATAAATTTCCAAAAGCAAGTAAGGAAAAACTACTTATTGATGTAGACGGTTCTACCATACAACCCTACTTAGATGCAGGAAATTATATTGTAGTATATGATGATTACGATGTGGGCTCTGTTTATGTCCAATCAGAGATTGATTTAGGCGATATGTTTGATGGTAGATGCGTATGACCGTGCAAAAGAGGCAGGAAAAATAGTGGATTACGCAGAGGAAGCGAGGGAAATAATATATGGCTATAAAGTACAGTAAAGAAGAGATCAATGCCCTCGAGAGGAAAGCGATGGATCCTCAAAGAGATGTTTTTTGTCCTCGGTGCGGAAAGCCTCTTTCTTATAAGTCAGTTGGTAACTCCTATGAGGTCAAATGTCCAACGAAAGATTGCATAAAGGAGACTGTCCGCGGTCTGTAACGTGCGGGAAAGTGTTAACACAGGCACGATGCACCGCACCGTGCTTTTCTATTGTCAAAAAAGATCGAAAGTAATTATTATAGGCACGTCAATCGGCGTGTTTTTTTTGATGGGAGAAAACAGATGAAGCTAATGCAGGGCGACTGTCTGGAGCTGATGAAGGAAATCCCGGACGTGGGCGTAGAATTTGTGCTTATAAATTCAAACAAAATACATTGATGTCTAATCATATTATATTACGGAATCGCGGCATAACGCCGGACCTGTAGCGGCAGGTACGGTGCTATGCCGCCCGACCCTCAAAAACATGTGTGAACTGTAACGCTTATTCCTTCAGCAATGTGTAAACAGCACTTAATCTATTGCCATAAAAACCGATTAAGCATATACTAAACAGGAAAGTTCTCAAGTTAATTAGTAACAAGCTGTTGGCAGCAACCGCTTAAAACGTTGAAATTTCAGTACTGACTGCTCATTGTGGTATAATCAAAAGGTCGTTCTGACCGCCCCCGGAATTTCCCGGACATGGCCTGAACACGGACGGGGGATGAATAAGGAGCAGGGTTCAACCCTGAAGTAAAGCCTGTGAATTTATCCTCACGTCTGTCGGGTGAATCAGCAGAAGGATTTGATCCTGAAGTAAAGGAATAGGCCGCCGGCGCTTACTTCCGCGCGGGGGCGGGCGAAGATCCGCTGCTTTGCAGAGCGGGCTCACGGTTTTAGTCCCGGAGCTTATCAGCCTGTCGGATGAAGGCTCTGAAGTCCCGGAGCTTATCAGCTTGTCATATGAGGGGCCTGAAGTCCCGGAGCTTATCAGCTTGTCGGATGAGGGACCTGAAGTCCCGGAAATTGTAGTCTTGTCAGATGAGGAACCTGAAGTCCCGGAGTTTGTCAGCCTGTCAGATGAGGGACCTGAGGTTCCTGAGATTAACAGCTTGTCGGATGAGGGACCTGAAGTCCCGGAACGGAGGATATCATGATCGCGAAAGAGATGGAGCCGCTTGTTCAGAATAACAGCGTAATCAGGACGATGTTCGAGGAAGGAAAGATTATGGCGCAGAAATTCGGCGCTGAGAATGTATACGATTTCAGCATCGGAAACCCTAATCTTTATCCCCCTGAGGAAGTCAGGGAGGCTGTAGTGGAAGTTCTTGCCACAGAGGATCCACACAGGGTACACGGATATATGTCTAACGCCGGATTCGAGACCACGCGGCAGGCCGTCGCGGATAATCTGAACAGTCGTTTCGGCAGCCGTTACACTCAGGACAATATCATTATGGTGGTGGGCGCTGCCGCGGGGATGAACGTCATTCTGAAGACGATACTGGATCCCGGAGACGAGGTGATAGTATTCGCTCCGTTCTTCCTTGAATACGGTAATTACGTCAGAAATTTTCACGGTAACACGGTTATAGTTCCTCCGAATCCGGAGGGCGGATTTCTTCCTGATATGGACGCGCTTGAAGAGAGAATCACGGATAAGACAAAGGCCGTGATAATCGATTCACCGAACAATCCGACAGGTGTGATCTATCCGGCGGAGACGCTTAAAGCCATGGGGGAGGTGCTCACGCGAAAATCCGGAGAGATCGGTCATCCGGTATATCTCATTTCTGATGAACCTTACAGAGAGCTGGTTTATACGGATGAAGAAGTCCCGTTTGTCCCGGATTTCTACAATAATACGCTCATATGCTACTCTTTCAGTAAATCGCTTTCTCTTCCCGGAGAGCGTATAGGTTATATCGCTGTTTCTCCGGAATCGGATGATTGCGGTGAATTCACGGAGGCTGCCGTCATAGCCAACCGTGTGCTCGGTTTTATCAACGCTCCTTCTCTCATCCAGCTTGCGGTGGAGCGCTGCCTGGACGCTAAGGTAGACGTCGCTTATTATAAGAAGAACGCGGAGGATCTTTACAGGATCATTACAGAAGCGGGTTTCGAGTGCGTTAAACCGCAGGGCGCTTTCTATCTCTGGATGAAATCACCGATAGAAGACGAGAAAGAGTTCGCTAAGGCGGCCAAAGAGTATAACATTCTAATCGTGCCCGGAAGTTCTTTCGCGGGGCCCGGGTACATGCGCGTTTCTTTCTGTGTGAGTAATGAGATGATCCGCCGCTCCGAACCCGCGTTCAAAGCTCTTGGGAAAAAGTATTCCGCCTGACACCGGCTTCACTGTCCGCTTTTCTTCACGGCACGTTCCCGTCAGCGTTTCCTGTACCGTATCATCTTCACGATCTGGATTATGAATGTCGGAATGAATGACAGTATCCATACATACATGATGAGGGCGGGATTAAGCTGGCTAACGCCGAAAGCCGAAGAGAAGAACGGCATCAGCAGTATGCAGTGGAGAAGAAGCGCCCCGACCAGGAACGCCCCTATCGTGTACAGGTTTGAAAAAATTCCGAGCCGGAAAATGTTTTCTCTTCCTCTGCAGTTGAATCCGTGCCAGAGTCTCGCGAGGCAAAGCGTGGCGAATGACATTGTCGACGCGGTCACGGCGTTGAAGTTAACGCCCGTGAGTCCGAGAGCGGAGATGACCCCGGCGTCCGCTCCGAGCCCGAGCCGGAAAGCGAATACAGTAACTATGGAAATCAGAAGTCCCGTCCAGCATATTTCCAGGAGTGTGGGTCTGTTCAGAACCGATTCTCCCTGGGGTCTCGGTTTATCGTGTATGAGCGCGCTGTTGAGCGGTTCCATGCTTATGGCGAGAGCCGGAAGGCTGTCCGTTATCAGGTTGATGAACAGAAGCTGCACGGCCGTGAACGGCATAGGGAGACCGAGGAGCGAACAGTAAAGAACCGCGGCGATACCGGCGGCGTTTCCGGATAAAAGGAATTTTATCGCGTTCTTGATGTTGGCGTAAATATTACGCCCGTTCAGCACGGCCTTGATTATGGTCGCGAAATTATCATCCATGAGAATCATGGCGGCGGAATCCTTCGCGACCTCAGTCCCTGTTATTCCCATGGCGATTCCCACATCCGCGCACTTGAGCGCGGGACCGTCGTTCACCCCGTCCCCCGTCATAGCGCAGATATGTCCCTGACTCTGCCAGGCGCGGACTATCCTTATCTTATTGTCCGGCGACACACGGGCGTATACGGAGATACGCGGAAGCTTTTCGATAAGCTCCTCTTCCGACATTTCATCAAGTTCGGGACCCGTTACAGCGAGGTCGCCGTCCTTCATAATCCCGATTTTCTTCGCGATTGCCGATGCGGTTACCTTATGATCGCCGGTAATCATGATGGGTTTGATACCCGCCGCTATGGAATCCTTCACGGCTTTCGCTGATTCTTTTCTCGGAGGATCCATCTCGGCGAGAAGACCTATATACTGCAGGTCGTATTCATCATCTTCGGTTATGTCTGAGCGGTCTCCCAGCCTTTTTTTCGCGAAGCCGAGGACGCGGAGACCGTTCTCCGGGAGTATTCTGTTCTCTTCCGTGATCGTCTGTCTGTGCTCGGGGGTGAGATTGCCGGCCCGGTCCAGTATGACGTCTATGGCGCCCTTTGTATACATAACGTATTCGCCGTCGATCATGTGAACCGTGCTCATGAGTTTTCTGTCGGAGTCAAAAGGAACCTCGGACACTCTCGGGTATTTGGCGAGCATCGCGTCGAATTCATCTCTTCCGCGGACGTTGATATAATGATCCAGATAGGCGGTTTCCGTCGGGTCCCCGGTGTATGTGATACCGGACGTCGCCTTTTCATTTTTGTCTTTGTTTTCGGACCGGGTGTCACTTACCGCATCAGATCCGTTTCCGGATTCATTATCCGATCCCGCGTCATTTTCAACGATTTTTCCGTCGTTATTTAAAATAGAGGCGAGAAGAAGTTCCTCACCGTTTCCGTCTATGGCGCTCTCATAGACAACAGTCATCCTGTTCTGTGTCAGTGTTCCTGTCTTGTCAGAGCATATAATGGAAACGCACCCGAGGCCCTCAACCGCGTTAAGGTCTTTCATGATGGCGTTCTGTTTCGCCATGCGGCCCGTTCCTATAGCGAGCGATATGGTTATTATGGAGGAAAGAGCTTCCGGGATAGCCGCCACCGCGAGCGCTACGGCGAACAGGAGAGCATCCGTTACCCCCATGTGGCGGTAGAGACTGAGACCGAACACGAGGGCGCAGATCAGCATGATTCCGAACGAAAGACCGCGGCTGAAGTTATCCATCGTGACCTGGAGAGGCGTTTTGCGCTCTTTCGTCTCGTTCATGAGTTCCGCAATCTTCCCGAGTTCCGTGCCCGTTCCGACTGCGGTGATGACAACCGTCGCGCGTCCGTATGTCACGAGAGAACCCGAGAAAACCATGTTTTTCTGATCACCGAGGGCAGCTCTTTCTGTTTCCAGCGTATCAGACATTTTCTCGACGCTCTCGGACTCGCCCGTAAGTGAGCTCTCATTTGTTTTCAGGGAAAAACAGTCCACTATGCGCCCGTCGCCGGGTACGACGTCTCCCGCGTTCAGCGTGACGATATCGCCGGCGACGAGTTCTTCCGCCGGTATCACGGTAAGCTGCCCGTCCCTGATAACGGTCGCCATGGGTGACGAGAGTTTTTTCAGACTTTCAAGTGACTTCTGCGCCTTGAAAAACTGGACGGTTCCGAGTACAGCGTTAAGTACGAGCACGATCAGTATGACAACGGCGCTTGACTGATTCCCCGTGACAAAAGAAATAACGGCTGAGATTATCAGTATCACCACGAGGAGATCCTTGAACTGCGAGAAGAAGACAGCGATCATGCTTTTCTTTTTCTCTTCGCGGAGCTTGTTCACCCCGTAAATTTCGCGGTTCCGTTCGACCTGTTTTGCCGTGAGCCCGTCTGTATTGCTGTTAAACGCTCTCAGTGTGTCCTCAGAGGACAGGTTGTAGTATGTGTTTTCAAAATTCTTATCAGATCCGGAAGCCATATATCCGCCTTTCTTTCATAAACAGTAAACAGAAGTGTATCATCATTCACAGGTCAAGGCAATACGGAGAAAGCGGGCGCGCGGTCGTTATTGCAAACAGGGGCAATTAAGGTATAATATTTTTA
>CAZTIY010000101.1:0-1461 GCA_964613765.1 uncultured Eubacterium sp.
ACCTCTTCTGCGTCACTATAGTCCCATACATTAATCATAATTGCTACCCCTATGCGGAACAAGATGAGATCCTTTATTTTCCGTGATGAATGACCGCTTTTCTTGTATAATGCCATTTTTCCTTTGGAAAAATACTTGCCAACGATTCTATCGCATGTGATCATCTCTTGATTAGTCGCAGTGCCATCTCGTAAGGAACCTGTCTTTCTCGTTCCCGTTAGTTCATTTTACATTTGTATTTCGCTTCGCGTACGCCTCTCTCTTCTGCATCCTGTATTTTTCCGGATTCGCGGCGTACTGCTTACGGCGCATGGAGATGAGCCTCTCCTGCCAGGTATCGCTTTCCGCGCTGTCATACATGGCGCGGTATCTGTCGGGGTCGTAGCCTTGCACTTCCCCGGGACCGCTGAAACTTACGGCGAACTCACAGTCGCAGTTGGCGTGGATGTGTCCGGCGTGGTCCCCTTTGATGGTCTTCTTTGAGGCTCTCTGCCGCGGATGCGCATTCTGTGCGCGTTTCCTGTTCCTGACGAACGGCGGGGGTGTTCTTTCAGTTCCGGCTATTCCGAGCGCAGGGCAAGGACCGGGTCGCTCTTTGACGCTTTGCGGGCGGGAAGCAGACCGCCGATCAGGGTGAGGATGACGCTTAGTATAACGAGCACCACGCCTGAACTCAGCGGGAGGTACGCGGTTACGCCAGAGTCGGAGAAGTAGGCTATTATCATATTCAGCGGAATATCCAGAAGCGCACTGAGAACCACACCCATAACACCCGCCATCAGTCCGATGATAAATGTCTCGGCGTTGAACACCTGGGCCACATTCCTCTTTGACGCGCCCATGGCTCTGAGGATGCCGATTTCCTGTCTCCGCTCGAAGACGCTGATATATGTAATCACGCCTATCATGATTGATGAGACTATAAGCGAAATCGAAACGAACGCGATCAGAACATTCCTGATGGAGTTAATGATTGAAGTGACCGAAGACATGAGCGATCCCACGACATCGGTATATGAAATAACTTTTTCATCCTCTCCGCCGTCGCGCATCTTCTGATTATACGCGGTCAGAATCGATGTCACCTGCTCTTTTGACTCGAAATCATACGGATAAATCGTGACTGCGCTGAGGTCGTCATCGGCCGCGTATCCGAATGACGTAAGATTGGACTCGAGAGTATCCGTTCCCGCTGTCATAACAGTGGTCAGGAACGACTGCATCTCATTCTCGTCCATATTCAGCTTAAACGCCTTTGTGAGAGCGGCGGCATCCACGCTGAAAGCGCCGGTGAGATTTTTAATATATGAAGTCATATACGAGGAGAGAGTCTTCTGCATCTGAACCTCCATGGCCTGCGCTGTCTTTTCTGTCGCGCTCCGCAGGACCTTTGACATCTGCGCCTGTACAGTGTCTGAAAGATTATCAAAGTTTTTCTGATCGTCATCACCTATAACGGAA
>CAZTIY010000101.1:1471-2700 GCA_964613765.1 uncultured Eubacterium sp.
GGAAGCGACCGCCTGCCGCATCAGATTCTGTCCGTCCTTTGAAGAAAGATATTCGGCGAAACTTGCCGATACAGCATCCATATCTGTCCCTTCCGGAGGATTTTCTCTGATATATGTCATATAGCCGGTTATAACCTGTTTAATTACACTCTCCGTGTCTTCCTGCGTAATCCCGGCCGCAACCTGCTCCGTCGCTTTCCTGATTTCGTCGGAATCAACTGCGCTCATGCTTTCACGCACGATTTTCTGAAAGTCGACAGATTCCGTGTTGAACGAAGGCGCGGAGACAGGTTTGAGTTTGCTTTTATCTATGGAAAAAGCACTGCGGAGAGCGTTCTCATCGACTGATATAAGATCTTCGGAATCCAGTTCCGCCTCCGACCTGTCACCGAAGGCGCGTCCTGTCAGGACATTCCGTTCGGGCACGGCGAGCTGCTCCTGCACTATCGCGCTCTCTCCCGCCTCTTCACGCAGTTCTTCAACCAGATCATCCGGATACCAGATACCGGAGCCGAGCATTACGGTGTCAAGATTCTCTTTCGGGGATATAACGCCGACGATCTTAAGCTCGCGTCCGTTCTTCACGACTTCGCTCATGTACTCGTCGTCAGAGGAGCGGTCGGTCCATGTGCCGCTGCTCTCATTCTTTGTATAGCAGTCGTATCCGCCTACCACCCGGAACGTTGTTCCTTCTATATCATCGTATGACCAGTCATGTGCCTCGCCTTCAATGTTAACGGTTTTCCCTTCCGAAAAATCCTGAATATACTGATCAAGCTTTGAGGCATCGCGGAGTCCCATGGTGTAGAGCAGAAAGTCGGATATGCCGCCGTTTTTCAGGGTTACAAGCACGCACTCTCCGGAATTCTCCGGCCAGCGCCCCGACTTCACGTCATACTGATCGCGGTAGAGACTCTTCTCTTCCGGGAGTTTGAAAAAGACATCCATGGTGAACCCGTTCGAGAATTTCATGATCATGCTGGAAGAATCCATGCCGAGGGACTTGAATGACTCGTTCGGATTGACCTTTCGCGGTTTGCCGCCGTCCATTCTGTATATAAGCGGCGTAAGGGCGTAACTGTATTCAATCGCTTTCGCGTATTCTTTAATATCGCTGTCTCCGCTCTCAAAATATGTCCTGAGCGAATCGAGGTCATTCGCGTCGACAGTCGAAAGCAGATTCTGCACCAGGCTGAGTTCGCGTACTTTACCTTCCGGGGCGGAAAACG
>CAZTIY010000101.1:2800-5737 GCA_964613765.1 uncultured Eubacterium sp.
TCGTCGTTTTTCGACGCTTCTCCGCCGCTTCCGGACGTGTCCTCCGGGTTTTCAAGTTCGCTCCCGGAACCCGTGCCCGTCATGAATTTCGCTAAATCGGCGCTGCTCGATGTGATCTGGAACGGATACTGGGAAAGCGCCCTTTCCTCCGTATCCTTTATATACCGGTTGACGCCCGACGAAAGAGAAATTATGAGCGCGATTCCGATAATGCCTATCGAACCAGCGAAAGAGACGAGTATGGCACGCGTTTTCTTTGTTCTGAGATTCTGGAAGCTGAGCTGAAGCGCGGTGCGGAAGCCCATGGACGCTCTGCCCGGACTTGTGCCTTTTTTAACTTCACTCTCCACGGCATGGAAAGGATCGGTATCGCCGGTTATTTTTCCGTCTTTCAATGTGACAATCCTGGTCGCGTATTTCTCCGCGAGTTCCGGATTGTGCGTCACCATGACGACCAGTCTGTCCTTCGCGACCTCTTTCAGAAGATCCATGACCTGGATGCTGGTCTCTGAATCGAGAGCGCCCGTCGGCTCGTCGGCAAGGACTATGTCGGGGTCGTTCACGAGGGCGCGCGCTATTGCGACTCTCTGCATCTGACCCCCGGAAAGCTGGTTCGGCCGCTTGTTTATATGCTCAGACAGTCCGACTTTCTCCAGGGCTTCTTTTGCCCGGGTCCTGCGTTCCTCGGCGGATACGCCGGCAATCGTAAGCGCGAGTTCGACGTTGGCGAGGACGGACTGATGGGGTATCAAATGGTAACTCTGAAAAACGAAACCGATTGTATGATTCCGGTAGGCATCCCAGTCGCGGTCGCCGTATTCCCTGGTCGATACGCCGTTTATCAAAAGGTCGCCGCTGTCGTAGCGGTCGAGGCCTCCGACTATATTAAGAAAAGTCGTTTTCCCGGAGCCGGACGGACCGAGCACAGCGACGAACTCGCTGTCTCTCAGGTCGAGGGATACGTCGTCCAGAGCTTTCTGAACGAGGTCGCCCGTGCGGTATTCCTTGGAAATGTTCCTGATTTCAAGCATATTATTCTCCCGATTCCCTGATTCCCTTATTCCTGCGGCAGTACGGCACGTTTCCGTCCCGGGCGGCGGCTGCAACTCCCGCAATTCCCTGAGTAACGGTTCTGCAGCGCCGGCAGACGCGCGGAGTTACACGGCTGCGGACTGTCCCCGCGTTACGGTTCTGTCTGCGCCGGCAGACGCGCGGAGTTACGCGACGCGGTCAGGTTACATGATCGCGTCCCGGTTTCGCGCCGGTTCTACCTTATCCCGGTGCTGTTTATTATCTCATTGCTGATCGATTCACATTCCTGTGACGGCTGATAACCGCTCTGCGCGAACAGCTCCTCATGCAGTTTTGTTACATTGGAAGAAAGTGTTCTCGGTACGGCGTACCAGAGGCCGTGGGTGATTCCTCCCCAGTAATTCTCCGGCCACGCCACTGACTCTTTGGTGTCGAATCCGGGCGCGCGCACTATGAGACTCAGTATGTCCATCCGCGACATGTTGGTCTGTATCTCCGGCAGAACGGAATTCATTATTTTTACGGCGCCGACCGGAGAACTGACGGCCTCCTTCATCACCGCGGAGATAACAGTACGGTAGCGTCCGCCTCTCGCGGTGTCGCCGCCTGAATTCTTCCTGATGCGGCAGTAGGTCACAGCCTGCGCGCCGTCTAATCTCTGTGGGCCCGCAGCGGTTATCGCTTTATACTGCCTTCCCGTATTCTTCGCCGAGTTTGGACCGTATCTGTTAAGATCGCCTATCTCGTTCTGCTTAACGTCGATATTTATGCCGCCGAGGGCATCCACTACGTCAGCCACAGCCTGCCAGTTAAAAACCACATATTCCTTAATATTCAAATCAAGGCTCCTGTTCAGAGCCGCTGCCGTATCGGCGCCTCCGCCGTAAGCGTGCGCGTGTGTTATTTTGTCAAGCACGAGATTACCGCTGCCGTTCGCGAGCTTAAGATAGGAATCGCGCATAACCGAAACGAGTTTGATATCCCCGTTTCTCCTGTTTATACTCATGATGATGATAGCGTCGGATCTGCTTCCCTTAATGCTCTCTCCCGCGCGGGCGTCCGACCCGAGAATCAGGATGTTTCTGTAACCGGAAAGACTGCTCTTCACGGATGTAGAGACGCCTAAGTCCTCGCCTGAAGTGTCGATCTTTTCCAGTCTGCCTCCCGCGTAGAAAACAAATCCGACGGCAAGCACCGCTAACGCTAAAAACACAATCAGTATGGCTGTCAGTATGGTTTTTGCCCGTGATTTACGTTTCTTCGGACGTTTCTCAGGGCGTTTTTCAGATTTTCTCCCGGACTTTCTCCCGTTTTCCTCCGTGTCAAAGTAATCCCCGCTGTCGAAAGACGGTTCCTGAACCGCTCTCTGTCCGGACTGTTTAGCCCTCTCGCTCCTTCGTCTGGCCTGTCGCTCGTATTCTTCGGAAGCCCGCGCAAATTCCGGGTCTTCATACTGTCTTATGATTTCCGGACTGTATTTCTGATTTTCGAGTCTCCCTATGTCCAGCGTGTCCCGGCCGGGAGAATGTATCCCTCTGCTGTGTTTTCCTCCGCCTGAGTCTTTATCTTTCATATCGCTTTCCGCTTTCCTCTCTCTGAATCTTCATCTCTTAATATTTCAGTCAGGTTGTTCTCCGGTAACTCTCTCCTTGCTTTTTTTGCTTTTTTTCACTTTTCCCCCGATTTTTCTGCTTTTCTTCTTTTTCCACGCACTTCGTTCATATCCGATAAGTTCCGGTCAACCCGGGTGATTTCACACAATCATTCGCTTCGTTAATCCCAACCGCACTCTTTTATCTTTCAAATTCGATTTAACTGTCACATTATACCACAGCCGCCGCTCTGAAAATGTCGGTCATGTGTAAAATTGCTCCCGTGCGTCATTTTCAGCTACTGTTCAGAGGG
>CAZTIY010000102.1:0-5409 GCA_964613765.1 uncultured Eubacterium sp.
GTGAAACTGCATGCTCAGCTGCGGAAAATTTCCGCCGCGGTGTTATGCCGCCGCCCCGATAGCTGCCTGTGTTCACTTATCCTCTTAACGGTAACGGGAAAGCATATATCCGTAACCATCGAAAAATGACGAAAAACGTATGATTCCGTAAAGAATATGAATCAGGCCGTACACGCTGGAGAACTAATGATGGAGAAACTGAAAGGGAACGTGTGCAACGCGGAACTAATGATGCAGGAACATGACCGGGACCGTGTACATCGCGGAAATCATAATACAGAGACATGAAGTGGATCATGAGCGTCGCGGAACTAATGAAGCAAGAAACTTGTGCAGATTTATCAGAAACTTACGCAGAACGTGTATAATTCGCGGTTTACCGGGTATGAAACGTGGTAAATATGGGTTGTAACCCCGCGGTTCGCGGGAAAATCTGTCCGGCGGAAATTTATGCTCACTTTATAAAATCCGCGGCATTTGCACATAAGCATATAGTATATAGTATATAGTATAGTTACAGAGAGATTTACCGGAATTTTAAGAAAGGAAAATGTTGCGAGCTCTCCAGCGAGTTCAATATGCAGGAGATTGTAATGGATATAAAGGGGAAAATTTCCGAGGCCGCAAAAGCGCTCGAACAGAATTACGCGGAGGAAAAGATTTTCGAAACGGGCATAGGCGTGAGGCTTCCGAAACGTTCGGAAATAACGGACGTAATAAAAGAAGCAAGACGTCTGATGTTCCCGGGATATTTCGGAAGAGAAAACGCGGCCTATGTGCCGATGAATAATTTCGCCGGGGACACACTGGCGATCATTTATGAAAAACTCTTCAAACAGATTCGTATAGCGCTTCTTTATCAGGAGAAAAAAGTGAATCCGACCGGAGCGGGGACAGAAGAAATAGAAAGCATGGCTGAGGAAATGGCGCTTTGCTTCATAGACTCCCTGCCCGGCATACAGAAAATGATAATAAAGGATGTCGAAGCAGAACTCGCGGGGGATCCGGCTGCCGGAAACAAAGAGGAAATAATCTTCTCTTATCCCGGCATACTTGCCATTTTTGTCTACAGAATCGCTCATGTGCTCTATGAACAGAAAGTTCCGTTCATTCCGAGAATCATGACTGAATATGTTCACAGTCAGACGGGCATAGATATCAACCCCGGCGCCGTAATCGGAGAATATTTCTTTATAGACCACGGAACGGGAATCGTTATCGGTGAAACCACCGAAATCGGGAATAATGTGAAGATATATCAGGGCGTTACTCTGGGCGCGCTCTCAACGCTGAACGGCAGAGCGCTCGCCGGCGTCAAGCGTCATCCTACCATAGAGGATAACGTGGTCATTTACGCAAATGCCACGGTTCTGGGCGGAAACACGGTTATCGGCAGAAACTCTGTTATAGCCGGCAACACCTTCGTCACGGAATCAATCCCCGCGAACACCCGGGTCTCCGCCACCGTTCCCAAACTGCAGTTTCAGAAAAGATAGAAAACCGCCGGCAGTCGCGAATCTTCATCCTGCGGCGGTTTATAACGCGGAAAACCCGCTGAGAAATGTCGGTTTTATTATTTAAGCGTATTCTCAAGTACGCCTATTCCCTCTATCTCGCAGGTCACGGTATCGCCGCGCTCCAGGAAAGCAGGCTTCTCCATGCCCATCCCGACTCCCGCCGGCGTACCCGTGGCTATGATTGTGCCGGGCATAAGCGTAATGCCGCTTGAAAGATCCGCGATGATCTCATCTATACCGTGGATGAGCATATTCGTCACGCTGTCCTGCCGGAGCTCTCCGTTCACCCGGGATGTGATCCGCCTTGCCGGCGGCCGTTCAAATTCATCCTCCGTTACAATAACCGGGCCCGTGGGCGTGAAGTCGTCGAGACTCTTCCCGAAATACCACTGTTTATGACCCGTCTGAAGATCCCGGGCGCTCATGTCGTTAAGTATCGTGTAACCGAAAATATAGTCCCAGGCATCCTCCTTACGGACATTGCGGGCCACTTTGCCGATGATTACGGCGAGCTCCGCCTCATAGTCAACTTTTTTCTCTATATCCCTGTGCGATTCTATCGCGGCTCCCGGGCCGGGCGAACGGTTGACCCTCTTTGAAAAATATATGGCGCTTTCTCTTACCTCCAGTGAAAAGCTGTCGCTGAATGCCGCGGCCTCCGCGGCGTGATCCGTGTAATTTATGCCGAGGCATATCACGTCCTGCGCGGGACGCGGGATCGGTGCGAGAATCTGCGCCTTATCCGCTTCCACAGCTTTCCCCTTTACCGGGATTTTCCCCGAAGCTATGAGTTCGTTCATGGAGGCGAATCCGGTCTCATAAATCGTTCTGCCGTCCTCCGAGAGTATGCCCGCGCTTTCTTTTCCCTCATATACAAAAGTAACAAGTTTCATCTTCTCACCTCGCTGTTATGTCCGCTGTTATCTGTTCGCTCGCCGTGAATTCCATTCCCGGTGTCGTTTCTATGTTCCCGCCGGTATCGATTATGAGACATCCATCTCTCCACCTCACTGTTATGTCCGCTGTTATCTATTTGCTCTCCGTGAATTCCATTCCCGGTGTCGTTTCTATGTTCCCGCCGGTATCTATTATCAGGCACTCATATCCGTCCATCCCGCCGATAAGTTTCAGCGCTTTTTCTTTTCCGAGAATCAGACAGTATGTCGCCAGACTGTCGCAGTCGGCGGAATTTCCCGCTCCGGAAATTATGGTAACGCCAAGGATATCCGTATCGGCCGGAAGTCCTGTCCCGGGATCGAGAATATGATGATAGAACTTGCCGTTCTTTCTGAAATAACGTTCATAAGTGCCGGAAGTCACTATGGTCTCATCCTTCATCAGCACGGTTCCGATAATCTCACTCTGGTCAGAGAAAGGCTTTTCTATGCCCACGGTAAACGGCTCTCCGTCCTTGTCCCCGACAGTGACTATGTTTCCTCCGAGACTGACTATGGCGGATGTTACGCCTTCCGACTTTAACAGAGCCGCGACCCTGTCCGCTATATATCCTTTCCCGATGCCACCGAGATCTATCTCGCTGTTTTTATCCTTAAGTCTGACATCGCGGCCTTTGATCTCTATATTCCGGTAGTCAACGGACGCCGCGGCGTCCTTAAGCTCGCCCGCTGACGGAACTCTGTGAGTGTCACTGTGAAAGTCATACAGATCCTCAGCTTTCCCTATAGTGATGTCGAATTTTCCGTCTGAGAGTTCTCCGTAATATATGCCTTTTTCCAAAAGCTCGGCCGTGTCTCCGTCAACGCGCACCCATTCCCCGCCGGCATGATTTACCTTATATATGTCCGAACCTTTTTTTGTCCTGCTCAGAAGTCCCTCATACTTCCGGCAGAGCGCCATGCCGTCCTCGATCGCAGCAGCCGCGTTATCCGCTGACATGTCTTCCATATCATATACGGTAATCTTGCAGACTGTATCGAAATAATAACTCTCTCGCGTCACCGGGTCGGGTCTTCCGCAGCCCGTAAGAAGAACTGAAACCGCGAGTATGACGGTGAGAATTATAAAAACCGGGCGCACCGCCGTAAATTTTTTCATAAACCGCAGCCTTTCACGTCGCGCAGACGTTAAATAACGAGTATTGTGCGAAAATCAAACTTCATAAAATCCTGAATCGCCGGGAAACATTTTTAACACTCCTCTTAAGCTGATACTCTATGGGCCGCAAATGCTATATTAACCTCATCGTGATTACTGCAAAATTCAGATATCGTGTATCACGTTCCTTGCCCATCTCCCGGAACGGAACCGCAGTGTCAAAATGACGGCCTTTACGATCTCCTCACTTCTCGCAAGGAAAAGAACCAGATAGACCGGCAGCTTCAAGACCAGTGCGCCCGTGAATGCGAGAGGCACCCCTATGAGCCACACTGTGCTTATTTCACAGACGGCGGCAAACAGGGTATCGCCGCCGCTTCTCAGTATTCCCGATACCTGAACCCCGGTATAGAGATTGAGCGGCAGGAGGATGCCGTAGACCAGAAGTATCTTCCCCGCGTAACTCCGCCCGAGCGGCGTGAAATCGAAAAGATTCAGTACCGGACGGGAAAGAATTATCATAAGTACCCCGGCCGCCGTTCCGACTATAAGGGCTGTTCTTATCATAATGTGCGCCATGCTGCGGGCCTCATCCGTTTTCCCTTCGCCAAGTTTCTCCCCTATAAGTATAAGGGCTGCGTCTCCTATGCTGAAACCGGTCAGGAAAAACAGGTCCTCTATGGTGCGCCCCGCCTGGGCCGCCGCGTAGGCCGTAACTCCGATATGCCCGACAGCCGACATATACATGGTCTGCCCGAGCGACCACAGAGTTTCGTTTGCCGTTGTCGGAACAGCCCGCCTGATTACGTTCCTCCGGAGATCCCGGGGAGCGTGGAGAAAATCCCCCGGCCTTCCGCTGATAATGTTTCTCCTGCCGAAGACCGTGAAAACGAGAAGCAGCATCTCAACCGCCCTCGCGATCGTGGTCGCGAGCGCCGCGCCGTCGGTTTCCATCCTCGGAAGACCGAGTTTCCCGAATATGAGAAGATAATTCAGAAATGTATTTGTCAGGAAGGCAACGCTGCTGATTAACAGGGGAATACGGGGCTGCTGTGTGGTTCTGAGTCCCATCGCGAGCGGCTGGCTGACACTGACAAAAAGAAAACACGGAGAACATATCCGTATATACCTGACGCCCATGCTTATGACTTCAGGATCTGTCGAAAAGACTTTCATTACGGCGCCGGGAAAAAGATTAGCCGCCGCGAAAAACAGGAGAGCAATGACGAAAGCCGTTCTCGCCGTGAAACCCACGGTCCTCCTGATTCCGGTCATGTCCCTGACTCCCCAGAACTGGGCCACGAACAGGGCTCCGCCGCTTGTGAACCCGAATATGATCATCCAGTAGAGGAAGAATATCTGTACCCCGGCGCCCACCGCCGCGAGCCGGGCTTCTCCCAGACTCCCGACCATAAGATTGTCTATAAGGCTGAGACTGCTCCCTATGAGTGACTGCAGGGCAATAGGGAGCGCAATCATAAGAATCTTTTTATATAACTTTCGATTGTTCGTTTTCAGCATGATTTTTCCCGTACCGGCCATCATGATTAAGCCGGTATACGGGTATTCTCTGACAGCCGGGAACTCTGTAACAATTACAACAGCGGTTCTGCAATGCGTGTTGCAGTTCACACATGGTATTTGAGGGTCGGGCGGGATAGCATCGCTGCGGAAAAGGTCCTCGCTTCGCGCAGTTTCTACGAGTCGCTTGCCTCCTGCGGGGCGCGGGGTTAAACCGCTACGCTTAAACCCCGCGCCTTGCCGCTCACTTCCTCGCTCCTACGTGAAACTGCATGCTCAGCTTAGGAAAATTTCCGCAGCGGTGTTATGCCGCCGC